>JBJYXS010000451.1:0-1960 GCA_046260075.1 Anaerolineales bacterium | reverse complement strand
GATTTCATCTCCTGGTGGGAAAAGGAAAAAGTCCAGGCGGCGAAGGTGCTGGTCGTTGGAGCCGGTGCGCTGGGCAATGAAGTGGTCAAGAACCTCTCCCTGATGGGCATCGGGCATCTGTTCATCATCGATTTCGACACCGTTGAGGCGGCCAACCTCAGCCGTTCGGTCCTCTTCCGCGAAGGCGATTCCCGGCGTTCAAAGGCCGAGGTGATCGCCGCCCGCGCCAAGTCCCTAAACCCCCAATTGCGGGTCCAATACCTCCACGGCGACGTCACCACCCAGCTCGGCCTGGGGATCATCCGCCGCATGGATGCGGTGATCGGCTGCCTCGACAACCGCGAGGCCCGCCTGGCTCTGAACCGCTTCTGTTATTGGATGAACAAGCCCTGGGTCGACGGCGCGATCCAGGAATTGCTCGGTCTCCTCCGTGTATTCGTCCCCGGCCGGGGAGCCTGCTTTGAGTGCACCCTGACCGAAACCGCGCGACGCGATCTCTCCCTGCGCTATTCCTGCCCGCTCCTGGCGCGTCAGAACATCCTGCTTGGCAAAGTCCCCACCACCCCGACGATCGCTTCGATCATCGGCGGAATGCAATCCCAGGAGGCGCTGAAATTGATCCATGGGATGCCGGTGGAGGCAGGCAAGGTGGTGCATTTCAACGGACTGACCAATGCCATGCACACCAGCGCCTATGTGGTGCGCGAGGATTGCGAAAGCCACTGGGTCTACGGCGATCCCGTCGAACTGCCCCTGCGCTCCGAACACACCACCCTGGCGGAACTCCTGAAGATCGTCCGCCAGGATTTGGGACCGGACGCGGCGATCGAACTCGACCAGGAACTGGTCCTTTCCCTCACCTGTCCCTCGTGCAACACCCGCGAAGAGATCCTCAAGCCGCTGGAAGAGGTGACGTTCGAAGCCGGCCACTGCCCCGTGTGCGGGGTGCTGCGTGAAACGGAGATGACCCACGAGATCGCCGGGGGGGAATCCTTCCTGCACCGGACCCTGGGGAGCATCGGGGTGCCGCCGCTTCACATCCTGCGGGCCCGCAACACCGACCAGTACCGGTTCTATGAACTGACCGGCGACCTGCCCGAGGCGCTTCACTTCCGCCATTTCGAGGGCCCGGAAGGTGCGGCCGATTCTTCATTGCGCGACCGCATCCGGATCGGCGAGGAAATCAAACCGGCCGAATCGCCGAAGCACAGCGCATCCGGCCGGATCATCCTCCACGAGGAGGACACATCACGATGAACCGGTCCGCGGAACCCTACCGTTCGCCGAAGCTGTTCCTGCTGCTGTTCCGGCTGGAAGTGTTGGTCCTGACGGCCCTCTTCAGCGCGGTGGGATTCGCCTTCGCCGCCGCCATCAACGGCACCATTGCGCCGTGGCTGTTGGCCGTGACGGCGGCCATCGGGGAGGGATTGCTGTTGGGTGCGTGTGCGCGGCTGTTCTTCCGCCGGCATTCGGTCCTGCTGCAATGGGCGGCCGGCTGCGCCGCTGCGGCGGCGAGCCAGGTCGTGCTCGGTTGGTTGACGGGCGGCTTGGCGGGCGTCGACCCCGTCGGACCGATGCAACAACGCCCGGATTGGTCGGCGCTGGTGTACATGCTGATCAGCGCGATCGCCGCCACCTGGGCGGCAGCCTGGGGACGGATCCGTTATCCATCACCCCCGATCGTACCCGCTGAGATCCTGGAATCCCAAGCGGCGGCCGCCGCGGGAAAGCAGAAAGCGCCCCCATCCCCGCATCCGCGCCGTTCGCTGGGAACGCGGATCCGCAACGCCCTGCCTTTCCTGCGGAAGCGGAATTCCGATGCGGAAATCCGCTTGGTCGGTTCGGAGGAGCACAAGTGCCCCTATTGCCTTCAGCCGGTTGCGCCGCGGGATCCGCGCGGGGTGGTGATCTGCCCGATCTGCAAGACCCGTCATCACAAGGACTGTTGGGACATCACCGG
>JBJYXS010000450.1:11206-15310 GCA_046260075.1 Anaerolineales bacterium | reverse complement strand
CGATCCGTCGGCCAAACGCACGCCCCGGGCGCGCGATCCGTCCACCGCGATCCGTTGTACGGCGCTGTCGAACAGGAATTCCACGCCGGCCCGGCGGGCCAGCCCGGCAAGGCTTTTAGCCACGCGGTACATACCGCCCCGCGGGTACCAAACGCCGTGCGCCAGTTCCGAATAGGGCATCATCGAATACGTGGCCGGCGCCTCGAACGGACTCAGCCCCATGTAGACGTCCTGAAACGTAAACGCAGCCTTCAAACGGGGATGGTCGAAGTATGCCGACATATTGCGGTAATGGTTGACAAGCGGTTTTAGCCCGAACAGCAGGTCCGCATTTCCCGGCCGGAAGAGATCGAACACACTGCGGAAATCGCGGTTGACCAGCCGGTCGAGCACCAGACGGTAATGCCGGTCCCCTTCCCGGAGGTAATCCAGAAACCCGCGGAAGCTTCCCGACTGGATGGATTCCAGCTGTTCCCGCATCCGTTTCATATCGGAGGTAAGGTCCAGCCGGCTGCCGTCGTCGAAGACCAAATGGTAGGTCGGGTCGACGCGCTGCAGGTTGAGTTGTTCCTGCATGTCGGCGCCCAGGGCGCGATATTCCGCCGCGTACAGCAGGGGCATGACGAACAGGGTGGGCCCGGTGTCGAACCGGCGGCCCGCCCGTTCCATGCGGTTGCAGCGTCCGCCCGGGAGTTTGTTTTTTTCGATGACGGTTACATGCAGCCCGCCGCGGGCGAGATGAATGGCGGCGGTGAGGCCTCCGATCCCCGCGCCGATGATGATGGCGGATTGGGTTTTCATGGTTCTCCTATCGTTGCGGGAGGATCCGCCGGGAAGAGGTTCCCGTATTGCGCACCGCCAGCATGGCGGATAGAGTCCGCAGAATCATCTGCACCCCCGTTGCCGGGCTTTTGCGTTCGTCGTACCGGGGGCGCAACACGTAACCTTCCCGGGCGATGGTATCCAACAGCCACTCGAAACGTGACATATAAGCGAAACCGGCCAACCGGTGGCGGCGGTTCCGGGATCGCCGGAAATACTCTCCGCCCGCCAAGAAATACTCGCGCGCCAGGTGTACCCGTTGACGCACCCAGGCCCGGTAGGCTTCGTGGCGGACGTCCGTTGGGCCGATGTGGTGGGTTTCCAGCACCTCGCGCGGGATGTTGAAATATCCATCCCGCGCATCAACGAATGTATCCCGGAGCATATGGGCGATGTGGGCGGCGGAAACGGCCAGGTAGCGCGTACCGTCGCGGGGCGCGAATTCCCCGTGGCCGATGAAATATTGCATGGCCTCGGTCACCGCGACCGCCAGCCAGCGCGTATATTCGTCGAGTTCGGCTTGCGCAATCAGACGGCCGCGGCGGCGGACGTCGAAATCCATCACCCGCATCATGTTGCGCAGGTAGGATCCCAACCCGCTGTTGCGGTCCGGATCGCTTCGGATCAGGTCCACCAGCATCCACTCCTGAACGGATACGTTGCTCGGAATGTCGTTGCGGTAGCCGGCTTCCAAGAGTGCTTTCTGCCGATCGAAGAACGCTCTCCGTTCCGACCGTTCGGCTTCATCGGGGACGGGGCCGGATTCCGAAGCCATGTCCAGGATATCATCCACCCAGCGGAAGTAGGCGTACGTCCGGTACGCGTCGTCGACAAGGCCGCGGTCCGCGAGAAATCGAATTGTGTAATAGGTTTGTTTGCTGGCCGCCTTGGTGATCGCGGCGGCGGGGTTTTCCATCCTATACTCCATCCTGCCGTCCTTTCATATGCAGATATACGTCGGCTTCGCGGGAAAGGTACGGCGCAGTTATTCTCCAACGGTCCATATTCTCTTTTGGATATTCCGGTTCCCGTTGCCTATCCTACTGTTTTTTATCGGTCCGTTCCAGGATATTTACGGGCCGGATCCGTTCCGCCTTTCGGCAGGAAGGTCCCTGCCGGTTTCCGGGCAATCGGCGCGACGTTCGGACGGCGGCCGAGTACGGGTGTTCAGCTTTTTCCGCATGGGCTGCCGCGGATTTCGTTATCCGCAATCCCTTTCCCGGTGTTCTGAGGGAGTCCGCTCTTCTCCCGGCCGCCTGTCCTTGGGAGGCGGTTTCGCGATTCGGAACGTTGTCTGTGATGATGGGGAACGGTAACCGGCGGCCCTACCGGCTCTCCCAAAGGGATTCCGGAATTCCCGCCGATCGATTTTCCCAACGGGCCGCCTGAAAGAGGAAATCCGAAAGCCGGTTGAGGTAGATCAGGAGTTCGGACGCCACGTGTCCCCGCCGGGAAAGGGCGATCACATCCCGTTCCGCCCGGCGGCAAACGGCGCGCGCAAAGTGCAGCGATGCGGCGGCGGGCGTCCCTCCGGGAAGCAGAAAATTCTGAAGCGGCCCGAGCTGTTGCTGCAATTCGTCGGTTTCCCGCTCCAAATCCCGGATC
Organism: Anaerolineales bacterium; assembly: GCA_046260075.1. Lineage (GTDB taxonomy): Bacteria > Chloroflexota > Anaerolineae > Anaerolineales > RBG-16-64-43 > JAFGKK01. Next base: position 12,883 of record JBJYXS010000450.1, on the reverse strand, counting down.
CGTTGTCCGTCAAGGACAGGACCGGATCCTTTGCGCGGCACGGCGGACCGATGCGCAAGCGCCGTGCCGAGGCACAATAAATCGTTTTGAATCTCCTGCAAAAGGCCGTCGGTCCGTGGTGGCGGATTCTGGGCACGGGCCATCCCGATGGCCGAATTCAATTCATCCAGCGACCCGATGGCATGAATCCGGCGCGAATCTTTGCGGACTCGTCCGCCGTCGGCCAAGTCGGTTCCGCCGTCGTCCCCACGACGTGTGGTGATCTTCGTCAGTCGCGGCATCGTGATCCTCTTCCGGATCGGGGGATTCGCCGGACGGGCGAATTCCGGATGGGATCCGTTGATGAGAGGCCGGCAGAGGTCTCTTGGCGGGCTATTGTACCGGATGTCCGGTCGGCGCCGTCCGCATTGGCGGGTTCCATCCGGCGCCCGTTGCCGTCCGGCAGAATCAAGGGGTATCCGTACAAGGGATGCGGCATGACGTGCATGGGATGGCCGAACAGGGGCGAAAGGATCTCGGCCGTCAATACATCCGCGGGCGGTCCGCCATACGCCATGGATCCCTCTTCGAGCAGAACGACCCGGTCGGCGAATCGCGCGACGAGGTTCAGGTCGTGCATCGCCGTCACCACGGCGCATCCCAGTTTACGCGCGAAAGTGCGCAACAGGCCGAGGGTTTCAATTTGGAATCGAACGTCTAGATGGGCGGTGGGTTCATCCATCAATAGGATGGATGCCTCCTGGACCAGCGCCCGGGCGATCAATACGCGCTGTTGCATGCCGCCGGAAAGCGAATCGACGGAAAGCTGCGCAGCGGCTTCCAGGCCGACCGCCGCGATGGCCGTGCGTACGGCTTGGCGGTCGGCCGCCGTTTCCCGACCGAACCAGCCGTGGAACGATATCCGCCCGAGCATCACGGCTTCCGCAACGGTGAACCCGGACGGCAGCCCGGCCATCTGCGGAACAACCGCCAACAGGCGGGCCCTTTTTTCCGGCGGAAGGAGGTGCATCGGTCGGTTTTGGCCCGGACAAAACACCCTTCCCGAGCGCGGCGTCAGCACACCGGAAGCGGCGCGGAGCAGGGTGGTTTTTCCGCAACCGTTGGGGCCCGCCAGAGCGACGATTTCTCCGCCGCCGACCGTTAGGCTGATACCGGCCAGAGCGTCGGACGCTCGGCGCGGATACCGCACCGTGAGTTTTTCCAGGACCAAGGCCGGCGGAAAAGGGATGCTCATGGGGTTTTCTCGCTTCGGCGCAGGAGGTAGAAGAAGAAAGGCGCCCCCAGCAGGGCGGTGACGATCCCCACCGGCAATTCCTGCGGGGCGACGATCGTCCGGGCCAACAGGTCGGCCAGGAGCAGGACTGCAGCGCCGAGCAATGTGGACAGCGGCAGCAGGCGGCGGTAATCTCCGCCCCACAACAGCCGGGCCAGGTGCGGCACGGCCAAGCCGATGAATCCAATCACGCCGCCGAACGACACCCCGGCCGCCGTGGTCAGCGATGCGATGACGATCAACAGCCATCGCGCACGGGCGACATGCAACCCGGTCTGCTCGGCTTGCTCCTCTCCGAATTGGAGGAGGTTCAACACCCGGCCCATAGTCATCAGCAGGAGAACTCCGACCAGGATATAGGGCAGGGTGATCCGGACCGGATCCCATCCGCCAAGAATCAATCC
>JBJYXS010000450.1:0-11106 GCA_046260075.1 Anaerolineales bacterium | reverse complement strand
CCAGGATATAGGGCAGGGTGATCCGGACCGGATCCCATCCGCCAAGAATCAATCCGCCCATCAACCAGCTGATGGCGCGTTGGGTGCTCTCGGCGGTTCGGTAGAAGAGGAAGGCAGCCAGGGATTGGGCGAAGGCTCCGGCGGCTACGCCGGCTAAAATCAACCGGGTGGAAGATGCCGCATCGCGGCCGGGATGCGCCCATCCGTACACCAGCAACACGGTGGCCAAAGCCCCGAGGAAGGCGAAGATCGGCACGAACGGCGGTCCGACGGGGAGCGTCGTAAGGGTGATGGCGATCGCCACCCCCAGGGAAGCGCCGGAACCGATCCCAAGCAGGTAGGGATCCGCCAGCGGGTTGCGAAACACTCCTTGAAAGGCGCAACCGCTGGAAGCCAGCGACATACCCAGCAGCATGACAAACAGCGTGCGCGGAAGCCGCAGATCCCAAATGATGGACACCAGGGATGCCGGCAGCTCCGCTGCTTCCGGGCGGCGGAGCAGGATCGCCGTCAACTGGTCGAGGGGGATGGGCACCACGCCGACGGCGATGCTGGCGGACAGCGCGGTGGCCAGCAGAACGGCGCAGAATACGAAGGGTATTATGCGGAAAAATAAATTTCCCCGCGCGAGCGGGGAGATGGGTGAACGGGCGGAGATGGAAATCGTCCTCACCTTTCTCGCGAAGGTTGATGGATCGCGGTGCGGGCGGGCGACCTGGCTTGCCGAATTTACGGCATACAGTTGCGCGACAGCGCCGGACTTTCACCGGCTTCGCCTTTTGCCCCGCCGCAATTTGCGGGGCATGCTCGACCATCCGGGGTGCAGAGCACCCGCACCGATGACCGTTGGAAAGGTGCTGCTTTCCAGACTATACCGGATGAAAGGAATTGTGTCAACGCACCGATGATGCGAAATACTGGGTTACAATTTGCAGAAGGCTCCTCGGCCAGGATTCGAACCTGGAACCCATCGGTTAACAGCCGATTGCTCTGCCGGTTGAGCTACCGAGGAAAACGCGAGGATTATACCAGCCGGAAAACGCATGTCAAGAAGGCGGGCAGGCGATGGCGACCAAAACCCATATCATTCCCTCCGAACGGCGCACGACCGTTCAGGTAACCCTGCCCGACGGCCGCACGTTTGAGGGTCCGTTGGGAACGACGGTCGAGGCGTTCCTGCGGGCCTCCGGAGGACAGCCTACACCCCCCGTCGTGGCGGCTTTGCTGGGCGGGGAACTCCGCGAATTGTCGTTCCCCGTGGGGGCCGACGCGGATCTCGTTCCGCTCGACACGAGTACGGGGGACGGATCGCGGATATTCCGACGGTCGCTGGCCTTCGTGTTGGTGGTGGCTGTGCGCGAAATCCTGCCGGGCTGCGATGTGGAGGTGGATCATTCCGTCAGCGACGGCGGATTATTCTGCACCGCCTACCGGCATCCGCCGTTCACTCCCGAGGAGCTGCGCCGGATCGAAGCCCGGATGCGGGAAATCGTCGAGGCGGATGAACCCATCCACCGGCGCGAAGTTCCGCTGCCGGAGGCGATCCAGTTGCTGGAGCGGGAAGGATACATCGATAAGATCCGCCTGCTGAGAACGCGCAAGAAGGATTATCTGACCCTCTATTCCCTGCGCGGGATTGAGGATTATTTCCACGGGTACATGGTTCCCTCGACCGGATACCTGCGGATGTTCCGGTTGCACCGGACGGGCGGGGGATTCGTGTTGCGGTTTCCGCGGCGCCACCTTCCCGACAAGATCCTCCCTGATGGGGATTACCCGAAGCTGTGGGCGACCTTCCAGGAATACGGACGCTGGCAGGAACGGCTGGGCCTGGAGGATGTGGGCATGCTCAACGATGCCATCGAGCAGGGCCGGGGACGGGAACTGATCCTGGTGGCGGAAGCTCTGCACGACCAGAAAACCGCCGAGATCGCCCGGCGGATCGCCGAATCGCGCAACCGGATCCGCTTGGTGCTGATTGCCGGGCCGTCCTCTTCCGGGAAGACAACCTTTTCCCGGCGTCTGTCGATTCAACTGCTTTCCCAGGGGCTGCGCCCCTTTCCGCTGGAAATGGACAATTATTTCGTCGACCGGGAAGATACCCCTTGCGATGAATCCGGCAAGCCGGATTTTGAATCCTTCCAGGCGGTGGACAGGGAATTGTTGAACGACAACCTGCAGCGATTGCTGGCCGGCGAGGAGGTGGCGCTGCCCCGGTTCGATTTTAAAACCGGGAAGCGCGCCGCCGGCGAGACGGTCTGTCTTCCCGGCAAGGCGGTGATCATCATGGAAGGCATCCATGGGTTGAACCCCGAACTGCTTCCCCGCTTCCGCTCCGGGGAAATATTCCGCATCTATGCCTCCGCCCTGACGCAATTGAACCTGGACCGGCACAGCCGGATTTCCACCACCGACACCCGCCTGATCCGCCGGATCGTGCGGGATGCCTCCCAGCGGGGGCACAGCCCGGAGTTCACCATCTCGCTATGGGATAGGGTGCGGCGCGGGGAGCGGCAGAATATCTTCGTCTACCAGGAAAACTCCGACGGCATGTTCAACTCGGCGCTGGTGTATGAGTTGGCCGCGCTGCGCCCGATCGCCGAACCGCTCCTCCGACAGATCGATCCCGACCGCCCTGAGTATATCGAAGCCAAACGGTTGTTGGCGTTGCTGGCCTGGTTTCGTCCGCTGTCACCGGATTTCATCCCCGACGACTCGATCTTGCGCGAATTCATCGGCGGCTCGATCCTCGATCAGTTCCGGGTCTGGGGCGCCTGACCATGCGCTTTGTCCGTTTCCTGCCCAAAGGCGAATCCACGCCCGCGCAAGGCTGGTTGGAAGGGGATCAGGTCGGTTTGATCTCCGGGCCGTTGTTCGGAGCCCACCGGCGCATGCCCGTTCAGCGGCCGTTGGCATCCGTACAACTCCTGCCGCCCTGCGTCCCGGGCAAAATCGTCTGCATCGGGAGAAACTACGCCGATCACGCCCGCGAACATCATGTCGAAGTGCCGGACGTGCCGTTGCTGTTCCTCAAACCCCCTTCCGCGGTGATCGGATCGGGAGAGGAGATCGTCCTTCCGCCACAATCGCAACAGGTGGAGCACGAGGCGGAATTGGCGGTGGTCATCGGACGGCGGACGCGGGACGCCACCGCCGACGAGGCGATGGCGTGCGTGTTCGGCTGCACGATCGCCAATGATGTCACCGCCCGCGATCTGCAGAACCGCGACGGCCAGTGGACCCGCGCCAAGGGCTTCGACACCTTTTGCCCGATCGGCCCGTGGATCGACACGGAAGTAAGCCCGCACGATCTCCGGATAGTGTGCCGGGTCAATGGCCAACTCCGCCAATTGGGATCGACAAGGGATATGGTTTTTTCCGTCCCGCAGCTCGTCGCCTTCATATCGGGCATCATGACCCTCGAAGCGGGAGACGTCGTGCTGACCGGCACGCCATCGGGTGTGGGCAAGATCGCCGCCGGGGATACGGTGCAGGTGGAGATCGACGGAATTGGCATACTGGAAAACCCGGTCGTCGGACCGCTTCCGGAAGCGACCGGCGACACCCCATCTCTATACAAGGAGGATTAGTATGGGTTTAACATCGGACCGCTGGATCGTCCGGATGGCCAAAGAACACCGGATGATCGATCCCTTTGTGGAATCCCAGGTGCGCGAGGGGGTTATTTCCTACGGCGTATCTTCCTATGGGTATGATATCCGCGTGGCGGACGAATTTAAAATCTTCACCAATGTTCATTCCGCGATCATCGACCCGAAGGCGTTCGATAAGCGGTCGATGGTGGATTTCAAGGGGCCGGTGTGTACCATCCCGCCGAACTCCTTCGCCCTGGCCCGGACGGTCGAATATTTCCGCATCCCGCGCAACGTGCTGACGCTGTGCGTGGGAAAAAGCTCCTACGCCCGGTGCGGAATCATCGTCAATGTCACGCCCTTTGAACCCGAATGGGAGGGCTTCGTCACCCTGGAAATCTCCAACACCGCCCCGCTCCCCGCACGGGTGTATGCCAATGAGGGAATCGCCCAGGTGATCTTCTTCGAAGCGGATGAGGAATGCCGTACGTCGTACGCCGACCGGAAGGGAAAATACCAGGCTCAACAGTCGATCGTATTGCCGAAAGTGTAGCCTGTCCCGGAGCGGTCGGAACGCATCGTCCTGGGTGCGGTATCTGCCGGCGCGGTCACCGACCGCGCCGGTGGTTCATCCGGCCTATACTTCCACCAAATCCCGGATCTTTTCCAGCAGGGAAGGACCAATTCCCTTCACGGACAACAAATCATCGACGGATTGAAACGGGCCGACGGTTTCCCGGTATTCCACGATCCGCTGCGCCAGCACGGGTCCGATACCGGGCAGGGTTTGCAGTTCCTCCGCCGTGGCGAAGTTGAGGTTGATGATCCCGCCGGCCGCCGGACCCGCGGCCGCTGGTGTGCCCGGGCCGGGAGACGGGGTTTCCAGCGGGATGCGTAATTCCTGACCGTCGCTGAGCGGAGCGACAAGGTTGAGCCGGGAGATATCGCCCCGGGGGAGAACGCCGCCGGCGGCTTGCAGCGCGTCCTGGACGATGCTGCCGGGCGGCAGCCGGTAGATGCCCGGAGCGACGACCGCGCCGCGGACGGATACGCGCACGCCCGGCGCTTCGCGGGGCGTCGATAGCAGAATCGGTTTGCCCGATGTTCGGCCATTGCCGATCAGAACCAAAGCTGCGGCCAGCAGGCCGGCGCACACACCGATGAAGAACGAACGCCAGGATTGCATATCCCCCTCCGATCCGCCGATCTGGATGCCGAAGCCGGCGTTGGACAAATCGGCCGAAAAAAACCTTCCCGCCGAAACCGCTCCAATGGCATGGGACGCAACAAAACCCGCAGATGCGGGTTCGTTGCGATATGACCATCAATGTATTGGTCTGGAAAATCGGTGCATTCATCATCCCCCTGATGGCAGAATCTGGCGTGCCGATCCTGCTCCGCTGTGCGATGTCTGTTCTGACGGCAGGCGGACAGCCTTCCGGTCAGCCTCCGACCGTTAATAGAGCCCGGTCGATGGCGTCAAACAAATCATGGAAATCCTGCGTTTTTACTTCGACCTGGATCCCATTGACCAGAAACGTCGGGGTGCCGGTGACCCCTCTGGCATCCGCCAATTTTGTGTCATCGCTGATGATGTCGGCGTGGTCCTGATTGCTCATGCATTGGTTAAATTCGACGATGTTCAATTGCAGTTCGGCGGCGAAGGATTGCAGGCGTGCGGCGTTGAAGTTGCCCTGGTTTTCGCCGACTTGGTTCTGGTACAGGATATCGTGATACTCCCAGAACATGTCCTGGTCGCCGGCGCAGAGGGCCCCCATCGCCGCCAGGTACGATTCCGTTCCGTTGAGGACGTAAGAATCCACTACCGTCAGGTTGTGGAAGATGAACAGGATTTTTCCGGGTTTAATGTAGTTTTCCCGAAGGCGGATCTCCGCGGTCCGGGCGAATAAACCGCAGAACGGGCATTGGTAATCGGAAAATTCCTCAACGATGACTTTGGCGTCCGGGTTCCCGGCTTCCCGCGGCGGGAAGGACTTCCCGACCGTTGTGAACCGGCCGGCGACTACCACGAAGATGACGACGATCGCCGCCACGATGGCGATGCCGATCAGCAGTTGGCGCTGAAAGTTGCGCGCGGATGCCCGCTGGCGGGAAAAGCTTTTGCGTTTCTTCTTGGGCATTACCCCTCCACGTCTGTGTGGTGAGCAGTGTGCGAAACAGACGGTGGAGTAGTTTGCCATGATTGCAGAAAATTGTCTAGGCGGAGACCATTTTCTATTGGATTCCGGCTGCGCGCGGAACGCCCGACGGCGGGAATCGGCGTTACCACCGGGGTATATCGAACCGGAACACCGGGAGGTGTTCTCCCGCTTCAAGAAAACCCAGCGAACGATAAAGCCGGTGAGAGTGTGGATTATGAAGCTGCGTGTTAACGGTGATCTGTGGAATTCCGCGGCGGCGGCATTCTTCCAGGAGACGGCCGATCAGCGATCGTCCGATGCCCTTGTTCTGATGCTCCGGGTGGACGGCCAATCGGCTGATATGCACTCCCTGCGGGGTAGGAGTCGCCATGAGGTAGCCGGCCAGGCGCCCTTCCCGCCGGCAGACGGACGCCCAGATGGATCGTCTCCAGGTCTCCCGCAGGGCACCACCATCCATCTGCCAGGGCGGTACAAACGCGGCTTGGTCCAGCCGTTCGATGATGGAAAGGTCGGATTCGGAAATCGGGGAGATGGCGGAGGATCGTTCGAAAGACGTCTTTGAGCGGGATGGGCGCAGGGAAAAGGCAACGACCCGGTCGCTTTCCGTGAACCCGCTTCCCTTCAGCAGGTGGATCAGCCAGCGATGGGGGGTCATTGCCCAAACGGATTCCAATCTTCTTCGGGAAAAGGAATCCACAGCGAGGGGCCATAAGCGATCCCACACGGATTGCGGACCGTGAGGACGGTCGGCCGCAAAAAGATGGATCCAGACCGTACCCAGGCGGTCCGGGGATGCCAGCAATGCTCCTGCGGTCGTGCGATCCGTATTCTGCAGTCGGGTGGAGACCGGACGGCCGATCCAGTGCTCCATCGGATGCCAACCGATATGCACGAATCGGTATACGGCGGTGGAGACCCAGCGCAGGAAGGATTCCCTGTCGGCCGGGAGCAATGGAACGACGGATTCGGGAGCTATAAGGTGATATCCAGGATGGCTTCGGCGATATCGCGCAGACGTTCTGCCGGTAGTTCGCTCAATCTCATGGCCAGGCGCAGGTACGGCTCGTGGATCGGCTGGGCGGCGAAGTGGCGGATGTCGGAGGGGAGCTTCTGGAACAACACGTCCGATTCCCGGTTGATTTCCCATTCGCCCACCGGTCCAAAGGGTTCCAAAAAGGAAGCCACTTCCACCCCCAGGGCGGTGGACAGCGTTTCCAGATCCGAAAGCGAAATCGGCCGGCGTCCGATTTCATAGGATTTTATTCTTCGGCTCGAGATCCCGGTTCGTTTGCCGAGTTCGCTCAAGCGCATCCCTTTTTCAGCCCGCAGTTGGCGCAGCTTGGTGGCGATCATCTTCTGGCGCAGCGGGACCAGCCGCTTCAAGTCGATGGGATCCCGCTTGTTTTCGGTGAGGAATTGGGCGTTGTAGAGAAAATGCCGGATGGGCACATCGTAGGTATACGCCAGCGCTTCCAGCTCGGGCAGGGTGATGGACCGTCTTCCGGATTCGAACGCTGAAAGCATCGATGTCGTCATGCCGATCGATTCGGCGGCTTCGCGGGTTGTTTGGTGCGCGGCTTTGCGGGCGTCCTTCAGGATGACGCCCAGCATCTTGTTCCTCAAACGTTGGGGAGAATTCGGACCAGACATGGGATTTCCCGTATCCTTTCGTCGGCGTTATTGCGCACCGGGTGCGCCGTCGGGGCGGCCGGCCGGGAGATCGAACAGGATTTTCGTACCGCTGCCTTCCTTGCTCTGTATGGCGAGTTTCGAACCGTGTGCGTCGATGATCATGCGGCTCAGGTACAAGCCCATGCCGGTGCCTCCGCGCCGCCGGGTGGAGGATCCGTCCAACTGGTGGAACGGTTCCGACAATTCCTTCATCCGCGACGGCGGGATGCCGATGCCCGTATCTTCGATGGTGATCCAGATCCGGTCGGAGGAAAGGCCGGCGACGATGGTCACCTTCCCCCCCGAGGGTGTGAATTTTATTCCATTCTCCACGAGTTGGGAAATCACCCAGGTGAGTTTCCGGGAGTCCGCCCGCACCGGCGGCAGATCCGGCGGCAAGCGAACATCGATGTGGACGTTTCCTTGCTGGGATTTCGCCGACAACCGCGCAAGCGCTTCCTGCACGCAATCACGGATCGAGACGGTCTGCAGGTTAAGCGTGATACCGCCCCGCGAAGTGTCGGCGAATTGAATTAAGTCTTCGATGAGGTCGTGCAGCCGTTGGGATGATCGGCGCAATGTTTCCAGCGCGTCGCGTTGCTGTGGGGAAAGGGGACCGAAGGTATCGTCGACCAGCAAATCGATATATCCCACGATATGAGTCATCGGCGTCCGCAATTCGTGTGAAATATTGGCGACGAAATCCGCTTTCATGCGGTTGAGTTCCGACAATTTCTTCAGGGCTTGGGAAAGCTCGGCGGTGCGTTCGCGGACCCGTTCTTCCAGCCGGTGATTGGCGATCTGCAACGCCTGCTGCAGTTGCAGGACCATGCCGGCTACGGCCCGGTCCAGCACCTCCGGAGTCAGCACGCCCATCGCGATCAGGATCTGGCCGATCCGACGCGGCGGTTTCCCCTTCTCCGAATCGCGCGCCTGTTGCTGCAGGGCCTGCTGCAGCTGCTGGGCGCTGATGATCTTCTGGGAAACCAGGCTGTCGCCCAGGCGGGGGACCAGTTCTTCCAGGCTGGACGGTGGAGAAGTCGGCATGGACAAAGCTTCCTCCAACCGTTGGCGGAACATCAGATCGGAACAGAGGATCAGGTCTTTGTTGCACTCCGGGCAGTGGGTTTGGCCCGGCGGAACGGTTGACCCGCAAAATGGGCATTCCAGCGGAACGGCGTGCACCGGCGATTCCATGCGTGGGCGCTCTCCTTCTTGCGCAGGATGATATATCCGATAATGCATTTTCGCAAGGCGAAGGAGAGAAATAAGCGTTCCGATGGCGCGCCGCTTTGACACGCGCGGTGTACGGAGTATAATCGGCATGCCCGCGCGCCGGATGCGGGCCGACTTTCGTGGAATTTGAGGAACTTGTGGCAGAATACCCATCCGCCGCCCCGTTACCTTGGGGCGAAACCTTCGCGATCAACGAAACCGATCTCGAAAACATAAAAACCCTTCTGCTGGAGGAAGGCGCTCCGATGGAATCGGAGCGTTTGGCGGTTGCCGTCATCCGTGAGAAATTGCAGGAAGAAGCCAAACAGCGCGCCCGTTTGGAAGCGGATGACATCATCTACCTTCCCCGCCTTACCTACACCGTCGGGCAGAAAGTGGTCTTCCCGATGTTCGGCTTCGCCCGCGGTTCGGTGCTTTCAATCCGGCAGGGCGCAAATCCCGATATCGGATCGTTCGACGTCGTTCGTGTGAAAATGGACGATGGAGAAAGGGATTTCGCCGCCCGTCTGGAAGACCATAGGATAAACACCATCCCGCTGGAGACTTTAATGGGCGCCGGCGACCGCAAACCGGAGGATATCCTGCGGGACAACAGCGACTCCATCCTCTCCGCGTTGGAAGAACAATTAACCCAAGATCCCGAGATTGCGAAAATCGCCGACCGCTGGTTTCCCCGTTCGTTGCTGGTCGATATTTCCGGCGGCCATCTGAACCTGGCCGAAGCGGTGCTGGATGTTGCCGAAGGCGGGCCGTTGCCCACTTCGGCAATTCTGGAACACATCGAAATGGAAGAAAATGTGGATCAACGGCTGGCCGTTTTTTCACTCGAATATGCGCTCTACCAAGACGAACGCTTCGAGGAGGTGGGACCCGCCGGAGAAATGGCTTGGTTCCTCAAGCGGCTGGAGCCGCCGGAGGTGATGTTCCCGCCCCGCCGACTCGCCTATACCCCCGATACCGCGCAGACCGGCGACATCAGCGAACCGTTGCTGGAACTCGTCCGGGATCTGAACGATGAATGGAGCGCCGTACAGGACGACCGCGAGAATACCGGCGATGTGTCGTTGATCCTTTCCTTTCCGCATTGGCGGGTCGGCACCCTGCCGTTAACCTCCCGCCTTTCCGCCATTTTTCCGCACGCGCATCAGGCCACCCGAATCCGATTTACCTTTGTGGACGCCGAAACGGACGAACGGTTTCCCGGCTGGGTGGTTACGCCGTTCCGGTTTGTCTTCGGCTTGGCGGAATGGTATCCGCAAAAGGGATTGCTGCCCGGCGGAATCCTGCGCGTGCGCGGAGGAGATCAACCGGGAGAGGTTGTACTGGATGCGGCTTCGCGACGGCCGGCCCGCGAATGGGTGCGCACCGCCACGGCGTCCGCCAACAACCGGCTGACCTTCACCATGCAAAAACAATCGGTAGCTGTGGAATACGACGAACTTTCCGTCATCGCCGTCGAAGATCCGATTGCCGTGGACGAGTTGTGGCTGCGCATGGATGAACATCAGCGGTCCCTGGAGACGATGATCGCCGATGTGTTCCGGGAATTGGCAAAACTCAATCCGCAAAGCACGGTGCACGCGCGGACGCTGTATGAAGCGGTTAACGTCGTGCGCCGGCTGCCGCCCGAACCGATTTTTGCGGAATTGGCGGCCCGGCCGTTCTATTCCCATATGGGGGATTTGTACTATCGCTTTGACGAGGCCAAATGGACAGACAGCCGGTGAAGAAACCGGGCGTAGCGCGCCGGATTAAGCCCACCCTATCCACCCATTTCCACATTGATTACGGGTGGTGGCGGCGCAATGAACGCGAATGGCGGGTGTACCTGCTCAGCCATCTCTGTCCGGAACATCGTGCCTCCCTGGAATCCGTGGAAAACGCCTCGCAGATCGATTGGATCGATCCTGAAACGGCCGAAGTGCGAACCGTCGACGGGATCCAGCACGCTCTGATTTCCCATTGCAGCCTGCAGCCGGAGTACATCTCCCCGCACACCACGCTGGTGGATGCGGTGTTTCGCGTGTTCCTGGCAAACGGGAATACCCCGCTGACGGTGGCCGAGCTGGCGGAGAAGATCGGACGCCCGGCCAAAACCATCCTGCGGACGCTTTCCGGTGTGCGGGTGTATAAGGGTATCCGCCCGGCGGACGAATAACAAGCGGCCAAAGACCGGCTCTTGGACAGAACGCCGCTCATTGGATGGCTTCTCTCCCCGCGATATGGTAAACCATCAAACCGAACACCTGGTTCCAATACTGGCGGATTCCCCGGCTCAACCCGGAATCGATTGGCCGGGAAAACCGGGCGGATTTCTGATAATTCCCAAGGAAGATCGAAAGCCTTAAATTTGCTACAATACGTTCCGTGCCCCTGTAGCTCAACGGATAGAGCATCGGACTTCTAATCCGGTGGTTGTGGGTTCGAATCCCGCCAGGGGCGCC
>JBJYXS010000449.1:0-2002 GCA_046260075.1 Anaerolineales bacterium | reverse complement strand
GACAGCGGCCCGGCCCAGGCTCCCCGGCCGGCTTCATCAAGGCCGGCGATCCTGTGGAATCCGCGCCGGATCAGGCGGTGTTCGCGGTTAAGAGTCGGACGGCGGCCGCGGATGGGATGGGCCATACATACCACGCAGGTCGTACCATCGGATACGGACCAGATCGGCGAACATGGTCAGCGAATCGTGAACCAGCCGGATCCGGCTGTCGGATTGGTAGTACCAGGAAACCGGCACTTCGCGGATGCGGTATCCACGGCGGCGGGCGAGGTACAACACCTCGACGTCAAAGGCCCAGCCATCGAACCGTTGCCGGGAAAAAAGATCTTCCGCCACAGGGCCGCGGAAGCACTTGAACCCGCATTGCGTGTCTTTAAAACCGCGTATCACCAAACCCGCGACCGCCAATGAGAACACCCGGCCGGTGAGGTGACGGTAGGCGGGTTCATCATAGCGGTGCGACCCCTCCGCTTCGCGGGATCCGATGGCGATATCGGCATCCGGCAAGAGCGGCGGATAAAACCGTTCGAATTCCTCAACCGGGACGGAAAGATCGGCGTCGCATAGGAAGCGATAGGTTCCCGCGGAATGCAGCATGCCTGTGCGGACGGCCGATCCTTTGCCCCGCACAGGCGCCTGCAGCAAGCGCAGCGAGGAGATCCGGCGCGCATGATCGCGCACCAAGTCGGCGGTCCGGTCGGTGCTGCCGTTGTCGACGACGACAATCTCGGCGGGATAGGACTGCCGATCGAGATAGGTGTGCAGCTTTTCGAGGGTGGCGGGCAGGCGCTGTTCCTCGTTGTAGGCGGGAATGATGACGGACAACCATGGAGAAGGGGACGACGCTGTCATGAATTTTTTCGGTATTCCAAGGGCGAAGGGAAATGCTTTAGCGGATCATGGTAGACACGACGATCGCCAGGGCGATGCAAATGAACACCATATCCAAAAGGGCCATCGCGCCCAAGAAGGTGATTTGCCAGGTTTTCATGCGGGTCCGGGCCAGCAACGAGGAGATCGAGATGGAGGGCCTCGGCGTGTCGTCCACCGCTTCTTCGATCACGGGCGGGATCGGAATGGGCGTCTCCTCCGCCTCCTCGCCGGTGAACGCGCTGCGCATTTCCGCATCGGCGAGGAAATCGGGTTCAGGTACCTCCTCCTCCTCTGCCTCTTCCATCACCATCTCTTCCGTCTCCTCGGCCGCCAAGAACTCCTCGGAGGGCATGATCACCGGTTGGGGAACGATTTCCTCTTCATCGGCGGCGATTTCCTCGGCGAAGGTAAGCTTGCCTTCCGGATTTGACAACAGACGGACAATGGCGTCGGTTTCTTCCGGGGAGAGAATCGGGTTCATCAGGCGGAGGCTTCCGGCGTAACTGTCCAGGCCGTCGGCCATGACCATCCGGATCGGAGCTTTTATGTTTTCGACGAACGCTTCCGTCTCTGAAAACATCAGCACCGGTTCGATCTCCGATGCGATAATTTCGTTCTGCAGCAGGAATTTGCGGATCGCTTCGGTGTATAGTCGTGTGCGATGGGGTAAGTTGGGCTTGATGTTGCGCATGTTCCCGGAATTATCCAGTTTCAGCCAAGCGTCGCCGCGGGCCCGGAAGGATCCTTTGACGCCGCTGGCGTAGATCACATAGATGCCGGGCGGGCCCACCAGAGCCATAGGGATCGGTGTGCCCAATCCCGGGATTTTAATCTCCCGGATCAGGGTGAACTCGTTCCCCAAAGCCCTTTCCAGGCGAATCATCACATGGTCTTGGGCTTCCAGTTCCGATTGTTTTTGTCCCCCTTCGGGGGACAACCGGTTCAGGAAGGAGAGAATGGGATTCTTTCCTTCATCGGAGCGCTGCATCGAAAGGTCGATCGTTTTCATGCCGGAATCCTCATTTTCCGGAAAGAATTATACGTTTGGCGTATTAAAACCGCCAGTGTCCGGATGCGGACCGGAATACCGCCGAGTAGTCAGAGGAGAAGGTGTTCGGCCAGGATCCGC
>JBJYXS010000448.1:0-2237 GCA_046260075.1 Anaerolineales bacterium | reverse complement strand
TCAAGCTGATCGCCAAGGGCGACGAATTGGTGGGGTTTGTCTTCGCCTATCCGGATATCTCCGCCGCCCTGCAGCGCACCCGCGGCAAGCTGTTTCCCTTCGGGTGGCTCGATCTGCTGCTGGAACTGCGGCGGACGAAATGGGTGAATCTGAACGGCGCGGGGATCGTCGCGAAGTACCGGGGCCTCGGCGGCACGGCGCTCCTGTTCGAGGCGATGGCCGAAAGCCTCCGGACGGGCCGCTTCGAACACGCCGACATCGTCCAGGTCGGGGTGGAGAACGATAAGATGCAGCGCGAACTCCGGGGACTGGGGATTGATTTCTATAAAATGCACCGAATGTATGCGAAGGACATCTGACGTTCGACCACCGATCCTCGACTATCGACGATCGTCCGAATTATGGGGAAGGGGGATCCAGCGGCCGGGATTTCAGCCGCGGATATCGACTCCCAGCGAACCCAGCAACGGCTTATCGATCCGCTGCAGCGAATCGATGACTGCATCCGCCGCCTGATACCTCGGATCATCTCGCAATTCGGGCAGGGGGACGGCAAGGCATTTCATGCCGGCGGCCTTGGCGGCCTGCACGCCGGCGATTGAATCTTCGATCGCCAGACAATCCGGCGGCGCAATGCCCAACTTCGCCGCGGCCGCGAGGTAAACATCCGGATACGGCTTGCCGCGGGCTTCGCCTTCCGCCGAACAGACCGCTTCGAAACCCCGATCCAGATCCAGACAGTCGAGCACCGCTTCGATCAGCGGCGGCGCGGAGGAGGAAGCCAATGCCAGCCGCAATCCGAGGGATCGGAGCAGGCGGACGGCGTCCCGCGCGCCCGGCATGGCCGCGCCCCGTTCCTGCACTCTCCGGATCACGCCCAGAAGAATATCCTCCGCCAGGATCTCCGGGGCGGGGCCGTTCCACGGCCGTCGTTCGAACCAGTAGCGAGCCACCTCCTGGATCCGCATCCCCGTGGTTTGCATGCAATCCGCATCGGTGAGGTGAAGGCCGTGGCGGCCGAATACCTCAATCTCCGCTTCACGCCAGAAGGGCTCGGAATCGATCAGGACTCCGTCCATATCGAAAATTCCCGCTTCAAGGAAGGACATGGATGCTCCGGATCAGCGGCGCCGGACGGCGGTCAGGAATCCGAGACGGCGGTGGACGGGGTTTTCGCGCAACCGGACGGCAAAGCCGTGTTTCCCGAGGACATCGACGAGTTCTGCGTGGGTGTGCGGAGTGCAGCCGTCATGGTACTCCATGACGATCCGGTCGATGCGGGCGAACGTGTCGGCCGTTGCGGTTTGGAAAATGTCGTATTCCCCCCCTTCGCAATCCACCTTCAACAGGTCGCAGCGATCGAACCCGGCGACACGCAATGCCTCTGCCAGGGTGATCCCTTCCACCCGAAGGGTTTCCACCGGCCCGGTATCGCCGGCGCGCGCAGTGCTGTGCTGGACGGCGATACCGGTGGCGGTCTCGAGCTGCATCGGTCCGCAGCGCGCCCCGACGGCCAGGGGAAAAGCCTGCACGTTGCGGACCCCGTTCAGAACCAGGTTTTCCTGCAGTAAATTAAAGGATTCTGCGAAGGGTTCGAACGCGGCGACGGCGCGCTGCGGATGTCCGAAAGCGGCATGGATGCTGAAATCACCGAGACCGGCGCCGATATCGACGATCCGCCAATCCTCGATCAGAGGCGGGAGATCCCATTCATAGTCCCGATCCAGGCAGGTTTCCTTTATGATCCACAGATCCATCAGGCTGCGTACGCGGAAACGGCAGCCGCCGCGCAGTCGCAACTCCAGCGGCCGGCCGGGATTTCCGGCCAACAGGCGTGCGACAATTTCCCAATTGCGGATCCCCGCAAGAAGGGTTGGAATGGAACGCAGATAATAGGAAATTGCGGTTAATCGCATCTCGAAAGGCCTTGATTTCAGGAAAGGGTACCGTGAGATTCGCTATGGTGTCAATCCCGGGTTTCGACCGCCGGCCGGGGCCGGTGGATAGGCGACATAAATCCGGCATAAAAACCGCAGGTACTTGCCTCTGGCAATATGAAAATGGATAATATAAACGGGAGATCGAGCGGGCCACGGAAAGGGTGAACCATACATGCTGATTGCGATCATCCCCTCCTTCAATGAGGAGCGTTTTATCGGCAGCGTGGTGCTCAGGGCCAAGAAATACGTCGACACGGTGATGGTCGTCGACGACGGGTCGACGGATTCGACGGCCGA
>JBJYXS010000447.1:1521-5197 GCA_046260075.1 Anaerolineales bacterium | reverse complement strand
GTGGAAACCGCGAAAGGACTCCGCGCCCGCGGATCGGAGATGGCAGGCATCCGGCTGGATTCCGGCGATCTGGCATCGCTCAGCATCGAGGCGCGCAAGATCCTCGATCAGGAGGGATTCCCGGATGCCAAGATCGTGGCTAGCAATGAGATGGACGAGTACATCATAGAGAGTTTGAAACATCAGGGCGCGGAAATCGACCTGTGGGGTGTGGGAACGAAGCTGTCCACCGCCTTCGACCAACCGGCGCTCGGCGGGGTGTATAAACTCTCGGCGCTGCGTCCGGAGGGCGCGGAATGGGAATACAAGATGAAGGTCTCCGACCACGGGGCGAAGACCTCCACGCCGGGGATCCTGCAGATTCGTCGCTTCCATCGCGATGGGGTGAACCTCGCCGATGCGATTCTGGAGGAAAACGCCGACCCGTCGGGGGAATGCGTCATCGTCGATACCACCGATGTGACCCACAAGGAGACCATTCCCGTGGATGCCCAGCACGAGGACCTGCTGGTGCCGGTGATGCGCGGCGGAAAGGCGGCCTACAAAACGCCCCCCTTGGCGGAGATACGGCGCTTCACCGCCGAAAACCTATCGCGCTTCCCGCCGGGGATCAAACGCTTCATCTATCCGCATCTCTATCCGGTCGGATTGGAGCTTGGGCTGTATCGGAAGAAAATCACATTGGCGCTGCGCAACGCGAAGAGGAACCCGGACGGAATGGAGTAATGGACGCGGACGGCGGAGAAAATACCGCGGCAGGCCGAACGTTGTTTCCGGGAGGAATCCGAAAATGAAAGCTCTGATACTTGTGGACATCCAAAATGACTTCTGCCCCGGCGGATCGCTGGCGGTTCCCGACGGCGATGCGATCGTACCCTTGGTCAACCGATTGCAGATGAAATTTCCGCTGGTGGCGGCGACCCAAGACTGGCATCCGCCGAACCATGGCAGTTTCGCCAGCACCCACGGGAAAAAAGCCTACGAGGTGATGGAGATCCACGGCGTGTCGCAGACTCTGTGGCCGGACCACTGCGTCCAGAAGACCCATGGGGCGGAATTGGTCGCCGGGCTGGATCGGCAACGAATCGCCCGCACGTTCACCAAGGGGACCGATCCGGCGGTCGACAGTTACAGCGGATTTTTGGACGCGGACCATCGGAAGGCGACCGGATTGGCGGATTTTCTGCGCGAACATGGTGTCGAAGAAGTCGCGATCGTGGGATTGGCGACCGATTACTGCGTGAAGTACACCGCGCTCGACGCGGTGAAGTTGGGCTTCCGCGCGGCGGTCATCGCGGATGCGTGCCGGGGCGTGAACCTGCAACCCGGCGATTCTGAGGCGGCATTGACCGAAATGCGGAAGGCGGGGGTGCGGATCGTCCACAGTAAGGACTGGCTTACTGGCCAGACGGCCTGAAGGACCTGCCCCGCCGATTGCTTAGGACAGCCGCATCGCGCAACCGGCGGATAAAGGATGGAAAATCGCTGTACCTTTGTATGGATTTTCGAGAGGAACCGGCTAATAAATATGTCGTCGATAGGCGGGCAATCAGTGGATATCCCTGCGGCGGTCATTGATCGCGCATTCGCCGTATACGAGGAATTCGGCCCGGATCGGCGGATAGACCGCAGGGAGCGGTTAAGGACCATTCTCCATCTGGGCACGCCGGAGGAAGTTGAGCGGATCATGGGGTATATGAAGAGCATCTCCGATACCGTCTGGCAACTTGCGGAAAAAGGGGGGGAAATAAAGATGGGCAAGGCAAGAATCCGGGAGGCCTTGCAAGCAGAGCATCCGTACCTGACGGATGTCGGCTTGAGAAAAGCAATATTCCTGGTGAATTATTTCGCATGGCACGAAGGCTATGACAAGTGATCCCGCGGCGGACGGCGGATGTTCGAACAACCGTTGGAGGGATGCTGTCGGCGGCAAGGCGGCGTTCTATACGGTGAATCCGTCTGGTTCCGCAAACCACCCGCTTGGCCGGACGCCGATGAGGAAAGGGATCCGCGCCCGCCCGATTCTCGGTGGGAAAACGAGGACCGATGAGTGAAGAACAATATTGGATCGAGATATTCCGAAAACCGCTGAAACGGCTGGCGCGCATTGCCGGCATCGCCATGGCGATCGGCGCCCTTCCGGCCATCCTGCTGTATGTTTTCGCTTTTTCCATCAAGACCAGCGACGAATACCGCTGTACCATGCAGGTTCTGGAGGAAAACCGGCAGGTCCTTTCGATCACGGGTTCGCCGATCCGACCCGGGTGGTTCGCGTGGACGAAATACTACGAAAGCGGCGGAATGGTGAGTCAGGGGGTCTTTTGGACGTACATCACCGGTCCCGACGGAAGCGGAACAGTGGATGTGGGGTTCTATCGGGCCCCGGTCGGCGACACATTGGAAATCTGGTTTTCCGCAAACAACGACGAAATTGAAGTGTATAACGGAGTGTACCCGTGCGATGAGTAGTCCGGGGCCGGGCGGGAACCGCCCGGCTGTTCGGGCAGGAAGGTGATGTATGACATTCGTCGGTCATTCCCTGGTGGGAGTCAGCCTGGCTGCGGCGGGATCCCCGAACATGAAAAACCGGCGGTTTGTCCTGACCGTCGTGCTCTTTGTGGTGTTCGCCAATTTTCCAGATTTTGCGTTCCGGATCATCCCCTATTATGAAAGCCACAGCTTGGTAACGGTGTTGGCGATCCTCGCCGTCACCGTGCTGTTGATGGGGCTTGTCCGCCGGCGGGCGCTCATCGCAGATTGGCGTCTCATCCTGCTGGGCAGCCTCGCCGTGATCAGCCATCTGCTGCTGGATACGTTCTACAACCATGGGCAGGGGTTGATGCTGTTCTGGCCGCTGTCGGAATCCCGGCAGGCCTTCCCCATTCCCTGGCTGTCCGTTCTGCCGCCCCCGTATTGGCCGATCACCGAGCGGCACATCAACGTCTGGCTGCTCGAATTCGCGACGTTTGCGCCTTTGCTGGTGCTGGTTCTCCTGGGCAAGTTCATCGTGCATGCCGTCAAGCAGCATGTATGGGGAACATCCGGCGGAAAACCGAGGTTGCCCGGGTGATTCCGCGGCGAACTTCGTGTACGGGAATGAGGATGTCGCGCGGTTCCGCGGGAAGGCATCCGCGGATTATCGCATTTCCATGAGGCATATCTTGTTCCTGTGCAGCCGGAACCGCCTTCGCAGCCCGACGGCCGAGCGCATCTTTCGCTCGCGGACGGGAATCGAGGTGGCTTCGGCGGGAATCCTTGTTGACGCGGAACATCCGGTGACGCCGCAGTTGATCGCATGGGCCGATGTGATATTCATGATGGAAGAAACCCACCGAAAAAACAGAATAAACGGTTCCGTAAGTTCTTGACGGGTGAACGCATCCTCGGCCTGGATATTCCGGACGAATATGGCTATATGGATCCGCGGCCGGTCGCGCTGCTCCGGAAAAGGGTACCGAGGCGACTGCCCGGAATCTGGCCGTCGGGCCGCTCCATCTTCCGATGGAGTATTACGAATCCGGGAAAGGCGTTCCGTCAGAAACGCGCATGGGTGATTGCCTTCTCGGGTACAATCCTCCCGGAAGGCCGGCCGGCTTCGCGGGATTTTCTTTTCCGTCAACAGATCGGAGTCGCCGATGAATGATTCTGAATTATCCATTGTGCCCATCGCGGAAGA
>JBJYXS010000447.1:0-1511 GCA_046260075.1 Anaerolineales bacterium | reverse complement strand
CCCGGATTATGACGAGCGTTCGCAGGGCCGTTCCATCTTCCGAAGGAGTACTTCGAATCCGGGGAAGGCGTTCCGTCAGACACGCGGATTGGTGATTGTCTTCTCGGGTACAATCCCCCCGGGAGGCGTGCTTCCCGGGATTTTCTTATCGTTCAACAAATCGGAGTCGCCGATGAATGATTCTGAATTATCCATTGTGCCCATCGCGGAAGAACACATGGAAGGTTTTCGCCGCTGTCTGGACAGCGTCGCGCGGGAACGGATGTATCTGGGATTTCTTGAAGCGCCCGCCCCGGAAAAGATTCGGGCGTTCGTCGCCGATAACATCTCCGCGGATCTGCCCCAGTTTGTAGCCGTCTGCAAGGGTGAAGTAGTCGGCTGGTGCGACATCTCGCCGGAGGAACTGCCGGGATTCACGCATTGCGGGCGCTTGGGAATGGGCGTGCGGAAGGAGTGGCGGCGGAAGGGCGCCGGGCGGAGGCTGTTACGGGCGGCAGTAGATAAAGCCAAGGCGAAGGGTATGGAGCGGATCGAATTGGAAGTGTATGCATCCAACCGGGCGGCGATTGCCTTATATGAACAAGAAGGCTTTCGGACCGAGGGGGTTAAACGGAGAGGGCGGAAATTGGACGGCCGGTACGATGACGTGGTGTTCATGGCGAAGTGGATAGGCGGGCCGTTGGAGACTCGATTGTCTTCCGCATATACCCCGGATTCCCGGGAGTGAAAATGAATCCTCCATCGGCTGGATCCGCCGCCGCGACGGGGGATTTCGCGGCGGCGGATCCGGTAAAGCGCGATGCCGCACTCGATTACCTGCGATCCTTCCTGATCGTCTTGGTGGTGTTCCTGCACGCCGCCTTGCCGTATACGGGTTTCGCCTATTTCCATTACGCCCATTACATTCAATCCACCGCGCCGGTCGTGGACGACGCTCGCTGGCCGCTGCTTGATCCGTTGGTGCGGACGGTCGACACATTCTTCATGAACCTGCTGTTTTTGATTTCGGGAGTCTTCGCGGCGGCGAGCCTGCGGCGCCGCGGAAGCGGCGGGTACATCCGCGAACGGGCGCGCCGACTGGGGATCCCCTTTCTCATCGGAATTCTGGCGCTCATGCCCTTGGCGTTCTGGACCTCGTATCTGCAGGCGGGGATCGGCCCGGCTTTCGCGTTTTGGGGCCGGGCCTTTACCGTCGACGGATGGCAGACCGGCCCGGTCTGGTTCCTATGGATGCTGCTGGCCTTCGACATCATTGTCGCGCTGTGTTACCGGTACCTGCCGGGATTCCTCGGTCGACTTGACCGCCGGCCTTCCCTGATGGTTTTTTTCCTCATTGCCATCGCCGCATTTCTCATTCCTTTCATGGTTGTTTCGCCCTATTGGTGGCTCTCGCTGTCGTTCATCGACATGATGCCGGCGCGGGTTCCGTTTTATTTCGCCTTCTTCGTGATGGGGATAGCCTTCGGCTCGGATCGGGAATGGTGGACCTGGACGCGCTGGACATCCAGAGC
>JBJYXS010000446.1:0-12442 GCA_046260075.1 Anaerolineales bacterium | reverse complement strand
CTCCATATAATTGACTGACCAGTCAGTATAATACCTTCATTTTTCCATTTGTCAAACCGAAAAGCGATACGGGCAAAATGAACCAAGGAAAGGGGCTGGGAGCGGAAAATCGGGGTTGGGGGAATTTGCAGCGGATTGCGATGGGAAGATTGCCGGGGACGGCGGGCGCGGAAGATCGGGTTTAGGAGAATTCCTCCATCAGCGCGGCCCACTCGGAGGCGGTCAGGCCGATCCGGCTGCGCACGAGCGGTTCCCCCTGCAACGACGGTTCTTCCTCAGCGAAGGTCGGCTCGTCGATCTCGTAGAGCACGCCGATCGGGAGCCGGTCTTCGCGAAGCGCCTGGCGGATGGCGGCTTCGCGGTCGGAAGGATCGTGGCCTTCCTGCTCCAGCTTCACCACCCGCGGGCGGTAAAAATCGTATGTGTTGACCTTGTTCCAGGTGACGCAGGGGGAATACACATCCACCAGCGAAAATCCTTTATGCCGGATGGCGCGCTGCATCACCTCGGCCAGATGGACCGGCTCCCCGGAAAACCCGCGCCCGACGAAGGTCGCCCCGCCCACAACAGCCAGGGCCGGCGGATTGAGAGCGCATTCCGGGTTGCCCGCCGGCGTGGACTTGGTCTTGTGGCCCCTGTCGGAGGTGGGCGACGCCTGGCCGGTGGTCAGGCCGTAAATCCGGTTGTCCATCACGATGTAGGTGATGTCGAGGTTTCGCCGCAGGGCGTGGATCAGGTGCCCGGCTCCGATCCCGTAGCCGTCCCCGTCGCCGCCGGCGACGATCACCGTCAGGTCCTTGTTGGCCATCTTGATCCCTTGCGCCACCGGAAGGGCCCGGCCGTGCAGCGTATGGACCCCGTAGACGTTCAGGAAATGCGGCAGGGCGGAGGAGCAGCCGATCCCGGAGACGACCACCAGGTTGCGGCGTTCGATGGACAGAGCGGCGCAGGCCGTTTGCAGGGCGTGCAACACCCCGTAATCCCCGCAGCCGGGGCACCAGGTGCGGCGCACACGGGATCGGTAATCGGCGGCTGTGCTCATTGGAATACCACCGGAAGGTCGAGTTCGGCCGAGATCAGGGTTTGCACTTTGGGAGCCTTCGGCCGCAGGCAGATTTCAAGTGCCTGGGTCAGCGGGCCGGCGGAGAACGGTTCGCCGTCGTATTTTCGCACGGCGTGCGAAAAGGCGAACCCGGTTTCCTGGCGGATCAGACGGGCCAGAAGGCCGCCGGCATTGTTCTCCACGCACACCGTCCGCTTGGTCTTGCGCAGGAGCGGGAGCGCCTGCTCGGCCGGGAACGGCCACAAGGTGCGGAATTGGATCAGCCGGGCGGGATGCCCGGCGTCCGCAAGGGCCCGGCGGGCTTCCTCGAGGACGTGGAAGGTGGATCCCCAGCCGACGATGGTGATTTCCGCATCCTCCGGCCCTTCGCACACCAAGCCGCGTTCCGCGGTGTCGCGGCGCACGCCCTTCATCTTGCGCATGCGCTTTTCCATCATCCGGGTGCGCATCGTGGGATTGGTGTACCAATCGGAGATCAGAACGCCTTCTTCGTTGTGTTCGTCGGAGGCAGCCACGTGCATGCCGCCCGGCGTACCGGGGAGTGCGCGCGGGGAAACGCCGCTGACCGTATCGCGGTAGCGGAGGTATTCCCCTTCGATTTCGCGGACCACCTCGCCGCGTTCGATCGCGACGTCCGGGTTCAGACTCTCCGGGTCGGCCGTGACGTGCCGTTCCGAGAGGTAAAGGTCGAGTAACAGGATCACCGGCATCTGATATTTTTCGGCCAGGTTGTGGGCTTCGACGGCGGCATAGTAGGCGTCGACCGGATCCAGAGCGGCCAGCACCGCTTTGGGGTATTCGCCCTGCGATGCGCCAAGGGCCTGGAACAGGTCGCCCTGCTCGGTTTTGGTCGGCAGGCCGGTCGAGGGCCCGCCGCGCTGGGAGAGCACCGCCACCACCGGCGATTCGATCATCCCGGCCAGACCGACCGCCTCGGTCATCAGCGCGAATCCGCCGCCAGATGTTCCGACCATAGCGCGCACGCCCGCGAAGCCGGCGCCGATCGCCATGTTCATCGCGGCCAGTTCGTCCTCGGCCTGTTTCATCAGCATCCCATAGCGGGCGGCGCGCGGCGCCAGCCAGTGCATGATCGAGGAGGCCGGGGTCATCGGATAGGCCGAATAGAACTTGCATCCGCCCGCCACGGCTCCCAGCCCGACGGCCTGGTTGCCGGTGATCACGATCCGCCGCTTGCCGTCACCCGCCAGGGTGATGTGCTCGGCGGGCGGGAAGTGCTGCTCGGCATATTCCCACCCGCGGCGGGCGACGTCCACATTCAGTTCGGCAAGCTTGGGCTTGCGCTTTTCGAACTGGGCGCGGACCGACCCTTCGAACAGCTCGCGCGGCAAACCCAGCAGGAACGCCAGGGCGCCGAGCAGGATGGTGTTTTGCATCACGGGTTTTTGATCGAGGCCGGCCGTGAGTTCACCGACCGGCAAACCCAGCAGCGCGGCGGGAGCGGAGCCTTCCGGCGGCGCGACGATGTCGGCGTTGAACAGTGCGGCGGCATGCGGGGCCGCCCAGGGAAGGTAATGGTCCAGGACCCGCTGATTGAGCGCCAGCAGGAAATCCCACTTCCCGCCCTGGGAGAGAACCGGGTGCGGTCCGGTGCGGATCTGCAGCACCACCTCGCCGCCGCGGATCACGGATTGATAGGAATTATGGGCGAAGGCGCCCAGGCCGGCCCGGGCGGCGGTTTTCACGAAGACGTCGCCGGCCGAGGCGATTCCTTCCCCCGCCTCGCCGCCGATCCAAACCGTGGCTTCCCGCTGCTTGGTCATATCGTTCCTGCGCCTCGATTCGAAAAACTTCCCATATATGGTACATCAGGTTGCTATAAAAACATAGCCGAGTATGGGAAACTATCAGCGGCATCCGAAACAATAGATTTATGTAGAGAATATGCGTATATAAAATAGTCCGCCTTTTCCGAGTCAAAAATGCAGGAACGTGCGGAATGACACCGTTTCATCAGCAAATATGTGGATTCTTTTTTTGGGAACGGGTTTTCCTATTTCGGATATACTCGGTGGAAGCGGTAAGCGGATCTCATAAAAAGAACAATCTCCGGAGGACACCATGGCCGATTCCTACCTCAACAGCCTGTTGGGAAAGCACGAAACCATCCTGCTCGTCGCCCGCCAGCATTGGCTGGTATTGTTGACCGAAACCGTCAGCGAGGTGCTGCTCTCGCTGGGCGTGATCGTCCTGGCCGCATTACTGGCGTTCCTGGCCGGGCCGCTGGCGCTTCTGGGCCTGATTGTTCTGATCGCCCCGCTCCTCAGCCTGACCCGCGACGCGCTGATCTGGTCCAACCGTAAGTTCGTCATCACCAACCGCCGGGTGATCCAGCTTTCGGGCGTGATCAGCAAGAACGTCACCGACTCCTCGCTGGAAAAGGTGAACGACGTGAAGCTGGAGCAATCGCTGCTCGGCCGGTTGTTCGGCTACGGCGACATCGAAATCCTCACCGCCAGCGAGCTGGGGGTGAATAATATCCAGCGCATCGCCGACCCCATCCGCTACAAGACCACGATGGTGAACGCCAAGGCCCGGCTCGAATCCGGGGAGGCCGAGGTGCCGGTGATCATCGCCCAGCTCGACGAACTGCGGCAGAAGGGTGTGATCACCGAGCAGGAATTTCAGGAGAAGAAAGCCCAGTTGATGGCGAAGCTGTAAGAAGAACCTTTTTACCGCTAAGCGCGCAAAGCCTGCCCTCGGTGGGCGAGCCGAGGGATCGCAAAGGATCGCGAAGAGGTTTCTGCGATATAACCATCCGCGGCTTTACCAACCTGCGGATGGTTTTCTTTTTCGACGATCGTGGATCCAGATACCATCAGGACGGGCGGATAAAGTAGTTGGGCCCGCTAGCGCGGGCCCAACTACAACCACCTTGGAGGGAGAGGGAGGGAGGAGAGAATTTCGGAATGCATTTCGCATTCCAAAATCATCATACACTTTTTTTTGCTCAGAATAAAGGGATATTCGTCCTTTTTACGCGGTCTTCATAAATTGCAAGAATTATCCTACACACGTTTTGGAGCCCGGCTTTTTCCTACGGCGTCTCCGGGATGGTGCCAGATTCCCGCAAGGATTTCACCACATTCCGGGCATTTTCCACCATCTTGGAGTCGGTACTCCAAAATCGTATACCCGCGGCGGCGGATCAGCGCGCAGCCGCACCCGGGACACAGTGTATCCTCGCGTTCCTTAACCATCCCGGGCAGGTTGCCGGCGTAGACGTAGCGCAACCCGGCTTCCTGGCCGATGTCGGCCGCCTTGGTGAGATCATCGGCGCTCGTCGGCCGGGATTCTTCGTAATGGTAGTCGGGGTGGTAGGCGGTGACGTGCCAGGGGATGTCGGCCGAAACATCCGCCAGGAAACGGGCCGCATCCCACAGCTCGGATTCGTCGTCGTTCAACCCCGGAATCAGCAGGGTGACCACTTCCACCCACAGTCCGGCCTTCCGGGCAGCTCGGATGGTATCCAGCGTGTTCTGCAGCACCCCGCCCAATTTGCGGTAGGTGGAATCCCGCATCGCCTTGAGGTCGATCTTCATTCCGTCCAAGAGCGGGCGCAGATAATCCAGCGCCTCCGGGGTGGCGTTGCCGTTGGAGACGATCGCCGTCTTGCAGCCCCGCTCGCGGGCCGGGCGGAAAATCGCCGCCGCCCATTCGGCGGTGATCAGCGGTTCATTGTAGGAGGACACCACGATCTCGGCCCGGGCCTTGCCCGCCGCACCGGCGATTTCCTCCGGATCGGCGCGCTGGATCGAAAGCCCCATGCGCTCCGTCACCGGATCACGGAGCGCCTGCGAGGAAACCCAGTTCTGGCAGAAGGGGCAGTGGAAATCGCAGCCCAGCATCCCGAAGGTGAGCGCGGTCGCTCCCGGGAGCAGGTGGTAGAAGGGTTTCTTCTCCACCGGATCGGCCTGCAAGCCGGCTACATAACCCCACGGCATTCGCAATTCCCCATCGCGGTTGAACCGCACCCGGCAGATGCCGCGGCGGCCCGGCCGCACCAGGCAGCGGTGCCCGCATGCCAAACAGCGCACCGCCCCGCCGTCCAGCGGTTCGACCAGATCGGCTCCCGCAGAGAAGGAATCCAGGGTCTCCTGCAATGTCGCCATCGTTTGCTTCTTTGATTATACGATGTGTCATAATGAAAGGCAGAATATCGCCCCGATGTGTTTTCCGGAGGGGGTAAGAATACGGGGCCGGCGGAGAGGATATGCGCACGCGTTCACTGATGGCCAGGGCGGAATTCGGCGAGGACGGCTTCGTCGACATCGGCGGGCATTGGATCCATTATGTGGAGGCCGGGCAGGGACTGCCGGTGGTCCTCATCCCCGGATCCTTTTCCACCTACCGGACTTGGAATCCCATTCTTCCGATCCTGGCCAATGATTTCCGCCTCCTGGCGCTGGACTACCTGGGGGTGGGGGATTCCGACAAGCCGAGTTCCGGTTATCGCTACACGATCGGCGAGCAGGCGGATACGATCGCCCGGTTCATCCGTGCACTGCGGTTGGGGAAAACACACCTGGTCGGCGCCTCTTACGGAGGCGCGATTGTGTTCAACTTGGCGGCCCGGCACCCCGAGGCTGTCGGGAAGGTTGTCAGCATCGAGGGCGGGATCATCCGGCCTGAAAGCCTCCCCGCCGGACCGTTGGAGCGGTGGCTGGCGTATCCCGTCATCGGCGACCTGGCCATAGGATTGATACGCACCGGATGGCTCAACCGAACGGCGATGCAGGTGATCTTCGGGGAATGGTTCCCGCAGATGACCGACGTCGAACGCAGAAGAGTGCTTTCGGAATTGAAATTCAACGCCCGTTCGGCCACCCGCACGGCGTGGTACTGGATCGGCAACGCCCACCGCACGGTGATCCCCTTCGAGGAGGAAATCCAGCGCATCCGGACGCCGATTCTGTACCTGGCAGGCAAGCAATCTGATTTTTGCGAGATGACGGCCGAGACGATCCGCTTCCTTAATACGTATCTGCCGCAGGCGGAAATTCTGGAATACGAAGACGGAATACACGACCTGCAATCGCAAAAGCCCTACGAAGTGGCGCGCAGGATCCGCGAATTCCTGGGATGAAGCGGGGGACAGCATTCATCCTCACGCAAGAGTGATAGAATGCCTTCCGTCCGTCGACATAGGGGGATGTCATGCATCGCATATACGTTCATCGCAAAGGTATCGTCCAATTCCTTCTGCTGCTGACCGCCGTGCTCTCCCTGGCTTGGGGGGCGGCTCACCGCGAGCCGATTTCGGCTCTTGCGCAGCCTGCGCCGACGGCCACGATCGCGGATGGGCCGGTGGCGGTCTTCTTCAGCCGGCCGCCGGCATTCGACGGCCGGTATGAGGGCGGCCCCGACGAAATCCTGGCCCGGGCCGTTGGGATGGCCGGGCGGAGCATCGACATCGCCGTTTACGATTTCGATTTGCTGTCCGTCGCGCGCGCGCTGCTGGGCGCGCAGCAGCGCGGGGTGGCGGTACGGGTCGTCGTCGATTCGGATAACTATTACACCGAAGCGCTCAGCCTTCTCCGCGGAGCGGGCATCCCGGTGGTCGGGGACGGGCGCAGCGCATTGATGCACGATAAATTCGTCGTCATCGACGGCGGGGAGGTGTGGGCCGGATCGATGAATCTGACGGTCAACGGCGCCTACCGCAACGACAACAACCTGCTGCGGATCCGCTCCGCCGCGTTGGCGGACGCCTTCACGGAGGAATTCGAGGAGATGTTCGTCCATAAGCATTTCGGCGCGGCCTCGCCCGCCGGGAAACCGGCTCCCGCAGTGGAAACGGCGTGCGGTCCGGTGGAAGTGCTGTTCGCGCCGGAAGATTCAGTGGCCCGCCGGGTGACGGCACTGATCGCCGGCGCGCGGTCGGAAATCCATGTATTGGCGTTTTCCTTCACCTCCGCGGAAATCGCCGGAGCGATGCTCGAACGGTCCCGCAACGGCGTCTTGCTCTCCGGTGTATTGGAAAGAACCCAGGTCCGGTCCAACACGGGAACGCAGTTCGCCGTTCTGGAATCGGCGGGGGCGGATGTCCGCCTGGACGCCAATCCGCGCAACATGCATCACAAAGTGATCCTCATCGACGGGGAGATCGTCATCGCGGGATCGTACAATTTCACCGCCAGTGCCGAGGAAAAAAACGACGAGGATCTGCTGATCTTCCACGATCGCTCTCTGGCTGAGGCCTTCGAACAGGAATTCCGGCGGATCCACGACCAAGCGGCGACGTTCGCCTTTGGACAATGGTGAACAGACGGCGTCGGCGCGCCGCGGGCGTGCAGGCATCGGTACAAAACGGAAGCCGTGGTATATAATCCCCGCCATGAACACATCGCAGGAATCCGCGGTCACCAAGGAGACTCCGCGCCCGGATCGGACGGCGATTGTGCGGACCGTCATCCGAGCCGCGGCCGTCGGGCTCGCCGCTCTTTTGACCGCGGCCATCCTGATCTCGCTCAGCGCCTATGTGTACGACGCCAGCAACGGCGGCAGGGTTTTCCCCGGCGTCTCGATGCGCGGCGTGGATCTTTCCGGTTTGGCCGCCGCCGAAGCCGCATACCGCGTGAATGAGAGCTTTTACTATCCGCGCGACGGACGGCTCACCTTCACCTATGAAGGCCGGTCCTGGACGGCGACCCCGGCCGATCTGGGATTGGGCTTGGATCTCCTGGCGACCGTCAACAACGCATACGCCGTCGGGCGGTCGGGCGATGTGTTCGATAACGTCCAGTGGCAGATGCAAGCCCGCTTCGGCGGAGTGTCGGTTCCGCCGGTGCTGCAGTTCGATTTCGGACGCGCGATGGCCTTCCTGCAGCGGTTAGGTGCGGAAGTGGAAACCCCGGCGGAAGAGGCCAAGCTCGAACTGCACGGCATGGAAGTGGTGGCCGTTCCCGGCCGGATGGGGAAACGGCTCGACATCATCGCGATGCTCTCCCTGGTGGCGGTGCCGATCGGACACTTGGCCGATGCGGAGATTCCGCTCCAGGTGGTGGAATACTCGCCGGATGTGCTGGATGCCTCCTCGCAGGCGGAAACGGCCCGGCAATTGCTGGCGCAGGATTTTTCGCTTTCGATCGGCGAACCGGTGCCGGGCGATCCGCCCTCATGGACTCTCACCCCGGCGATGCTGGTGGACATGCTCAGCTTCCGCAAGGTGTCGGACGGCGGCGGCAGCCGGTATACATTGGCACTGGACGAGGGCAAGCTGCACACCCTGCTCGAACCGCTTCGGGGAACCCTCTCGCGGAAAGTGGAAAACGCCCGTTACCAATTCGACGACGGCGCCGGAACGCTGGCGCTGTATATCCCCTCCCAGCGCGGCCGCGAGCTGAACATCGAGCATTCCATCCAATCGGTCCAGGAAGCCGTCGCTCAGGGAGCGCACGGCGCGGCTCTGGCCTTCGATTTCGTCGAACCGGAGATCGGCGACGACAAAACCGCCGCCGAATTGGGAATCTCCGGACTGCTGCCCAACGGCAACCAGTGGACGTCGTTCGCCGGATCGGCCGAAGCCCGGATCCACAACATCATTCTGGCCTCCGAAAAATTCAACGGCCTGCTGGTGGCGCCGGGCGAGACCTTCTCGATGGGCGAACAGCTCGGAGACGTCAGCCTGGATACGGGATACGCCGAGGCGCTCATCATCCTCGGCAACCGGACGATCAAGGGGGCCGGCGGCGGCGTATGCCAGGTCAGCACGACTCTCTTCCGGGTGGTCTTCATGACCGGCCTGCCCATCACCGAGCGGCATTCCCACGCCTACCGGGTCGGATATTATGAATCCGGCGACGGACCGGTCCACCTCGGAGTCGGCTTTGACGCGACGGTGTTCTTTCCGGATGTGGACTTCAAATTCATCAACGACACGCCGTACTGGCTGCTGATGGAAACCGAAGTGAACCGCAGCACGGGCCGCCTGTACTGGCGCTTCTACTCCACCTCCGACGGCCGGACGGTGGAATATTATTCCTCCGGAGTCCGCAACGTAGTGGATCCACCCGATCCGAAATGGGAGGAAAACGACGAACTCCAGCCGGGCGAGGTCAAACAGGTGGACTGGGCCGTCAAGGGGGCCGACGTGACCGTGACCCGCACGGTGTACCGGGACGGCAAGGTGATCCTGGCGGACCAGTTCGTCACCCACTATCTGCCTTGGGGCGCCGTGTGCCAGTATCATCCCGACACCCCACCCGAGGAAAACGCTCCCTGCCCGCCGTAAGGTGAAGGCGGAGCGCGGCTCCGTCCCATAGAATGTATGTCCATACACAGCAGCGTATCGGACGACAATCCCTCATGAGGTTAATCGACAGATGAAAATCGTTGACCGGTGGAAAAAGCAAAAAACGCCTTGCTTGGCGTTCGAGTTCTTTCCCGCCAAAACCCCGAAGGCGAAGGCCAAACTGCGGCAGGCGATCGACCGGTTGACCGCCCTTTCGCCGGATTTCGCCACCATCACATTCGGCGCGGGCGGTTCCACCCGGGAGGGTTCGCGGCAATTGGCGGAGCGGTTGCGGCAGGAGAAGCGGCTGGAAGTCGTGGCGTATTTCGCGGGGTACGGTTTGGGACGCGAGGAGATATCCGGCGTGCTCGACGGATATATCGACGCCGGCGTGGAGAATGTATTGGTGGTCCGCGGGGATCCGCCCCGAGACCCGAATTTCCGCCCACATCCGACGAGCATGACCTATGCTTCGGATTTGCTGGCCTATATCCGGCCGAAGTATGCCTTTTGCCTGGGCTGTGCGGGCTATCCGGAAGGACATGTCCAGGCCGGAAATCCGGAGCGCGACGCGGATTTTTTGAAACGTAAAGTAGACCAAGGCGCGGAATTCGTCATCACCAATTATTTCTACGACAACCGGTTCTTTTTCGATTACCGGGAACGCTGCCGGGCCCGCGGGGTGGAGGTTCCGATTCTTCCCGGGGTCATGCCGATTTACTCGCTGAAAATGACCGAGTCCCTGGCCGCCGTTTGCGGAGCAAGCATCCCGGAGAGCCTGCGCCGCCGGTTGGAGGGATTTGGGGAAGAGCAAAAGCAGGCCGTCGCCCAATTCGGAATTGATTTCGCCATCGAACAATCCCGGGAACTGCTGTCGGCGGGTGTTCCGGGCATCCTTTTCTATACCATGGACCGCTGGGAAGCGGCGGCCGAGATCGTAGGCGCCTTGCGCGCCGACGGGTTGCTCTAAGTGCATCGGCTGGATGTCGCCTTTGCCGGCGGATACTGGATGGCGGCCGGCGAAAAAGGTATGATTCGGAAAATACGGTGCGGCCGAACGGCCGGACCGCCGACGAGTGGAGGTTTCATCTCATGATTGCCCCCGATCTGCTGGAGATCCTGCGGTGCCCGGTGTGCGTGCAGGAAAAAGAAGGTTTGCTGAAATTGGAAAAGGATTGCTGGCTGGTGTGCCAGGAGCCGGGTTGCGGACGCAAGTATCCGATCCGCGACGATATCCCGATCATGCTGGTGGATGAGGGGGATCGATGGGCAAAGACGGCCGTCGCGGATTTGCCCGTTCCGCCGCCCGCGGCATAGGATTCGCATCAGCCCGGGCATGGCTTCCTGTTCGCGGAGGGCGTTTCTGAAGATCGCCGGCGCCTCTCTCCTTTCCCCGGCGTTCACGGCGCCTCCTCCCGAGGATCAACCCCCTGCATATCGATTGGCCCGCGTTACGGCCAACGGCATCCGCGTGCGCAGCGAGCCGGATCCCGATGCGCCGGTGTTGCGCAGGCTGTACCGGGATCAGGTCGTCACCGCGCTGGAGGAAATCCGGGGGGAAAACGGCCCCGAGGGAAATCCACGCTGGTTCCGGCTGCTGGAAGGATACGTCCATACCGCCCATATGCAGGAAGTGCGGTATGCCTTCAACCCGGTGGTGTACGATGTTCCATCCGGGGGCATGTTGACGGAAGTGACCGTACCGGTCTCGCAATCCCGTCATCATCCCTCGGAAACGGCGCCGCCGCTTTACCGGTTGTATTACCAGGCGGTCTTTTGGGTGATCGGCACGAAGATGGATGCGGAAGGACGGGCGTGGTATACGATCCTGGACGACCGGCTGCATTATAAATTCTACGCCCGTGCGGAACACCTGCGGCCCTTCACGGCGCAGGAACTCCAACCCGTTTCCCCGGACGTTCCGCCGGATGCCAAGCGCATCGAAGTGGATTTAACCAGGCAAACCGTTACGGCGCTGGAATCCGACCAACCGGTGTTCACCGCCACGGTATCGGGAGGCTGGGTGCGCAAGGACCGCAAACCCGGCCAAGGGCGGACGGTGACGCCCATCGGCCGCTTCCGCGTATTCGAAAAAGTCCCCAGCCGGCATATGGGCAACGGCGCCCTGACGGCCAATCCCGACGCGTACGAATTACCCGGCGTGCCCTTCGTTTCCTTTTTCCACATTTTGGGGACCGCTTTCCACGGTGCCTATTGGCATAACGATTTTGGAAGGCCCAGCAGCCAGGGTTGCCTGAATATGCGGCCGGATGAGGCGCGTTGGCTGTACCGGTGGATCCATCCGGCTGTCGCCTGGGAGATGGATCCTCCGAAGTTCGAGGGGCAGGGAACCGAGGTGTACCTGTACGATTGATCATCTTCGAACTTCATTTCAATCGATGTACGATACAGAGGAGAGAAAACGCCAAGACGCAACGACGGAGAAGGAAATTCTCGCGTCCCAGCGCCTCTGCGTCGGGTTTTGCCCTTTCACTCAGAAAATAGCGACCCATAAGGGGCACCGGTACCAGATCGCCGATTTCAGAGTAGAATGGTCGCTGGGAGACAGCAGCGTGGCCGAAATTCGAACGGCATTGGTGGTGGACGACAACCGGGAAGCCGCGGGCGGCATCGTCAAGATGCTCAGCCTGATCGGCTTCCAAGCCCGGCCGGTGTACAGCCCGCGCCTGGCGATCGAATCCATGGCCGGCAGCCTTCCGCAACTGCTGGTCTTGGACGTTCACATGCAGGGCGTCGACGGCGGAGAAGTGATCCGCTTCATCCGGCGGGATCCGCGCCTGTCCTCCGTTCCGATCCTGGCCGTATCCTCCGATACGCAGGATGCGATCGTGGCGGGCATCCTCTCGGCGGGTGCGGACGCCTTTCTGCCGAAACCGGTGGAGTTCGACGACCTGGAAAAGATCGTCGAAAAAATCACCCAGACCTGAGCCGGCCGCTGAAGCGGGATGAAAAAGAGGATTCCCGAGGGAGCATACTCTCTTTGTGTCGCCCGACTCTTGGTTTACCTTGGGGAAAAACCCCAATAATTAGGTCTTTTACAACCGAAAACCCCTTTTTTTCGGCCTTTTCATATTGATCGAGGAATATCCACAGGTTTCGGAATTTTC
>JBJYXS010000445.1:0-2541 GCA_046260075.1 Anaerolineales bacterium | reverse complement strand
TTATCCTGCGGGGAAAGGCCGCCTCGCCCGAGGTGAGATGCGCCCCGCCGCACGACAACGTGGGCCGCCGCGCCGCGGATCTCCTGCCCGCGGCAATTTCCGAGGCGGCGGAAGCCACCGAGGCAAAGGTGCGCTTGCTGATGGAAAAGGCCGGGGCGATCCTGGCGGACCATCCGGTCAACCGGAAGCGCATCGCCGCCGGCAAGGATCCCGCCAACGCCGTCTGGCCGTGGTCGCCGGGTTGCAAGCCGAAAATGCGAACCCTCCAGGAGCGGTTCGGCGTGCGCGGCGCCGTGATCTCGGCGGTCGATCTCATCAAGGGGCTCGGCCTCTACGCCGGCATGGATGTGATCGATGTGGAGGGCGCCACCGGGTTGTGGGATACCAATTACGAGGGCAAGGCTGCGGCCTGCGTCGAAGCGGTCCGCAAATACGATCTGGTGTACGTGCACGTCGAGGCGACCGACGAGGCCGGCCATGCCAAAGATGTGGATCTCAAGATCCGGTGCATTGAGATGCTCGACGACCGCCTGGTGCGCCCGGTCCTTGCGGGCACGGTCGAGGCCGGGATCGAAGCCGCCGTCGCCGTGCTGCCGGATCACCCCACGCCGGTCTCCACCGGCATGCACGCCGGGGATCCCGTGCCCGTGGCGTTGATGCGCCCCGGCGATGCGCCGGACGGCGCCGCTGCCTACGATGAAGAACAGGCCAAGGCCGGCGACCTCCCGTTCATGCAAGGCGACGATTTTATTAGGCTGGCGCTGGGGATCGGCGGCCTGACGGGAGCCCGCGGTTAACCGCATAACGCCCAAGCGGTGACCTGCGCTGCGGATCCGGCGGCCTTTGCGACCGTCGCCGGACCGCCCCGTTTCTGGTTTTCGGGAGGGATACAACGGCATGCATACTGCGCAAATACTCTCATTGCTGTTGGGAATATTGATTGTCGGGGAAGGGGGAGCGGAGTGCGCCGGCCGGTATCTGCGGGGAAAAAGCGGTCAAACCGGATTGTCGATTTCCCGGCGGCCACGCCGCTGATGGATCTCGTTTTGGGCGCAGTCATACTGTGCAATGCGTTCGAAGATATGCCCTACGTGATGGTGGCGGCGGGTTTACTGGTGCTGACGCATCTTGATCGGGTGATCAGATGCGTCCGCTCCGTGAAAGACGGACGGATTGATCATCTTCCGGTTTGCGTCATCCATTTCATCGAGATCGTTGCCCTATGCATCTTGTCGATTATTGTATGGAGGAGTAATCCATCGTTTTAAACCGGGTGCGGATGGAAAGGAACGCGGGGTATCGGCGGAGAACGCCGAGAAGCCATTGCGGCGGTCGGACGGCGGACCGCATTACCCGTCCTCGGCGGGATAATACACGATGTAATTATCAAATAATTCTTCCTGATATGAACCCGGAGCGGAGAATTCCTCATCCGCAGAAACGATGTATATCATCTCCGGGAGGGCGGGGCAGGACGCCGGCCCGAACGCGTACCGATCCATGAGCAACGGTTTTTCCCGTCCGGTGTCCGCCGGCGCGGTATACGCTGCGGGATTCCACTGCTCCACGAACAGCACGTACACGAAAGGTTGATTGACGGTATCCGTGACGCATATCGGTTGATGGTCGAACGAACGGGCGAATTCCAGCGCCGGAATCAGCCCGTGGAAAAACTCCTTCCCGATCAGCAGCCGGAATTCGGACCCGTGATACGCTCCGTTGAACAGCAGGAAGCCCGCCAGGAAAGGAACGATCAGGGCGTAGGAAAAGGGCCGGAGATACTGAAAGCAAAAATACACCGCGATGGCGGCGCAAAAGATCAGGGGGATGAAAAGGAGATGCAGGCGGTTGATGTTGGCCGGTTGAGCCAATCCTATGCAGAAAGCCGCGAACAACCAGGCAAGCATCAATCCCTTTGTTTTTCCGTCTTCGCCGACCCGGGAGGGAAGCAGCAAGACTGCGCCGAGCAAGGAGAGAATATACGCGCCGGGATAGAAATACTGATAGGGGGGTACGGCGTTCCAGGCAAGTCCGTCCGGTTCACCCATGATCAGCCGAACGGCGGTCTGGAAGTTTTCTTTTAACGCGGCAAATGACGCCGACGAAAACATCGCCCCCATGAATTCGTATCGGGGTTGCATCGGCAGTCGCGGAATGGTGAGGGGACCGATCGAGAGGGGCGGAAGCCGCAGCGTATTCACCAGGAGGAACAGGACGATCGGGATGGACACAAAGCAGAAAATGCACACTCCCAATACGGCGGTCCGTACGCTGACGGCTTGGTATCGCAACAACAGGGGGATAGCGCACAACAGAAAGATCGGCACAGCCACATACGATGCGCCGTACGCATACAGGCAAAGCCCCAGCAGGAAGGAACCGGCGAGGAACCATCCATTGTGTTTTGTGGATGCCAGGATCGCCGTAAAGGCCATCAGAAACAGGAAGGGAAGAATGTTCTCGTTGATTCCCCAACGTGACATCATGATGTGCCAGGGACTGATGGCGAGGAAGAACATGGCCAGCAATCCGAAGGAGACC
>JBJYXS010000444.1:0-2320 GCA_046260075.1 Anaerolineales bacterium | reverse complement strand
TGAAAATCGCCGACGGCTGCCGCCGCGAGTGCGCGTTCTGCGCCATCCCGGCCATCAAGGGACCGCCGGTTTCGCGTCCCATGGACCGCATCCTGGAGGAGGCGCGGATCCTGCAGGAACGCGGCGTGCGCGAACTGGTGCTGCTGGGGCAAGACACCACCGATTACGGGCATGACTTGGGGATTCGTGACGGGCTGCCCACGCTGTTGAAGCGGATCGCCGCCGCAGCGCCTTCCGTGGATTGGATCCGCATCCTGTATGCCTACCCCGGCTCGGTCAGCCGGCGGCTGATCGACGTGATGGAGTCGACGCCGCAGGTGATTCCTTACCTCGATATCCCCCTCCAGCATGCTCATCCCGGCGTCCTGCGAAGGATGCGCCGTCCGGCGGACGTCGATGGGGTGCGCCGCACAGTGAACGACATGCGCGCCCGCCTGCCCGGATTGGCCGTGCGCACCACGTTCATCGTCGGGTATCCGGGTGAGACGGAAGAGGAGTTCGACGCGCTGTTGGCGTTTCTAAGCGAAATGCGCTTCGACCGCATCGGGTGCTTCACCTACTGGCATGAAGCCGGCACCGCGAGCGCCGAACTGCCCGACGACGTTCCCCTGTCCGTAAAGGAAGAACGGCGCGGTGCGTTGATGGAATTGCAGCAGGCGATCTCGTTGGAGAAGAACCGCGAGTGGGTCGGCCGGGAGTTGGATGTTCTGGTGGAGGGTTGCCGGGAGGGAATATCGGTCGGCCGATCCTTCCGCGACGCGCCCGAGGTGGACGGCGTCGTATTGATCGAAGGCCGGCAGCGGCCGGGGGCGATGGCGCGTGTCCGCATCACCGGCGCATTGCCGTACGACCTGATCGGGTTGCCGGAAGAATAGCAAACGGCCGGCGGGATCCGCCGGCCGTCGAAACATCACATCCGGATGCGGTCGCTTATTCCGTTTCTTCTTGTTCCGGACCTTGGCCGGCCTTTTCGGGAAGCTGGTCCGGCGGTTCTTCCTGCGGTTTCTCTGCCTTCCACTTTCCCTTCACCGAAACAGCGGTCAGATCGTCCATATGTTCCTTGACGATGTCGGGCGGGCACATTTCCACGAACAGCCACAGGCTGCCCAGGATGATCCCGGCGTCGTCCAGCTGCCCAAGAACCGGCGCCATATCCATAATCAGGTCGAATGGAAAGAGCAGGTACGCCACACCGCTGAGCGGAATGATTTTCAGCATCCAGTGAATGCGCGGATCGCGGAACAGCCGCCAGATCAGGCGGATCTGCAAAAGGGTCTGCTGGATGATGTTGCCCTGCGATTGCGGCAGGCGCGGGGTTTGATTGGTCATGCGGTATCTCCTATTGTTGCATTATATCCTTAATTCCCATGTGTTTTTTCCGGGCTGTCCGTTCTCGGACCGGTTTTTATGGCAAGCAAACGCATGTCCTCCGCTTGCAGCGGACGGTAAAAGCAATGGAGACCCCGGAATCCTTTCCGATTCGTTTTTTCGGAATATATCCTGTCCGCCTCGGGTAAAATCATTGCAGCCCCGTCTTTCAGGAGGTGATCATGCGGATTGCCGTACTCAGCGACACCCACGACAACGTCTGGAAACTCGACAGCGCCATGCCCCAACTGGCGGAAGCCGATGCGATACTGCATTGCGGCGATCTTTGTTCCCCGTTCGTCACCAAGCGCCTGATCGAGGGCGTGAAGGGCAAGCCGGTATACATCGTGTGGGGGAATAACGACGGCGACCGGCGCCTGCACCTGTTGGTGGCGGCCGGAGCCGCGAACATCCGCTTTTTGGGGGAGTTCGGCGACCTGACCATCGACGGGCTGAAAATCGCCCTGGTCCACTACCCGGAGATCGCCCGTCCGCTGGCGGAATGCGGCAAGTTTGACTTGGTCTGTTATGGACATGATCATAAGGCCAATGAGGAACGCATCGGGCGGACGATCCTGCTTAATCCGGGCGAGGTGCACGGCTTGTACGGCCGAAGCACGATGGCGCTGTTCGTCACCGGGACGAAAAAGGTGGCAACGGTGGAATTGGGATAGTCCCGCCGGTCGGGCAGTCCATGTCCTTTGGACATGCGGATCGTTGCCGAGGCATCCGGGCATTCCGGTCCCGGCTCGGCGGCTCGGGTCTTTCTTGGGCCGCCCTTGCACCGCCGGGAAAAACCGGCGTCCCCTCTCCCGTCGGTTGTCCCGGCTCCCGATGGAAGGGAAGGGGAGGGATCGGGGAAAGGGGAAGCGGGAAGGGGGGGAAGGATTTATTTGAAAATTGGTTAAAATAACAGGCGCCCCTGCGGCGACTCGAACACCGGCATCCACCT
>JBJYXS010000443.1:0-6013 GCA_046260075.1 Anaerolineales bacterium | reverse complement strand
AATCGGTCCGCGCCTACCGCTTGGTGTAGGTGGGCGCCTTGCGGGCCCGCTTGAGGCCCGGCTTCTTGCGTTCCTTCATCCGGTCGTCGCGGGTAAGCAGACCTTCCTTGCGCAGCGGTTCGCGCAGCGCTTCGTCCATCTTCAGCAGCGCGCGCGCCAGCCCGTGGCGGACGGCGTCCGTTTGCCCGGTCACCCCGCCGCCGGACACCCTCGCGCTGACCGTGATCCCCTCCTCATGGCCGGCTACCTTGAGGGCCGAAAAGGCCCGCTCGAGATCTCCCATGCGGGTGAAATAATCCGCCGCCGCTTTCCCATTAACCGTCAGCGGCCCCGCCTCCGGGATGATCCGGACTCGCGCGGTGCTTTCCTTACGGCGTCCGATGCCTTCGAAGTATTTTGTCGCCATGGATGGATCCTTTCCTTACGCCAGAACCTTGGGGTGCTGGGCTTCATGCTTGTGTTCGGCTCCCGGGTACACTTTAAGCCACTTGATGATGGATTTACCGCGTTTGTTGTGAGGCAGCATGCCCCACACGGCCGCGCGGATGACTCGCTCCGGATGTTTGGCCAGCTGATCGCGCAAGGATATGCTTTTCAGCCCGCCCGGGTATCCGGAATGGCGGTAATACATCTTATCGGTCAGTTTCTTGCCGGTCACACGGATCTTGCCGGCGTTGATGACGATCACGCCGTCGCCCACGGGCACGCCCGGGGTGAAGGTCGGTTTATGTTTTCCCAGCAAGACGGTGGCTACCTTGCTGGCCAGCCGGCCCAGTATCTCGCCTTCGGCGTCGATGACGTACCATTCCCGCCGGATGTCGGATGCTTTCGGGATGAAGGTCTTGTTCACGTGATTTTCTCCAATTGCCTACACATTGGTCGCCGGGCGTTCCAACGGCCCGTCGCCGGGATACTCGATTCGCATCAGGCACAATCCATGTGCCGGGGCGGGTGGTGCGGCTGCTTCCCGCGCTGGCGCATCCAGCAGAGTCTGAAAGGCCTCCCTGCTTCTTCGCCCGCGCCCCACCTCCAGCAGCGATCCCGTAATCGTCCGCGCCATGCGGAACAGGAAGGCGTCGGCTTCGATCCAGAATTCCAGCCCGTCCCCCGCCGGGATCCATTCCGCCCGCAGGACGGTCCGCACGGTATGGGAACCCTTCCGCGGCGCGCTCCCGAAGGATCCGAAGTCGCGGGTTCCGGAAATGCCCTGCGCCGCTTCGGCCATCCGATCCGCGTCCGGGGCGGGCCACACCCGCAGCTCATACCGATCCCGCAGCGGATCGGGCCAGGCGGCGCTGTATATCCGGTAGCGGTAGCACCGCCGCAGGGCGTCATACCGCGGATGGAAATCCGCCGCCGCTGCATGCAAGGCCGGGCAGGATACATCATCCGGCAGCAGGGCGTTCAGCGCCCGCTGCAAATCGCCCGGCGGGTGGCTCCATGCCAAGTCGAACGCCACCACTTGTCCGGCGGCATGGACGCCGGCATCGGTCCGCCCCCCGCACAGCAGGGTCCGGCCCCGCCAGCCGAGGACGGACAGCGCCGACCGGATCTCCCCTTCCACAGTGCGGACATCCGGCTGGGCCTGAAACCCCCAGAAGGCGGTTCCATCATAGGCGATCGTAGCCTGGTAACGTTCCACGTTCCGTTAGCCATCCCCTCACAGGGGATGGTTCACCGCAGCGTCATTCGACGAATTCCAGCAGCACCATCTCCGCGGCGTCGCCCTTGCGGTTTCCCAGCCGCAGGATGCGCGTGTATCCGCCGGAGGTCTTTTCATAGCGCGGGGCGATTTCGTCGAACAGGCGCTTGACGGATGCGGCGTTGCCCAGCCGGGAAGCCGCCGTCCGGCGCGCGTGAACCATCTTCTGGTCGCCCGCCTGAATGCCCCGCTTGGCGAGGGTGACGAGTTTTTCCACCTCTCCGCGGATCGCCACGGCCTTGGCCCGGGTGGTGTGGATGCGTTCGTGCTCGATAAATTGGTTGATCAGGCTTCGCCGCAGGGCGGTCCGATGCCCGCTGGAACGGCCGAGTTTCTTTCCGGCAATCTGGTGTCGCATGGCCAATTACTCCGTCTTCGTCTCGTCGTCGGGGGCCGGCTCCGCGGCGTCCGCTTCCGGTCCGCGCAGGAACCCCTTCTCGCGTAATTTTTCGCGCAATTCGTCGAGGCTCTTCTCGCCGAAGTTGCGGATCGACAGGACCGCGTCCTCTCCCTTGTTCAGCAACTCCAGCACCTCGCCGACGGTGGTTATCCCGGTCCGCTTGAGGGAGTTGAAGACCCGCACCGAAAGGTCGAGCTGTTCGATCGGCGTCTCGAGGATTTCGCTGGAAATCTTCGGCGCCTCGGGCTCGGCGGTTCCGATGGTCAGGCTTTCCTCGCTGACTCCCGCCAGGTCGCGCAGGTGGGCGATCAGGATTCCCGCACTTTGATTGAGCGCTTCCTCCGGCCGGATGGTGCCGTCGGTCCAGATTTCGATGACCAACCGGTCGTAGTTGGTATCCTGGCCGACCCGGGCGCGCTCCACGTCGAAGTTCACCCGCCGCACGGGCGAGAAGATCGCATCCACCGGCAGTTCGCCGATGGGCGTCCGCCCGCGTTCGTCGGCGGGGGAATACCCGCGTCCCTTTTGGACGGTGAACTCCATGTCGAGCCGGGTTTTGGGATCGTCCACCGTGAACAGGTACAAATCCGGGTTGACGATTTCCACTTCCGGCGGCGGCACGACATCGGCCGCCGTGACGGTGCCCTCGCCGCTCACTTCCAGCCGCATCCGCGCGCTTTCCCCGGAGACCATTTGCAGCCGCATCTGCTTGATTTGCAGCAGGAGCTGTGTGACGTCTTCCTTGATGCCGGGAATGCTGGAGAACTCGTGCGAAACATCACTGACCCGGACCGATGTGACGCTGGCGCCCTCCAGCGAAGAGAGCAGCACCCGCCGCAGGGCGTTGCCGAGTGTGATCCCGTACCCGCTTTCCAGCGGGCTGAGCACGAACCGCGCGTAGTTCTGGGCTACGGCGTCGCGCTCGATCTTGGGCATGACCATGTTCGTGGATATGCTCACTGTGATTCTCTCCTCCGGCGCACCCTGTGGAACCGCGCGCCTTCGTGTCGAACCATCGCCGGCTCCGTCCCCGCATTCTTGCGCGGAGTGACGGCTCCGGTTTTCGAATGATTACCGCGAATAGAATTCCACGATCAACTGCTCGTTGAGGCGGATATCGGAGAGCTCGTGGCGTTCCGGCAGCTTGGCGAGCCCGCCCGAAAGGTTCCCGGAGTCAAGGTTGATCCAGGAAGGAACGGCCTTGCCTTCCATTGTTTCCGCCAGACCCTTGAAGTACGTGCGGTTGCGCGATCCTTCTCGGACTTCGATCCTATCGCCCGGCCGGAGCACGCAGGAAGGGATATCCGTCCGCCGTCCGTTGACGTTGAAATGCCCGTGGGTGACCAGCAGCCGGGCTTTGGCGCGGCTGTCGGC
This sequence comes from Anaerolineales bacterium, assembly GCA_046260075.1. Taxonomy (GTDB): domain Bacteria; phylum Chloroflexota; class Anaerolineae; order Anaerolineales; family RBG-16-64-43; genus JAFGKK01. The sequence continues at coordinate 2,537 of JBJYXS010000443.1, read as the reverse complement.
GAAACCCATCCGGTAGACCACATTGTCGAGCCGGCTTTCGAGGATCTGCAGCAGGTTCAACCCCGTCATGCCGCGCTTTTTCAACGCTTCCTGGTAATAGCGGCGGAACTGGGCCTCGAGAATCCCGTACACCCGGCGCGCCTTTTGCTTCTCGCGCAGCTGGCGGGCGTAATCGGAAAGCCGCTGCCGCTTGTACTGGGCTTCCTTTCCGTGCTGGCCCGGGGCGAATCCGCGCCGGTCGAACGAGCATTTTCCGCTCAGGCAGCGTTCGCCCTTCAGGAACAGCTTGTCGCCTTCCCGCCGGCACTGTTTGCAAGCCGGCCCTATTCGCTTCGACATACTCATTTCCTTCCTTGGCCTTCCTCCCCGGCGGGGAGGACGCAGGCCGATGAACAGTGCTAGACCCGGCGGCGCTTCGGCGGGCGGCAGCCATTGTGCGGGACGGGGGTGACATCCCGGATCGAGCGGACTTTCAAGCCCGCCGCCTGGATGGCCCGGATGGCGGCTTCCCGTCCCGGCCCCGGCCCGTTGATGTACATGTCGATTTCCTGCATCCCAATATCCTGGGCTGCTTTCGCCGCCTGCTGGGCGGCCATCCGGGCGGCGAAGGGCGTGCTTTTCCGGGAGCCTTTGAACCCGGAGGTCCCCGCGCTGGCCCAGGCGACGGCATTGCCCTGGGCGTCCGTCACCGTGATGATGGTGTTGTTGAATGAAGCGTACACGTGCGCCTGCCCATAGGCGATCGTCCGCTTCCCCTTTTTACTGGCGCGCGAAGCGCCGCGACTTGTTCCGGCCATATTCCCTCACAACGAACGACGTACTGGAAAGAACGATTGGTTTCCGCCTCCGGAAATCCTCCCAGCCGCGGGAGGGGAAGGAGCCCCGTAAGGATCTCCGAAGCGGCAGGCCCCTCATATTCCCGCCCCCGTCTTCCATCTCCCGGGGGGCAGGGAAGGGGTTATTTCTTCTTCGCGCCGCGCCGGCGTCCGCGTCCGGCCACGGTCTTCTTCGGGCCTTTGCGCGTACGGGAGTTCGTCCGCGTCCGCTGCCCGCGCACCGGAAGACTCCGGCGGTGGCGCAGCCCGCGATAGCAGCCGATTTCCACCAGCCGCTTGACGTTCATCTGAACTTCCCGGCGCAAATTCCCCTCAGCCGTGACGTTCTTGTTGATGAAATCCCGCAGCGCCGTCACCTCGGCTTCCGTCAGATCTTTGATCCGGGTATCCGGACTGACCTGAGTCGCCTGGAGGATGCGCCGGGAGACCGACGGCCCGATTCCGTAAATATAGGTCAGGCCCACTTCCACCCGCTTATCGCGGGGCAGATCGACGCCTTCGATACGTGCCATGGTTATCCCTGCCTCTGCTTGTGCTTCGGATTAACGCAGATGACGTACAGCTTGCCCGCCCGCCGGACGATCTTGCATTTCGGGCAGCGTTTGCGTACGGACGATGACACTTTCATGATTACTGCACTCCTTCTTTCACTCAGGCCGAAAGGCCGATTATACCGGCGCCGGCCCGTTCCGAAAAGATCCGCCGCCTTCCCTCAGGGAAGGGTGAGAATCATGGGTTCCCCGTCGGTTACCGCCACCGTGTGTTCCACGTGTGCGGTCAGCGAGCCGTCGGCGGAAACCACTGTCCACTGGTCGGCGAGCACTTTGGTGTGCATCGTGCCCGCGATCACCATCGGTTCCAGGGCGATCGTCATACCCGGCCGCAGCGGCACCCCCGATCCGGGCTTCATGTAATTCGGAAGTTGCGGGTTTTCGTGCATCGCCCGTCCGACGCCATGACTGGTGTAATCCCGGACCATGAAAAACCCCGCCGCTTCCGCGCAGCGCTGCATCGCCGCCGACACGTCGCCGGTCTTCCTTCCGGGCCGCATTTCGTCGATCGCCGCCCGGAGGGCCTCTTCCGCCGTCTCCAGCAGCCGCCGCTGCAAATCGCTCGGCTCCCCCACCACCACGCTGAAGGCCGCATCGCCCACGTATCCGCCGAACACCGAACCGCAATCGACGCTGACGATGTCGCCCTCGCGGATCCGCCGCCGGCCCGGAATGCCGTGCACCAATTCCTCGTTCACCGAAATGCAGATCACCGCCGGGTACGGCGGATCCCCGTATCCCAGAAATGCCGGCTTGGCGTTGTGCTTTTTTAAGGTTTCCGCCGCCGCCGCGTCGACCTCGGCGGTCGTCACTCCAGACCGGATGGCCGCCTTGGCCGCCTGCAACGCCAGGGCGTCGATCCGGCCGGCCTCCCGCATGATCGCCAGCTCCTGGGCGGATTTCAGCGTGATTCCGCGGGCGCCGGTCATGACATGATCACCGGACCGAGGCCAGGAGTTCCGCGGTCACCTCTTCGATCGGCTTCGCGCCGTCGATTTCCGACAGCAATCCCTTGCTGCGGTAGTATTCGATCAGCGGAGCGGTCTGCGTAAAGTACACCCGGATCCGGTTTTTCACCGTCTCCGCCTTGTCGTCCTCGCGCTGGTACAGCTCCGATCCGTCCACGTCGCACTTTCCCGGGGTCTTGGGC
>JBJYXS010000442.1:0-1973 GCA_046260075.1 Anaerolineales bacterium | reverse complement strand
AACCCCTTCACGAAGACGTCCGTCGGCTCTCCTCGACCCTGGGCCGGGTGATCCGACACCTGGAAGGAGAGGCGGTTTTCGAGGCGATAGAGGCCTTGCGCATCGCCTGCCGGGACCGCCGGGAAGGAAAGCCTGATGCTCCGGGGATCGAGGGTATCCTGAATATGATCGATGGCCATGACGACGACACCCTCGAAAAAGTGGCGCGGAGTTTTACCCTTTTTTTCATGCTGATCAACACCGCCGAGCAGGTTGATCAGGTGCGCCGGCACCGGGAGAAAAGAGGCCGTGCATCGGATCCTGCCATCGGCACCTGCCTGTGGGCGTTCCGGCGTCTCAAGGCGCAGGGACGGACGCCCGACGAGGTCTCCGGTTTGCTGTCCAGAACCAGGGTCCGGCCAGTGCTCACCGCCCATCCCACGGAGGCCACGCGGCATACGCTGCTGGATCTCCAGACGCGGGTGGCGGACTGGCTGCTGGCGCTGGACGGTGCCGATCCGGTGTATCGCCGCCGCGTGGAAAATGCCCTGGAATCTGAAGTGGAAATGTTGTGGCTGACTTCCGAGGTCCGGCGGAACCGCCCGTCGGTGATGCACGAGGTCAGCAACGTGCTCTGGTACCTGGAAAGACGGCTGCTGGAGAGCGAAATCGATGTGAACCAGGAATTGTCCGCCGCTTTCGATGAGGTTTTCGGCCGCGCACCGGACGCACATCCGCTTCTGGAGCCGGGCAGCTGGGTCGGCGGCGACCGGGATGGGAATCCGGCCGTCACTCCCGATGTGACGCTTCAGGCGGCCGGACAGACGGCCGCTATGGTCATCGGGATCTATTCGAAGAAGCTCGAAGAACTGATCGAAGCCCTCTCTCTTTCCACGGAGATTCGGTCGGTCCCGCAAGCCTTCGAGGCGTCGATGGAAAAAGATCGCGAGGATTTGCCGCAGGTCTGGGCGGAAAACCGGACGCGAAACCGTCGGGAGCCGCTTCGCCTCAAGCTTTTCTTCATGTCCGCCAGGCTTGCTGCCAATCGTCGGAAACTGGTCGCATTGGCGTCTGCCAACGACCCGAATTCGGCCGGCGCCTATCCCGATGCAGCGGCCTTCGAAAAAGATCTTAGCCTGATTCGTGAGGCCCTGGAATCGGCGGATGCCCGCCAGACGGTGCGCCATCTGCTGGACCCCTTGCAAATCGCCGTCCGAACGCATGGCTTTTTTGGTTACCGGATCGATATTCGGGATGAATCCAGCGTCCACACCCGGGCATTGATGGATGTTTGCCAGGCACTGGATATGGGTGACCTGGACGTGGACCGGCTCCAGAACGAGTTGTTGGGCCGCCGCCCACTGGTCGGCGAGGACCTTCCCCTCGAGGACGAAACCCGCAAAACCCTGCGGGTGTTCCAAGCCGTCCGGACGATACAAAATGCGCTCGGCGAGCGTGCCGCTTCCACCTACATCGTTTCCATGACGCATGGGCCTGAAGACTTGTTGCGGGTGCTGCTGCTGGCCCGGGAAGCCGGCCTGATCCATCTGGCTGCCGACCCGCCCCGCGCCAGTCTGGACGTCGTTCCGCTGTTCGAAACGCTGAACGACCTGGAAAACGCCCCCGCCATCATGCAAGCCCTGTTCGAAAGCCCGGCATATCGTCGCCAGCTCAGGGCCCGTAAAATGCACCAGGAGATCATGATCGGATACTCGGATTCCACCAAGGATGCCGGTATCCTGCCGGCGTCCTGGGCCCTGTACCGGGCGCAGGAGAAGCTGGCCGAAACCTGCCGCAATGCGGATGTATCCGTCACCTTCTTCCACGGCAGGGGCGGCACGGTGGGCCGCGGCGGCGGTTCTCCGGTCTTCCGGGCGCTCACGGCCCTGCCTCCGGATACGGTAGCGGGGCGCATCAAAATCACCGAACAAGGCGAGGTCATCCGCCAGAAGCTGGGACTCGCTCCCCTGGCCCGCTGGAATCTGGAATTCATG
>JBJYXS010000441.1:0-3429 GCA_046260075.1 Anaerolineales bacterium | reverse complement strand
TTGTCGCCCCCGAGCTTGGTGAATCCGAACCGTTCGCAGAAATCCGGATAGTAGGTTGGATTGTGGCCGCACAGCATGGGCGGCGGCCGGTCGAATCCTTCGATCAGGATTCCGCGCGAATCCTCGCGGTCGAGGTTATAGGGGCCGTAGACCGCTTTCATCTTCCGTTCGCGGGCCCATTCCCCGGCACGGCGGAACAACGCTTCCGCCACGGCATAGTCGTCGATCGATTCGAAGAAGCCGAACAGGCATTCGGCGTGCCCGCGGTTGCGCGTCTCGACCCGGTCCTCGGCGCAGCAGATCGTCCCCGCCGGTCGCCCGTCCTTCCAGGCGATGAACAGATCGGCATACCCGTTTTTAAAGAAAAAACCCCGTTTCGGATCGATCACCTTCGCGCGTTCGGGCAGCAGCGGCGGGACCCAGTTCGGGTCGCGCGCGTAGATCCGCCATGGGAGGGTGAGGAAAATGCGCTTCTCGCGCGCGGTGCGGACGGGACGGACGTCAATCATCGGATTTCGCCCCGGATCCGGCCGGCGATGATTTGGCGCGGCGCGCCTCCAGGTCGCGCGCGATCTGGCTGTAATTCTCGCGGCCCAGCGGATAGAGGAAGGCAAACAGGATGCCGAAACCCATCAACACCGCCGGAATCGGACCGGTGACCAGGCGGATGCCGTCTATGGCGGATTCCGGCTGCACGTCGCTGTTGGGGACGTAGCCGGAGTATTCCAAGATCAGCAGAGTCAGCGGCAGGGCGATCGATTGGGCGATCTTCTGGGCCAGCGTGATCAGGCTGTAGAACATCCCCTCGTGGCGCTCGCCGGTGTGCCATTCGCCGTATTCGATCGCGTCGGGGAGGATCGACCAGGGCAGGACGTGGGCCGCCGCCACGCCGATCCCGGCCAGGACGCAGATGACGAGGATCAGGGAAAAGGGCGTGGCGGGGTTGAGCGCCGAGAGGGTGACCAGGACGAGGATCAGGAAGCCGATCCCGGCGATGTAGGCCCGGCGTTTGTTCCATTTGCGCGAAAGCCACTCCCACAGCGGCAGGGTGATTAACGCCGTCACGAAGATGGTGGCCATGATCACATCGCTCTGCCCTTCCATTTGGACGACGTATTTGATGTAGTAGAGCATGATCAATTGGATGATGACGACCGCCACCCAGGTGAACAGGTAGATCACCAGGCCGAAGATGAAGGGCCGGTTGTTGCGCACCGACCGGATCGACTGCCGGATCCCCGGCTGGGGCTGCTCCATGAATTCCTTGCGCTCGCGCGTCCCGAAGAACACCGCCCACAGCGGAATCAGGCTGACGGCCCCGAACACCGCTCCCATCAGCAGCACCCGGCCGGCGTTTTCCGGGTGGAACCCGCCGACGATCATCAACGGGACGGTGAAAGCGATCAGGCTGCCGAAGATCGAGAAGAAGGCGCGGATTGTCACCAGCGAGGTCCGCTCGTCGTAATCCGAGGTGAGTTCCGGCGTGAGGGCGAAGTAGGGCATGTAGACGAAGGTCGCCGAGATCTCGTATACGAGGTAGACCGCGGTGAAATAAAATCCCAGCGTGACCGGATCCGTAAACGGCGGCTTCCACCACAACAGGCTGAAGACCAGCACGAGCGGGACGGCTCCGAACAGCAGGAACGGGCGGCGGCGGCCCCAGCGCGTGCGGGCGCGGTCCGAAAGATGCCCGACCAGCGGATCGTTGAGGTAATCCCAGGTGCCGCCGACGAAAATCGCCAGCGCGGCGACGCCCGCCGGCATGCCGACCACGTCGGTGAGGAAGATGGCGAAATAGGCGCCGATGATGGTGGTGATCAGGCTGAAGGAGAGATCCCCCGAACCGTAGGCCCATTTCTCTCGGCGGGAAAGTGTCTTGGACATGGGATGGAATGCCTCCGGGGGAGGGATGGGTATATGGGGCCCTGTAATTATATCCTTAGGTTTCGATACTATGTTTTCGCCTTGGGTTTCCAATGATGAGTTACCGGATATCTCATCGGACGCCCCAAATCCATATCGTCCCATCCGATGAGCCCGAGGCCAGCAACGTGCCATCCTTTGAGAAGGTGACATTCGACACGCTGCTTCTATGGCCGACCAACGAGAACAGCCTTGTTCCATCAGAAACCTTCCGCAATTCCACGGAGCCGTCCTTCAAAGCCAACGCGAGAATGGATCCATCCGGAGAGAAAGCAAAACCCTGGTACGTACCATAATCGTCTGCGTTCAGAGAATAGAGAAGCTCGCCATCCGCAACACGCCATATAAAAACCTCGTCGCTAAAACGAGTCGCCGATGCCAGGATCTTGCCGTCCGGCGTAAAGCGAACGGCGTCCACATCATCCGTATGGCCTGTCAATGTCTTCATTAGCGCGCCATCCGAAACCCGCCATATTTTCACCGTATCATCCGCGGATCCCGAAGCCAGGAGAGCACCGTCCGGAGAAAATGCGACGCTCTCCACATGACCTTCATGACCGTCCATTGTGGTTATTGAGATTCCATCAGAAATCCGGATAATCCTTATCAACGGCTCCGTGGTACCGCCGGCCAGCAGTGTACTGTCCGGCGAGAGATCCAAACTTCTGAAGTCCACATCCGGTCTGATTTCCCCTTCCCACACCGTGGACCAATCGGATATCCGTTTCACCGAGGCGCTCGACATGCCATATGCAATCAGCGTCCCATCCGATGAGAATGCCAGGCTGCTGACACTCCAGGCAAGGATTTCATGCTGCTGAAGTAATGAACCATCGGATACCTTCCAAATATTAAATTGATTATAATCTCCGGAAAACAACATTGATTTATCCGGCGAGAAATAAACATAGTCCGGAATATCCGTATGGAAATCGGCCGTGGTCAGCAAGGCGCCGTCGGATACCCGCCAGAGTTTCACCACGCCATCAGACTCCCACGAGGAGACGTGCATTCCATCCTGTGAAAACGCGACCCCATCGATAAAATAGTAGCATATCAACGTATTCACCAGTCCCCCATCGGGTAAACGCCAGATCATCACTCTCCGGTCATTTCCCGCCGAAGCCAACATGGTCCCATCCGGCGAAAACGCCAGATCGCCGGCCGGCTCGTGGTGGCCCTTCAGCGTTCCAATGGGATTCCCATCCGGCAAATGGTAAATTCCTATCGACCGGTCGTCATTGCTCACCGCCGCCATTGTCGCGTCGGATGAAATGACCGTCTGATATGCCTTCCGATCCCCCTGAAGGATTTTTATGTACGAACCGTAATTGACCTGCCAAACACTGACGGCAAATTCATCATATCCGGAAACCAAAAGTGATCCGTCGGCGGCGAAGACGATCTGACGGATAGCGCCGATATGGGCTTCTGTTGTTTGCAGAAGTTCCATATCCGATACACGCCAGATTTTTATCGTTTTATCATCCGATCCGGAAGCCATCA
>JBJYXS010000440.1:0-6798 GCA_046260075.1 Anaerolineales bacterium | reverse complement strand
TGGCGGACCACAGCGGGCAAATCGCCTTTCCGGGAGGACGCGCGGAAACAGGCGATTCCGGCCCGCTACAAACGGCGATCCGCGAGGCGCATGAGGAAGTCGGGATTCCGCCGGAACACATCCAGCCGCTGGGAATCCTGGATCCGGTGGATACTTCCACCGGATTTCGGATTTGGCCGGTGGCGGCGATGGTGACGCGGCCGGCCGACGTGCGGATGGCTCCGCCGGAGGTCGTGGAAGCCTTTTGGATACCCCTCGCCTGGTTGAGGGAAAAGGGAAGATGGGAATGGCGGACGGTGCCTTCCGGAGCCGGCCGCGGAACGCGGCGGGCGGTGTTCTTCGAAGCCTACCGCGGAAAACGATTGTGGGGCGCTACGGCATGGATAACCGTGCAACTGCTGCAAATGCTGCCGGAGGGCCGGATCGCTTGAAGTGGCTCTTCTTCGGCGCCGGCGCGATCGGCTCGTACATCGGCGGAAGCCTTTTGCTTGCGGGGAACGACGTCGCCTTCCTTGAACGCCCGCCGGTTGCGCAGATATTGCGGCGTCAGGGCCTCTGCCTTTCGATCGACGGGGTCGAACACCGAATTCCCCCGACGGCGGTGTATACCGATCCGGCCGAGACGCTGCGGGAACATCCGCCGGATTTGATGGTCTTCGCGTTGAAATCGTACGACACCGCCGCCGCCGTGGAATCCCTACTAAGCGCGTCGAGCGGCAGGCTGCCGCCCGCCCTGTGCCTGCAAAACGGCGTCGAGAACGAAGCCCTCATCGAAACGGCGTTCGGAAAAAACCGGGTAATCGCCGGAACAGTGACCAGCGCCGTCGGGCGCGTCCCGGAGGGAACGGTCCGGCTGGAGCGGAAACGGGGCATGGGTATTGCGCGGGGCCATCCCCTCAGCCGGCCGGCGGTTGCGGCGCTGGACCGGGCGGGATTGAACGCCCGCCTGTTTCCCGACGCCCGCTCGATGAAATGGTCGAAGCTGCTGACCAACCTCACCGCCAATGCGGCGACCGCTATCCTCGGCATGAACCCGCAAGCGGTGTATGCCGACCGGCGGCTGTTCCTGATGGACCGTGAAATGCTGCGGGAGTGCCTGCGGGTGATGGATGCTGCGGGAACGGCGGTGACCGACTTGCCGGGCACGCCGGTGCGCGCGCTGGCGTTCGCGGTGCGGTATCTTCCGGCCGTCCTGGCCCGTCCGCTTCTGGCGCGCGCCGTCGGCGGCGGAAGGGGCGGCAAGATGCCCTCGTTCTATCTGGATTTGGCTTCCGGACGCGGAAAAACGGAAGCGGATTGGCTTAACGGAGCCGTCGTGCGCGCCGGCCTTTGCCTCGGCGTTCCGACCCCGGTCAACCGCACGCTGACGGATATCCTTCGCCGATTGGCGGAGGACGGCATAGCGCGGGATTCGTACCATCAGCAACCGGAAAGACTGCTTTCCGAGCTGCCCCGGGACTCGCAAAGGCGGATCGGCGGTTCACCTTTAAAATCGCCCTGAGCGCAGTCGATTGACCCCCCGAAGACACAACCATATAATGGCTGAGAACAATTCCCCTTTGGAAACATAGAGGATGGGTATGCTGACGAAAGAATCGATCGAAAACAAGTTGAAGGAAGCCATGCGCAACAAGGATGAAACGGGCAAGCGGACGTACCGCCTGATCCTTTCCGCCGTTAAACTCGCGGAAGTCGAGAAGCGCGACGCGCTGGATGAGCCCGGCCTGCTCGCCGTCCTGCAGAAGGAAGTGAAGACTCACAAGGAATCCATCGCCGACGCCGAGAAGGCCGGCCGTCCGGATCTTGCCAAGGCCGCCAGGGCGGAACTCGATCTGATAACGGCCTTTCTTCCCGCGCCGCTTACTCCGGAGGAACTGGAGGGCATCATCCGCGACGCCATCCGGGAATCGGGCGCCGAATCGCCGAAGGAAATGGGCAAGGTGATGAAATTGGTTTCGCCGAAGACCCAGGGCCGGGCCGACAACCGCGAAGTCAGCCAAATGGTGCGAAAGTTGTTGGGCGGATGAAGAGCGAGGGCGCGCGGTGAGCGGGAATTCCGTTTCCGCACCGACCGGCTGGCGGCGGATTCTGACACGCGTCCCGGTGGCGGTCATCGTGGGCGCCGGCATGGTCCTGGCGGCGGCGATCCTGGCGCTCCCCATCATCCCCGGCGAGCAGACCGTCAGCCTGCAATTGGGCGATGTATCGACCCAGGAAGTGGACGCCCCGCGTTCGGTCACCTACATCAGCGAATCCCTCACCGAACAAGCCCGGGCGCAGGCCGCCGCCGAGGTCGATCCGGTCTACGACCCCCCCGACCCGCTAATCGCCCGCCAGCAGGCGGAAGCCCTGGCCGCGGCCTTTACTTTCATCACCAACATCCGGTCGGATCCGTATTCCTCATTGGAGGAAAAACTTTCCGATTTGGGTCAACTTTCCTCGCTCAGCCTTTCGGACGAAACCGCGACCCGCATTTTGCAGCTATCGGATATGGATTGGGAACTGGTCCAGCAGGAATCGGAAGCCGTCCTGGAACGGATCATGCGCCAGCCGATCGGCCCCAGCCAGCTCGACGATGTGCTCGATTCCGTCCCCAATTACGTCAGCCTGTCATTCCCCGAAAGCCAGATCCTCCTGGTATCCGATCTGGTCCGCAGCCTGATCGTCCCCAACAGCCTCTACAACGAAGCGGCGACCGATGCCCTGCGGGAGGAAGCGCGGGAGAACGTACAACCGGTCACCCGCAGTTTCCTCGAAGGGCAAGTGGTGATACCGCGCGGGAAGGTCGTCAACGAGGCGGATTTGGAGGCGGTCTACATCCTCGGGCTGACCACCGAAGCGCTTAATGTGCGCAACGCCGTGAGCATGATCCTGGCGGTCGTCCTCGCCACCGTCCTGCTTTCCATGTTCGTCTCCCAATTCCAGAAGGACCTTGCGCAAAGGATCCGGTCGGTGTTTCTGTTTTGCCTGATCCTGTTGGTATTCCTTGGCGTCGCCCGGTTCATGGTCCCGGGACATGCCATCCTGCCGTTCCTCTTTCCCGTCTCCGCGATGGGGATGCTCATGGCCTGCCTTTTCAGCAGGCGGCTGGGCATGCTGGCCGCAATGATGCTGTCGGTGCTCATCGGCTGGCTTGGCGGAAACCGTCTGGAGATCACCCTGTTCGGAACCCTGAGCGCCATGGCGGCCATCCTGGTGCTGGGCAAGGGCGAAAAGCCGCTGCGTTTCTTCTCCGGCGGATTGGCGGCCGGCCTGACCGGTTCGCTGGTGGTGATCGTCACCCGCCTGTCCGAACCGGCCAGCGACCTGTTCGGCATCCTCACACTGATCGCATGCAGCTTCGGCAACGGATTACTCTCCGGAATCCTGTCGCTGGGGTTGTTGTTCCTGATCGGCAACCTCTTCGACATCACCACCTATCTCCAGCTCCTGGATCTTTCGCGTTCGGACCATCCCCTGCTGCGTGAGATCCTGCTCCAGGCTCCCGGGACGTACCAGCACAGCCTGCAGGTGGCCAACCTGGCCGAGTATGCGGGCGAGCGGATCGGCGCCAACACGCTCCTGCTGCGGGTCGGCGCGCTGTACCACGATGCCGGCAAGGCCGTCCAGCCCAAATTCTTCGTGGAGAACCAGGAGACGGAGGGGAATCCGCACGACCGGCTGGATCCGGAAATCAGCGCCAGCCTGATCATCCAGCACGCCCGCGACGGCCTGGCGCTGGCCCGCAAGCACCACCTGCCGACCCGGGTGCGGGATCTGATCGTGGAACATCACGGCACCCTGCGCACGAACTACCAGTACGGGCTGGCGTTGAACGCCGCGGGAGGCGATCCGGATAAGGTCGACGAAAGCAAATACCGGTATCCCGGACCCAGTCCGCGCTCAAAGGAAGCCGCCATCCTCATGCTGGCCGACGGGGTGGAGGCGAAATTCCGGGCCGTCGCGCCCGGAACGCCCGAGGAAATCGAAAAAATGGTGCGCTCGGTGCTGGATGACCGCCAGGCCCAGCACCAATTCGACAACACGGACCTGACCCTGCGCGACCTGACGGCGATCCGCGAAGCGCTGGTCGACGCTCTGCGCGGCCGGTCCCACTCCCGTTTACGATATCCTGAAGATGAAACCACCCAACCGGCAAAGCGGACTCCGCGTTCGAAAAGCTGACCTGCGGTATGCGGTAAGCGTCCGGCGCGAACGGGGGCTTCGGCGGAAGGTATCGGTTGCGTCGGTCCGGCGAGCCGTCCGCCGGACGCTGGAACATCAGGCCTTCCACCGCTCCTGCAGCGTGTCCGTCTTCCTGGCCGGCGAGGAAACCTTGACGGCTTTGAACAACCGGTACCGCGGCGTCAACCGCGCAACGGACGTCTTATCGTTCGCCGCCGGAAACACCGACCCGGAAACGGGCCTTTTCCATCTCGGGGAAATCGTCATCTCCCTTCCCCGCGCCGCCCGCCAGGCCTCCGCCCGCGCCCATCCGCTGCAGCGGGAAATCTCGCTGCTGGCGGTTCATGGGACCCTGCACCTGTTGGGGCATGACCACGCCAAGGCGGCCGGGAAAAAACGGATGTGGCGCGCGCAACGGGAGATCCTGAAGAACCTCCAGGACTGATCGCCTATGCCCTCTGAGAAATCATCCAACCTGATCGATTCGTTCCGGAACGCCTTCGCCGGCCTGGGGCACACCCTGCGCACCCAGCGCAACGCCAGGATTCATCTGACAATCACAACAATCGTGGTTTGCAGCGGTCTGTGGCTGGGATTGACCCCGGTGGAATGGTGCTTGGTCTTTCTGGCCATCGGGATGGTCTGGATGGCCGAGCTCTCGAACACGGTGCTGGAAAGCGTTGTGGACCTGTTAAAGCCCGAATTCGACCCGTTGGCCAAGACCGCCAAGGACGTTAAAGCGGGCGTCGTCGTCGTCGCCAGCCTGACCGCGGTGCTGATCGGCTTGCTGGTGATGGGACCAAGGCTGCTGCTCCGCATTCAGGATCTGTTTTTCTGATGCTCCGCGGACCGTAAGGACCGCCGTCCGCTAAGCCGGCAGCCAAACCGAATATGTTAGTTTGCTGTCTTCCTTAATGGAGACGTCGAGGGTTCCCCCTTGCTTCTCGACGATCTTGCGGCACAACGATAATTCCGGCTGCGTATCCAGCTCTTCCTCATATTCCGGATTGGTTTTTAAGGGCAGTATCACGCTGCCGGCCGTAAGCCGGACCAAAAGGCCCCCGCGCCCATTATACAGACCGTCCTCCACGCCGATCGTCACCCACCCATCGGATTGCGAAACCGTCAGCAGATGGATGGTCAGCGCATTGACCACCCGGCGGATTTTTTCCTCATCCATCAACGAGGAAATTCTCCGCCCCCTGACCTGGACCCGCAGAACGACTCCCAATTCGGCCGCCATGTTGGAGAGCACCGTAACCCCCTGCGATACCAGATCCACGGGATCCGTCCTGATCGTCCTGAGGGGTTCCTTCAATTCCCGCGCCAATTCCTCCACGCTGGATTCGACCATCAGGCGCTGCAACGGACTATCCGGTTTCTCCTGGGAAACGTTGTTCTCCGGGCTGATGCCTTGTGCCAACGGGAAACCCTCCGGCATTGGGTCGGTTGGATCGGGAATGGGTGACTGGCCTACCGGATTATCCCACATCTGCACCCCGCCTTGCCAGGAGAAAGAATCTGGGCGCGCCACCCCCTAGTGGCGCGCCCGGGGGACGAACCGCCATCCAACCCTTTCGGGCCCTCCCCCCGGATGCCCCCCTCACACATGAGGACACCTCAAGTACCGGATGGCTTACATGCCGTTATGGGATGGCATTCTCCACGGGATTCACACCGGGTGGCTCATACGGATACGCCCGCGCATTGGGGATATTCTCCGCGGTAGTCAGCGCACTCAGCCGATCACGCTGCATGCAGCGCGGGCAGAACAGCCGGTATACTTCCCGTTCAACATATCCGCAGACGATGCACTTCCGCTCTCCACCCATCTTGTCTAGGATTGTCTCGCTCATTGCTTTCTTCCTTTGCCGCGATCTCCGCCGGACCGGCCGGATATCATCCGGTGCTGGGCGGCATCTCCATCGCCAGCCAGCCGCGGAGTGCGGCGCTGTCCGTGGACGCCATCCGGTTTCCCGATTTCTTCCACTGGCGCAACACCCGATCGACTCCGGCCGCGAATTCCTCGATCGTGTCGGCGGGTATGGATAGCAGTGCCTCCTGCTCCACCGCATCCAAACCGGACGCGCGCAACACATCTTTGCGTTCCGAGCCCAATAACCGCGCCCGGAAAGTGTCACTGACGACCGCCTGGCAGACAATCTTCTGAATCGCCGTGTCAGACATCCCCTGGTACCTCCTTTATGAAGAGAAGAGGATCAATTCACCGTGCAATAAGGTCTAGAACCATCCACCTCCTCCCGGAGGCGGCGACCCCGGGGGGCACGACCAGCGGACGGAAACAACGGAAATGGTGTGAGACATGTGGACCTCCTTAAGGCCTGATCCCTCCCTGCATCCAAACTCATGCTATCTTTCCGGCCTCAACAAACCCCTCACACAGCGATAAACCAAGGGATTCTTTATTCCGCCTAATGAGAGTTGGAATCTCTATTTATAGATGAAACCATCATCGGGCATGAGCTATCGGCCCGATTAAAGAACAAGGCCCGCTCCGGACGGGCGGGCCTTGTGTCGTCTTGGTTCGGGGTCAGGAAATCAGGCTGTCATACAATGCGCGGGTTTCCAACGGAGGATCCAATCCCAGGTCGTTCCGCAACAGGAACACGTACT
>JBJYXS010000439.1:0-4041 GCA_046260075.1 Anaerolineales bacterium | reverse complement strand
CCGCATCGACGTCGCATCGCAACTGCATGGCTCCGAGGTATTCGAGGAATTCCTTCTCCAGCATCAGCTGGCCCGCTCCGTCGCGCGTCCCGGCCAGATACTCCAGGTCCGATGGATCGAAGGCGAAATCCGCCAGGTATTCCAGCACATTCTCCAATCCGCAGGCAATGGTGTATCCGCCGCTGAACGGATTCTGCCGGAAGGTCATATGGAACACCGAATCCGTTTCCGCGATGCCGGTCTTCCAATAACCGTACGCCATCGTGATTTCATAGAAATCCGTCAACAGGGCGAGCGATTCGCGGTAGGTCCGTTTCAAGGTATCCATGGAAAGCACCGCCTTCGAATAGCCGTTCGTCCGGGTATTGTAAACCAAGGCTCATTCGGCCAAGCCGCCCGCATCACCCATCGGGGCCGAAAGGCCGATTGCATCCGTCCGGCTTCTGCATATCGCCGGAACGCGAAGATACCGATTCCGGGAACCGGGAATATCCGCGGGCGAGGTGTCTCATGCGCTGTCGGGAAAGCACGTGCAAGCTATTGAAGAAAGATCTCCGGTCCGCCGTGGGGCGTGATATGGAGTGAATGCACGCCCCGATCCAGGAATTCTCCAAACGGCAGGTCAAGGATTGTCGATTCGCCCGACTCGATCGCACCGTGGAACCGGCCCAGCCGGAACGTGATCTGCTCCGGCGATTGGTTGATCAGCACCAGCTTCTGGTCCGGACGGACCGCGATGCAGCGCGGTTGCGGTACGCCGTCGGTCCAGTCGAAAATTTCCACTCGAATCGTTTCCCCTGCGAAGGTTGCACAAACACCCGCCGCGGGGGAATCCGCTTCCGGAGTTGCGCGGTACGTATCGACTGTCGGGGAGGAACACGCCCCCAGCAGCAGGACCATCACAGCCGGACGGATGATGTCCATTCTCCGCACCGGTTTCCCGTTCGTCGTTTTCCATGTTGCCATGCCTATCCATCCTTTAGGTTAAGGATGGCGCCGGCTGTTACGGCCGGCGCCATGATTCGGTGCGACAAAAAACCGAAAGCGTCGGTAATGACGGAGAATGTCCGGCCGGTTTCCATTCACCCCAGCGTTCGCGCGATCCGGAAGCCCGTTTCCATAAGGAATTTATGCGGTCCGGCGCTCCAGCGCTTGGCGATCCGCAGGTATCCCATATAATCCGCCGCCAACATCCCGCCGCCGCGCCAGACCTTGGTAGGCGAGTCAACATCGTACGGCGGACGGTCTTCGCCCGTTTCCGGGCCCAGCGGATCCTCGGCCGGCGATACCGCGTAGTATCCCCGCGCGTACCAATCCCAGCACCATTCCCACACGTTGCCCGTCATATCGAAAACGCCGAAGGGCGACGAATTATCACCCGTCGGTTTTCCCTTTTTCTCCGTTCCGTCGAAGTATCCGACCGGATGTGTGTCCCCGTACAGGTTGTACTGGGTTCCCATCGTGTCGCCCCAGGCATACACATACCGTTCGTTTCCACGGGCGGCGTATTCCCACTCGGCCTCGGTTGGAAGCCGGTATCCGTTGGAAGCGGTATCCCACTCCCACGTCGCCGGATCGTACGGAACTTCCAAACCGTTTTTCCGGCTTAGGAAGTTCGCGAAGGCCGCCGCCCCGTACCACGTCACAACGTTTACGGGATGGTCGGCCGCCTTTTCGACCGGCTCCAGGCGGTCGCCTTCGACCCGGATTCCCAACTGGGATCGGTATCCGCCGAATTTCGGATCGAGGCTGAGGAACTGAAACGTCCCGGTCGAATCGACAAGCCAATTGCCTTCGATCTTTGCATATCCGTTTTCCATCGCCCAGTTCATGACGTCGCAGTATTGAAAATTGGTGACTTCATACGTGCCAATGGCATACGGCACGGTCAACGTTACTTCGTGGGCGGGCTGTTCGTCGTCGGTGTAGTAATCCGCATTCTTTCCCAGGTAGGATTGGGCCTCCAGTTCCTCATCGGTTGATCCCATCAGGAAGACCGCCGTCCCGCCAGCCGGAACGATCGTCGTCAGATGCGGTTCCGGGGAGAAACCCATCGAAGGGGTCTGGGGCGGCGTCAGGGTTGAACTCGGTTCGGGCGTCGCCGTCGGTTCCGCCGATGGCGTCGGTGGTGTTTCCGTGCCCGCGGAACAAGCCGATAGGGAAAAGCAGACCAACAGGAAAACGAACGTCTTCTTCATACTCATATCTCCTCCAAACATCGTCAAAGTTATGGGAATATGTGTAATGTGATGCCGGATCATCGGCGGGAAAACCGTGGTAAGTTGCCGTCTCCCGCAGATAGGTATGCCGCCAAGCCTCCTTTCCATTTATTATAACTGTCGATAATCACCCGTGGGGAAAAATCCACCATGCACATTCTCCCGTTTACTCCTTCGATTCCATGCAATGCAGCGGTCCGTAGCCGCCGGATTCGGCGGCCAGCGCCATGCCGAAGTAGGGCGAAGGGTCGAGTGTGTTGGCGATGTCGGTTTCATTGCGGAACCCGCCTTTCCCATCGCTCCGCACGATCGAAAAATGCAGGTGCACGCCGGTCGGATGAGCCGGATCGCCGGAATAATTACCCTGGAATCCGACCGGCTGCCCGGCCGACACCGGCTTTTCCATGGTCCCGGGCGGGAATTCCGGATCGATGAAGGAATTGCCTTGCGGGTCGGCCATATGGGCGTAGTACAGCCAGATCTCGCGTCCCGGCGAAAGCGGATCGTCCGGCACGCGGATGATCACCGCGCTCTTCCAATCGGGGAGCCGCGTAAGGAAGCCGTCGGATGCGGCATAGACCGGCGTCTCGCCCAACGGCTGATCGCCGAATACGTCGATCCCCTGATGGCGGTGTCCGGGGCGGAAGGAATCCCCCCACAAGTATCCGATATATCCATCGGTCGGAAATACGAACGGCGCGCCCTCGCAGCGGGAATTGGCCCGCGTTACCCAGTCCGGATGAGCAGCGGGATCGTTTAAATATTCCCATACCATAGCATGACGCTTCCCGTCCCCTTGCCACCACCGGTAGGCGAAATACCCGCCGACCAGCGCCGCCGCCAGCAGCCCGAAGAGGATCAAACCCGAAAAACTGCTCAAGGGGTTCGTCCTGCGAATGTCCAGCTTCCGTCTGTACATCCCCACATCGGCACCTCTTCCTTATGGATCTCCGGAGAGCCGCCCCGCCGCCCCCATGTGCATCGGACGACGCGAAAAAAAGACATCCGACAAATGCACATCGGGGCCCTTCGGCGCCGTCCGGAACGCAGCGGAACCGTCTCCGGCCGGCCGGTATGCCCGTTGCGGGGCGGATTATACCCGTCCGCCCCGCCGGCACTTTGGTATAATCCCCGGACCTGACTAGACCCTCCGGAGGCCCAATGCTACCGGTAAGGCGACCTGCAGGAAGAAAAGGAAGCAGAGGTCATGAGCATGCAAACCGAAGAGAAACAAAAGATCATGAGCCGGTTCCAGCGCAAAGCAGGGGATACCGGCTCGCCCGAAGTACAAGTAGCTCTGCTGACGGCGCGCATCAACCAACTCACTGAGCACTTAAAGAAGAACTCGCACGATGAATCGTCGCGGCGGGGTTTGCTTCGCATGGTGGGACGGCGGCGGCGGCATCTGGCGTACCTCGGCCGGACCAATCCGGACAAATACCGCGAGGTGACGGAGAAGCTGAAGCTGCGCCAAACACGGAAGTAACGGCGGAAAAACGCCTCTCCCGACGGGAGAGGCGTTTTGATGTCAACCTCCGGTTTCGTCTTCGGCCGCCGAGGCCACCTCGGGTTCTTCCGGTTTTCGGTCGAGGATCTGCATCACCTGGCCGACGACCTTGGCGCGCGAACGCGGTTCGCCCTTATCGTCCTGCCAGCGGTCGGTCTGCATCCGCCCTTCCACATACACCAGCTTTCCCTTGCGCAGGTACTGTTGGCAGACTTCGCCCAGCCGCCCCCACGTTTCGATATTGAACCAATCGGTGGTCTCGCGGGCTTCCCCGTCGCCGTTCTTCCACCGGCGGTTCACCGCCAGGGAGAAGGA
>JBJYXS010000438.1:0-8270 GCA_046260075.1 Anaerolineales bacterium | reverse complement strand
CGCTCGAAGAAACCTTTCCCTATGAAATGGCGCAGTCGTTGCGGGTTCAGTACTTCCGCTGCTTGGAATCGGGAGAATCCGCGGCCTTCGAAGAGATCGTTCCACTGCCCGAAGGCCGAAGGCATTTTCACATCACCCTGGCGCCGGTCCGCAACGCGTCGGGCCGCATCCACCGCATCATCGGCAGCACGATCGACATCACCGCGCTGAAACAAGTGGAGGAAATCCTCCGCCTGCGGCTGAACCTGTGGGAATTCGCGGCGGCCCACACAACCGAGGAACTGATGCAGGAGGCGCTGGACGAAATCGGCGACATCACCGGCAGCCCGATCGGTTTCTACCACTTCGTCCACGAGGATCAGGAAACCATCTCCCTCCAGGCTTGGTCCACCCGTACGACTCAGGAATTCTGCCGGACCGAGGGCCGGGGGTTGCACTACGATCTGGATCAGGCGGGTATTTGGGCCGACTGCATCCGCCGGAAGCAACCCGTGATGCACAACGATTACGCCGCCTTGTCCGATCGCAAGGGCATTCCGGAAGGCCACGCGACCGTCGTCCGCGAACTGGTGGTTCCCACGCTGCGCGGCGGGAAGGTCGTTTCCGTGCTGGGAATCGGCAACAAGGCCACCGATTACAACGAGAAGGACGTGTCGCTGGTCTCCTACATCGCCGACATCGTGTGGGCGATCGTCGACCGCAAGCGGACGGAGGAGGAGATCCAGCTCCTCCAGACCCGGCTGCGCGAAATGGCGATTCACGACCCGCTGACCAATCTCTACAACCGCCACTACATGAACGAAATCCTGAAACGGGAGCTGGCGCGCGCGACGCGCGAGAAGTATCCGGTCAGCTTCATCATGATCGACATCGATCACTTCAAACGGGTGAACGACGCGTTCGGCCACAAGGCGGGAGACGCCGTGCTGCAAAACCTGGCCGCCCTGCTGCGGAACAGCAGCCGGGCCGGCGACATTCTGTTCCGGTACGGCGGGGAGGAATTTCTCGCCATCCTCCCGAACGTCAAGGCCGATACGGCCCTGCATATCGCCGAAAAATGGCGCAAGGATTTCCTCTCCTCCACCGTGCTTTTCGAGCACGGCGGCGTCAAGACCACCATCTCCTGCGGCGTCGCCGCGTTTCCCGTGCACGGCTCAACCGGCGACGACCTGATCGGTGTCGCCGACCAGGCGATGTATCAGGCCAAGGCTGCCGGTCGGAACCGGTCGATCGTTTGGAAGAAAACCATCGCGAAAAAGCGGACCAAATCATCGCGGAAGCGATAGGTCCTTTCGGCGCTTGCGACGGCAAGCCGATACGCCGCCGTCCGCTCCTCCTTCCCCGCAGCCGGTCCAGGATGAACGGAGCCGCAGCCCACCAAACAGCAAGCCGCCGCGATCGATGATCGCGGCGGCTTGCTGTTTGGTGGACCCAGAGGGATTCGAACCCTCGGCCTTCTCAATGCCATTGAGACGCGCTCCCAACTGCGCTATGGGCCCAGCAGGGGAATTCTAACCGGGAGGAAGCCGGGCGTCAATATTCGCCGGCGGACGGCTTGGCGACCGGTTTCGACGGAAGATCCGGCTGCGTCAACTTCGGCCGAACGGCGGACGCCGTCGCGAGCAGGCCATGCGTCGACGATGCGCCGGGAAAGAACGCCGCCGCAACCGGTTCGAACGGGAACCCGCTGCTGACGAAAAATGACGGATTCACCCGCTCTCATTTTTCAAAAACAATGGCCGCGATCGGTGATCGCGGCCACGAAATGCTTGGTGGACCTGGAGGGATTCGAACCCTCGACCTCTTCAGTGCGATTGAAGCGCGCTCCCAACTGCGCTACAGGCCCTCTGGCAAGGGCGATATTCTACCCCGGGTTTTTTTGCTGTGTCAAGCAACATCGGATCCATCATGCACCGGCGTTTTTTGCGACGCCGTTCCCGCTGGAGAACCCGGTTCGGCCGCCTTGCGCCTTATCCTCACGGCAAAGACCATCCACGCAAAGACCATTACCAGAGTCCAATAATAAGTGCCGTATTGGCGCGCGATGTCCGGGAGATTAACCAACAGGTACGGAAGATTGGTCAGCGCCACCAGCACCGCGCCTTCCCACCGCCGGGTCCGCATCAACGGCACCATCGCCATGGCATAAGGGATGAGAAGGTTATTGCTGGAAGCGTACGGCGCCAGGAGAAGAGAGGATACGGATAAAAACCCGACCGCATCCCGCGAATATCCCCGGATGTACCTCCCGCCGACGGCGACCGTTGCCCCAAGGACCGCCGCCCAGAGAAGAAACAGAACGGCCGGAGAACCGTCCAGCCGCTGGATCGCAGCCATCAGTGAACTGTCCATGGCGCTTCCCCGGAAAGGAGACGACGCCATGGAGAAGATCCATTCCCGCCCTTTCCATGCCAGCGTCGGAACGACGACAAGGGCCAGCAGCAACAGCACCGCCCCGCCCCGGCGGGCGCCCCATTTCCTTCCCGCCAGCAGCGGGAGGAAGAGCAACAGAATCCAAGTCTCCTGAACCTTCGCCGCCGACAGCAGCACACCGGCGGCAAGCAGCGCCGGGTTTTTGCGTAATATACCGGCTTCCAACAGGATCAACCCGCCCAGGATGAGAAATTCTATGTTCCCATCGGCGATGGTCCGAAGCACAGGAAACGCCATGACCAGCGCGAGGACGGCGGGGATCAGTCGCCGGAGGGAATCCCCCTTCCGCGGAAGGGTCAGGGGCAGAATCATCAGCGTCAGGAAGGCGACCACGCCCCAACCGGCCGCCAGCGGAATCCATCCCAAGGGGAGCAGGAGCAGGGCGCACCAGGGAGGATACCGCAAGCCGTTCTCGGGACCGTAGGTCACACTCCAATCCGCAATACCCGGCCGGATGAGCTTCCAATCCACCGCCAGCGTATTCCCCTCGGTCGGGATCCGCATAAAAAATCCCACCGTCAACATCAGGGCCAAAAGGATCGCCGCCGCGGCCAACAACAACCGAAGAGCCGGACCGACCCACCGTTTCAGGGAAGCCGTCATCATCGCGCCTGCGAACCCGCCGGGCGGGCCGTTGGTTCGTTGAACATCCCGCTTTCCAGCCAGACTTCGATCGTCCGGCCGACCCGCTCCAGGCTGTCGGCCGAGATCTTATCCAGTGTGTCTTCCGCCGTATGCCAGTAGGGAAAATCGAAATCGATGACGTCGACGGAGGGAATGCCCAGATCGCGGAACGGGATATGATCGTCGAGCATGGTGTACTTCTGTTCGGGGATGAAATACGCGCCGTATCCCAACTCCTCCGCTACCGACCAGATTTCCTCCCGCACGCCGGGATCAGAATTCCCCTCGTAATAAATCTGCTGATCGGAATCCCCTATCATGTCGAGCAGGACCATCGCCCGGAAGACCGCCCCCGAATCCGCGGCGTCCTCCACCTGACGGACGAATTGACGCGAACCGACGATCCAATCCCATCCATCCAGGTTCCCGTTGTCCTCGGCGTCGAAGAACACGAGCCAGATCTGGTTGTACGCCCAGTCCAGATCCAATACCCGGGCGAGTTCCAGCAAAACCACCACGCCGGAAGCGCCGTCATTGGCGCCCAAGACCGGTTCCGGACATCCGCCGTCCGGCTGATCCGCACAGCGTCGCGAATCGTAATGCGCCCCGATAATGGTGATCGGCCCGCGTCCCCTCCACGCCGCAAGGTTGCGGACCGGCGTCCCCATGTATTCATCGGTGTCGGGCACCACTTCCCAATCCCCCTCGGCCAACCTGTCGATGATCCAATACGCCGTCTTGAGATTGGCTTCCGTACCGCTGACCCGCGGGCCGAAGGCCAGCATGTCCTGCGCCAGGGAGTAGGCCCGTTCTCCGGAAAAGGTCTGCGTTTCGTAGGGTTTGCAGCCCGCCAGGCATAAGGCCCATCCCGCGCCCAGCACGGCGTAAAAGGTGATCCGCATTCGTCGGTTCATCTATCCCACACCTCCCGGCGCCATCGGTCGAATGTCTCCCGCGCATGTTTGGATTGCAGCCGGCTGCGGTCCCAGCGGGTCATCCGTTTCTGCTCCGGCTTCGGCAACAGGCCGAGGTTGGCTTTCATCGGCTGGAAATGTTTTTCCTCCGCCTCCGCCAAATAACGGCACAGGCCGCCGATCATGGTTCCCTCCGGCGGAAGGAGCGGTTCCAGGCCCCGCATTCTCCGCACGGCGTTCCGGCCCGCCAGCAGCCCGGTGGCGATGTTCCCGGCGTACCCCTCCACGCCCGCCAACTGCCCGGCCACCAGGATGCCGGGCCGCGCCCTGAACTGCAGCGTGGGCCCCAGCAATCGGGGCGCATTGAGGAACGTATTGCGGTGCATCTGACCATACCGCATGAATTCCACCCGCTGCAATCCCGGAATCATCCGGAAGATTCTGCGCTGTTCTCCGATCCGCAGATTGGTTTGGAAGCCGACCAGATTGAACAGGGATTGGGCGGCGTTTTCCCGCCGCAGCTGTACGACGGCGAAGGGAGCTCTCCCGGTGCGCGGATCGCGAAGGCCGACGGGGCGCATCGTTCCGTAGGCGAGCGTATCCGGCCCGCGCTCGGCCATCACTTCCACCGGCAGGCAGCCTTCGAAATAACGTCCTTTGCCGGCCATGCCGTCGCACTCGAAATCCCGCAACGGAATCCGTTCCGCGCGCGCCAGCTCCGCCACCAATTGCCGATACTCCGTTTCGTTCAGCGGGCAATTCAGGTAATCCGCTGCCGAACCGTTGCGCGAATCGCTGAACACCACGCTGCGGTCGATGGAATCGGCCGCGACGATCGGCGCGATGGCGTCGTAGAAATACAAGTGTTCGGTCCCGGTCAGCTCCCGCAGCGCCGCGGAGAAGGCAGGTGAGGTTAACGGGCCGGTGGCGATGACCGCGGGTTCTTCGGGGATCTCCACCGCCTCTTGGCGGACGACCTCTATGCGCGGATGGGCAAGGATTTCCTCGGTCACGCGGCGGGCGAAAGCCGCGCGGTCCACCGCCAGAGCCGAACCGGCCGGCACCGCGCACGCAACGGCAAGGCGCATCAACAGCGAACCCATCCCCTCCAATTCATACTTCAGGATTCCCCCCGCCCGGTCCGGCAATACCGTGCCGAGGGAATTCGAGCACACCAACTCGGCCAAATCCCCGCTGCGGTGAGCTCCGGTGGTTTTCTCCGGGCGCATCTCCACCAGGCGGACGTTCGCGCCGCATGACGCCGCCTGCCATGCAGCCTCGCTGCCCGCCAGTCCCCCGCCGATGACCCAGATTCCCTGCGTTCCGGCTTGACCTTTCATCCCGTCTGATTATAATCACCTTAACTTCATATCGGCAGTGTCGGTGCCCGCTCCCCCGGATGGGAGGGCTTAAAGGCGAAGCCGGTGAAAGTCCGGAGCTGTCACGCAACTGTAAACCGCCTCCGACGCGGTAAGCCAGGTCGCCCGCCGCACTGCGTTCACACCAGCCTCGCTGGAAGGAGGTGCGGACATGACCACGGGCTTTGCTTAGCCGGGCGCCGCACCCCTGTCAAAAAGACAGGGGTTTGTTTTTCCCGACCGGCTCTTACTCATTTCACTTCTGGAGATACCATGAAAAGAATACGATACGCCTTCCTCGTTTCTTTGCTCTTCGCGGCGCTGGCGGCCGGATGCGCCCCGTCGATCCACCTGACCGACGGGTTGGGCACCGAGCTCACACTCCCCGGACCGGCCGCCCGCATCGTCTCGCTGGGAGCCTCGAACACGGAAATTCTCTTTGCCATCGGGGCGGATGACCTGCTCCTCGGCTGCGACCAGTTTTCCGACTACCCGGCGGAAGCCCAGTCCCTGGCCGTGATCTCGGCCGGCTATGGGACCCTCGACGTGGAGACCATCACATCACTGGAACCGGACCTGGTGCTCGCGGCGGAAATCATCTCCGCCGAACAGGTCCAGGCCATGCGCGCACTCGGCCTGACGGTCATTTACATCGCCAACCCCACTTCGCTGCCCGAGGGGTTGCTGGCCAACATCCGGACGATCGGCGAACTCACCGGCCGGATCGATTCCGCCGAGCGGCAAATCGCCGGCCTGCAATCCCGGTTCGACGCCGTCGCGGAACGGATCGCAAAGACGGATAACCAACCGCTGGTATTTTTCGAACTCGACGCTTCGGATCCGGCGCGGCCGTACACCGCCGGACCGGGCACCTTCATCGATATGCTCATCGGATTGGCCGGCGGGCGGAACCTCGGAGCCTCGCTCACCTCCGAGTGGGCTCAGATCTCAGCCGAGGAAATTTTCCGCTTGGATCCCGACATCATCCTCCTGGGCGACACGGCGTTCGGAATCACCGTAGAATCGGTTGCGGACCGGCCGGGATGGCGGAACCTTACCGCCGTGCAACACGGCGCGGTATTCGCCCTCGACAGCGACCTTGTACTCCGTCCGGGACCGCGGATGATCGACGGTTTGGAGATCATGGCGGATTTGCTGCATCCGGAAACCGCCGCCGGATGAATCCCATCCTCCCTGCGGGAGAAGGCGGGGATCACCCAAACAGATAATGCTTGGGGAAACCCGTTGTCACCGGTTTCGGGGTTGACACCCCCTTCTTCCGCGGGGATAATCGCTGTATTCCCGCAACAGCCCGGCGTGGAGAATGCGCGCGGGATGACACGAACCGGAGTAAACCATGACCCAAGACCTGACCAAGAAAATACAAGAAGACGACGTAAAATTCATCTGTCTGCAGTTCACCGATGTCACCGGGACCGTGAAGAGCACCGATATCCCGGCGAGCCGGCTGAGCGACGCTCTCGCCAACGGCGTCTGGTTCGACGGTTCCTCGGTGGAAGGCTTTGCCCGGATCCAGGAATCCGACATGATGCTGAAATTGGATCCGGATTCATACCAGGTATTGCCGTGGAGTGAAGCCGAACGCCGCCGGGCGCGGATCCTATGCGACATCCACTCCGCCGACGGCAAGCCCTTTACAGGCGATCCACGCGGGTCGCTGAAACGGATTCTGGCCAAAGCCCGCGCGAAGGGTTGGCAGTTCAATACCGGCCCGGAGCCCGAGTTCTTCCTGTTCCGCCGTGACGGGGATGCCATCCATCCCGTACCCCACGACAGCGGATCCTATTTCGATTTTTCCGCCCGCGATGAAGCCCAGCGCGTGCGCAGCGAGATCATGATGGCGCTGCAATCGATGGGTTTGGACGTGGAGATGGGGCATCACGAGGTGGCGCTTGGCCAGCATGAAATCGACTTCAAATACGCCGATGCTCTGGTCACCGCCGACAACGTGGTCACATTGAAATATACGGCCAAGGCGGTGGCCAACGCACACAATCTGACCGCCACGTTCATGCCCAAGCCGGTATTCGGGATCAACGGATCGGGGATGCACACCCACATGAGCATCTTCGATAAAAACGGCGACAACATCTTCTTCGATTCGAAGGACGAGTTCCATCTCAGCCCGACGGCGTATTCCTTCATGGCCGGGCTGATCGAGCACGCCCGGGGCCTTTGCGCGCTGGTGGCGCCCAGCGTCAACTCCTATAAGCGGATCGTCCCCGGCTACGAAGCGCCGGTGTTCGTCTGCTGGGCGCAGATCAACCGGTCGGCGCTGATCCGTATTCCGCGCTACACGCCCGGGCAAGATAAAGCCACTCGCCTTGAACTGCGCTATCCGGATCCCTCCTGCAATCCCTACCTGGCCTTCACCGCGATGCTGGCCGCTGGGATGGACGGAGTGGAAAAGAAACTCAAGCCGCCGGCGCACGTCAATAACGTGAACATCTATCATCTTACCCCGGAGGAAGTTGCAGAGCGGGGCATTCCCATCCTGCCCGGTTCGCTGGCGGAAGCGCTCGAAGCCCTCGCCGCAGACAGCGTGCTGCAGGAAGCCCTGGGGAAGGAGCTGTACGACGCCTTCGTCCGCGCCAAGACGGCCGAATGGGAGGATTACCGGATTCACGTGACGGATTGGGAAATCGAACGTTATCTCGAAAACATCTGACCCCCGCGTATCCATCGCCCCTTTCTTAGGAAGCAAGACCGCGCCGGAGAATACGACCGGCGCGGTCTTTTGTATAACATTCGCCTACGGGTTTCACCCGGCGGATGGTTTCAGGATTTGCTCCGGGAGGATTTCTTACTCCGCCGTTTGCCGCTGGCGGGCCTTCCGGCCGGCTGTTCGGCATGCGCGGTTTTCTGCATCCACTCTTCATATACCACCGTCCGGTTCCGCCCCTGCGCCTTGGCCTGGTAC
>JBJYXS010000437.1:0-2897 GCA_046260075.1 Anaerolineales bacterium | reverse complement strand
ACGTACTCCAGATGCCGCCGCCGACGCGCTCGACCGTGTTGTTGCTGAGCGTGGCTTGCTACGGGATCGGGGTGGTGTTGATCGTCATGCTGTCGATCGGATCGCTGCTCCGCGAACGGCGGGTCATCCGCACCTATCTGCAGCCGTACGTGGACCGGGGATTGTTGCAGACCCGCCAATGGGAAGCGGCGTCTTCGGTGTCTACCCGGCTGTTTTCGGAGTGGCAGGCCCTTCGGCGATTGGATCTGCAAACCTACCGGAAAATCTCACGGATTCATACGGTTTGCGCGGAACTGGCTTTCAAGGAAAAACAACGTCATTTATGGGGCGGGGATCCGCGAACCGACCGCCAGATTGAATCGTTGACGCTGGAATTGCGGAAATTCTCAGGCGCCGCCCCCGATTTCCAAAAACCGCCTTTGGTATAATCACCGAACGCCGAATGGAGAATATATGTCGAATACGAGTCCCAGACCTACGACTCCCAGTCGTATATGTCCTGCTTGCGGTACGCGGATCGCGGACACCGCGACGCGATGTGCAGTGTGCGGAATGGTTTTTGAAGCCGGTGCCGGGAAAGCCAAAACGGTCCGCGCGCCGGCGCGGATGAGCGGCACGTCGGCCAGCATCAGTCTGCCCATCGGTTTGGTCATCGCCGGCCCCATCATCACGTTGATCCTCGGGGCGCTGATCATGATGGGGCTGACCAGGGGACCTTGGGCGGCGGAACCCGCGGCGAACACGGCGCCGGCCGCCACTTCCACGATCACGCTGACCCTGGGCCCCACCGACACATTAGCCCCGACGATGACCTTCACGCCGCTCCCGCCGATCGTTGTGACGGTAAAGGCGGGCGATACCTGCATCGGGTACGCCGATTATTACGGTTTTACCGACATCTCGCTGATCAAAACAGAAAGCGGGAAATCCGCCAATTGCGAAAGCCTCAGCATCGGCCAGGTGCTCTACCTGCCCCAGCCGACGCCTACCCCCCCTCCCGCCCCCACGGCATCGCAGCAATCCGTCGAGCAGACCGAGGCTGCCTGCCAGTTTGAGACCTATGTCGTCGAAGAAGGCGATTCGTTAATGATGATTTCGGACCTCTGGGACGTACCGATAGAAGCAATCAAGAAGTGGAACCCTGATTATTCCTTCATGAACGATCAGGTCCTCATCGGGATGGTTCTGCGGATCCCGCTGTGCGAACGGTTTCCGACGGCAGGCCCCAGCCCGACGCCGACGATACCGCCCCCCTACCCGGCCGTTAACCTGCTGACCCCGCGCGACGGGACGATCTTCGGCATGGCGGATAACGAGATCGCCCTGCAGTGGGCGGCCGTCGCTTCGCTGCGTGATAACGAAGAATACCAGGTGACGATCGAGGATATCTCGACCGCCGACGTGGTGAAGAGCGTGCACTACGTAAAGGACACGCGTCTGCTGGTGCCGGTGGAATTAAAACCCGCCGACGGCAGCATGCATATTTTCCGATGGAGTGTGGTGATCGTCCGGAAAACGGGTACCACCGATGCCGGAAACCCGGTGTACATGAAGGCCGGGACGTCCAGCGAACGGCGTGTGTTCGGTTGGGGCGGGTCGTCCAAGCCCTCTGAATCCACCCCCGAACCCGGATAGCGCATTCCGGCGAGGCATTCGGCAGACCGACGCTAAAACGTCTCGATATCAGCCCGTCCAAGGAGTCTCCTGTGGGGATACTTCCCCATCAGGACGGCTCCTTTTCGTATGCGCCGGTGTTAGAAACGTGCAACAGGAATCCCCGTGCGGAAATGCCTTTTGCCTTGGCGGCGCCGAGCATTGCGGTTTGGATCTCCTGCAATCCGGATTCGGCGAAGGCGATGATGCCGGGCCCCGCGCCGGATAGCGCCGCGGCGGCGGCGCCGGCCTGCCGTGCGGCTTGGAGGATCTCCTCCGCTCCCGCCAGATGCGGCAGGCGGTATGGCTGATGCAAACGGTCCTCAATGACTTCAGCCAGCAGGCGGTAATCGGCATTCCGCAATGCATCGACCACCAATACGGCCCTTCCCAGGTTGAGCACCGCGTCGCGATGTTCGATAGTCTCCGGAAGAACGGACCGGGCATCCGCCGTGTGGAAAGGACGGTCGAGGACGACCACGCTTACCTGCATGGGAGGGAGTTCATACCGCCTCCAGAACACCCTGCGTTCTTCCATGCTGAGGATCACCACTCCCCCGGCGAATGCGGCGATCGCGTTATCGACATGCTCTTCCAGTGGTTTGGAAAGTTGTATTAGCGTTTGCCGTGAGAGGGGATTTCCGATGGAGGCATTGGCGGCCGTCAGTCCTCCCACGATGGCGGCGGCGCTGGATCCCAATCCGGAGGCGATGGGGATCCGGTTGATGCAGGTTGTGTTGTATTGGATATCCGATATCCCCGCTTTTTCAAAGACCTCGCCGGCGGCCAACACCACGCGGTTTTTGGCATCCTGCGGGAGTGTTTTTCCACCTTCCCCCTCCACCGCCACGAATCCCCCGGTGGCATCTGGTGCGATGATCACTTCGTTCCACAGATCCAGCGCCAACGCCATGCAATCGAAACCCGGGCCGAGATTGGCGGATGATGCGGGAACCAGGATGTGGGCGGGATGTACCTGGGGATTCATCCAAGGATTGCCTTTTCCAATGCGGGGAGTTCGGGTGGCAGGACTTGTATCGATGGAGCACGCCGGGTGATGATATCGGGATCCTTCAACCCATGTCCGGTGCAGACGGCAACGATGTGTTTTCCATCGATTTGCATCTTCCCCTGTCGGATTTCATGGTCTAATCCGGCTAGTCCGGCTGCGGATGCGGGTTCCACCCACAAGCCTTCCTTCGCCAACCGTGCCTGCATGTCGAGGATGGCTTCATCGCTTACGG
>JBJYXS010000436.1:0-13189 GCA_046260075.1 Anaerolineales bacterium | reverse complement strand
GTCATCCCGGCGTACGTCCCATACGTCACCCCTGAGACATCCTCCCACCGTCATCCCGGCGCGATCCTGGCCGGGATACAGTGTCTTTCCTTCTCATATACGAAAGACGCTGGGCCCCCGACAAGAGCACTCGGGGGTGACGTATAGGGCGCCCCCCCGCTTCATAAGCGTGCGGGTTCAAACAAGTTGACCCCGCACATTCCCCCCGCTACGTATGAGATACCACTTGTATGGATCGCGAGTGGCACCGCTTCGCGGGGGCAGGCATGGGGGCAGCCCGCCCCGGTTGGGCCGGACCGGGGGCTCGGGGGTGACGAATAATTTGTGCGCAGGGATGACGAACAAGAGATATCATTCCTTCGGAGGCAGGATGGCCAAAAGGGAGAAAATTTCAGATCGTCGCTACCTTGCGAGTCAGTACCGCGATGCGTCGAACCTGAACGCGCGCATCGAGCTGCACCTCCGCTTCAGCACCAACTCCTATGGATTGTGGCGCTGGATCTTCGACCGATTCGATTTGCCGCCGGCCTGCCGGATCCTCGAACTGGGCTGCGGCCCCGGGGATTTGTGGCGGGAGAACGCCGGACGAATCCCGGAAGGCTGGGAGATCGTGCTGTCCGATTACTCGATCGGGATGGTCCGCCGGGCGAGCCAGAACCTGGCCTCTGGCGGCCGACGTTTCCGCTTCGCCGACGCCGATGCACAGGCGATTCCCTTTGCCGACGGCACGTTTGATGCGGTGGTCGCCGATCACATGCTCTATCATGTGCCGGACCGGGCGAAAGCGCTGCGCGAGATCCGGCGCGTGCTGAAACCCGGCGGGCGGTTCTTTGCCGCCACCAACGGCCGCGGACACATGCGCGAACTGGTGGAATTGGCGGAGCGGTTCGATCCGTCGCCGGATGCGCGGGATTCCGGCGGCCTTTCGGCAATGACCTTCACCCTGGAAAACGGCGGCGCTCAAGTGGCCGCACACTTCGCCGATGTTGCCCTCCATAAGTATGAGGATGCGCTGCTGGTCACCGAAGAGGAACCGTTGGTCGCATATCTTTTATCCGGCTGGATGGGGGTGGATGCCGAGCGGACCGCCGCGCTGAGGGAATTTGTGCGGGTCGAGATGGAACGCCGCGGGGGAACCTTCCGGATAGCGAAGGACGCCGGAATCTTCACGGCGGTCCGTGATTGATCGCGGCCGGCGAGTCATTCCGAAGTGTGCCCAAAGCCCCTCATCCCCGCGTGCCGAAAATCTGTCATCCCCGCGTATGCCCTATTCGTCACCCCCGCGCCTGCCTCAAACGTCACCCCCGAGTGCCATACAACCGTCATCCCCGAGTGTATTTATCGGGGATCCAGTGTCTTTCCTTCATATACATGAAAGACACTGAGCCCCCGAGTAAACCACTCGGGGGTGACAGTTGGAGTATGTCTCGGGGATGACGGATGTCCCCCCAGTGGAAGAGCCGTTATACTTGGCGGGTATGGCCAAGACGCGCGAGTGTCTGAAAATTGAATCCCGCAGGCGGTGGCGGGCGTGGCTGGAGGCCCGCCACGCAGCGGCGAAGGAAGCCTGGCTGATCATCCATAAGAAGAAATCCGCCCGGCCGGGCCTGCGGCTTGCGGAGGCGGTCGAGGAAGCGCTGTGCTTCGGGTGGATCGACGGAGCGATGCATCGGCTCGATGCGGAAACCTTCGCCCTGCGCTTTTCGCCGCGCCGCCCGGGCAGCGTGTGGTCGGCGGCCAATCAACGGCGGGCCAAACGCCTGATCGCGGAAGGGCGGATGACCGAGGCGGGCCGGGCGGCCATCGGACGGGCGAAACGGAACGGCCAGTGGCGCGCGGCGCTTGAGCGGGAAGACGTATCCCGCCTGCCCGCCGACCTGAAAAGGGCGCTGGCGGGCAATACAAAGGCGCGCGAAAATTTCCAGCGCCTTCCAAAATCCCACAAGCAGCGCTATCTTTGGTGGATCGCCGAAGCCAAGAAACCGGAGACGCGCGCCCGGCGCATCCGGGAAACGGTACGGCGGACGGCGGAGAAAGCCGGGCGCGCGAACAATCGGAGGAAGCGGAGTGGCGGATAGACGGAAGCTCTTTTCGTTCCTGATCATCACGGCGGCGGTCTACTTCATCGACCGGGCCGGCAAGTACCTGGCGATCGAATACCTCGCCGGCGGGTTGTCCCGTTCGTACCTGGGGGATCTGCTCCGGCTGGAATTCGTAAAAAACACCGGGGCCCTCCTGGGCTTTGGATCCCAACTGCCCGAGGAAATCCGCCGTTGGGTGATGCCGCTCTCGACGATCGTGATCCTGATCTGGGTGAGCGTCTTGCTTGCGCGCGAAAAAGGGTTCGGCTGGGCGGCGGCGGGGTTCGCCCTGGTGTGGGGGGGAGGATTCGCCAACCTGGCGGACCGGATCGCCTTCGGCGAGGTGGTCGACTTCTTCAACATCGGGATCGGATCGCTCCGCACCGGCACCTCGAACCTGGCGGACGTGGCGATCGTCGTCGGCATCCCGCTGATCCTCATCGGCTGGTGGCCGGAAGCGCGCGGAGCGGAGGGAGATTCCGACTTTCCGAATCCGCACCGTCTGGCGATCTGAAAAAACCGGAATCCCTTCACCTCGAAATTCGACAAGGCGGTTGTTGTCTGGTCCGTACGGCATTCCGGCCTTTTCGTCCCGCTCTTTCTGCCGATAACAATGAAATAGATACCTTCTGGACCCGAAGTCGACCCGAAACATGACGGATTCCGGGCCGCCGCGCATTCCGGGCGCGCCCTATAATGATCTCATGCCGGCGTCGAACGAATCCCCTCTGTTTGTCTTCCTCAAACTGCAACCCAAACCCATCCGCTGTCTTCGCCGACTCTGAAAAATTTATCGCGGTACGGAGCAGGGGAACATCGTTTCGCCGAAAAGGAGCAGGAATGGATGTCAAACGAAGAACCGCAGTGATCGTCGGAATTCTCTACATCATCGGCACGGCGGCGGGCGTGCTCAGCGTATTGACAACGCAGCCTGTCCTGGGATCCCCGGATTACCTGGCGATGATCGCCGCGGACAATACCCCGATCCTGGCCGGGATCCTGCTGGTGCTGACGATGGGATTTGCCCTGGCTGTAATCCCGGTGATCCTGTACCCCGTCCTGAAAAAACAGAACGAAGTGTTGGCGCTGGGATACGTGGTGTTCCGCGGGGCGCTGGAAATGGTGATGTACATCGCGATGGCGGCCGTTTGGTCCTTCCTCGTCCTCGTCGGCCGCGCATACGGAGGAGCCGCAGCGGCGGATGTCTCCGTACTGCAGACCCTGGGTGGGATTCTCCGGGAGAGTAACGATTCGATCGCGGACATCCTGGTCATCGTCTTCAGCCTGGACGCCCTGATGCTCTACGTGCTGCTCTATCAATCCCGGCTCGTCCCCCGTTGGATATCCGTCTGGGGCTTTATCGCGATCCTGATGCACTTCTCGACCGCCTTCGTGCATATGTTCCATCTGGTGGAACCCGGCATGTCGGCTGCCGTGGATGCCGTCAATCTTCCGATCTTCCTTCAGGAAATGGTCATGGCCGTCTGGCTGATCGCCCGGGGATTTGATCCGGCGGCAATGAAGACCCTGGCGGTGCGGTCATGAAACACCATCGGATTGTCGTCACCCGGCACGGCGGGCCGGAGGTCCTTCATGTGGTGGAAGAGGACGCGCCGCAACCGAAGGCCGGCGAGGTCCGGGTGAAGGTATCGGCGGCCGGGGTTTCGGCATACGACCTCATGTTCCGCCGGTCCGGCCTGCTGCCCGGCTCGCCGCGCACGCCGTTCACCCTGGGCTCCGATGTTGTCGGAACGGTGGATAAGGTGGGCGAAGGCGTTGCGTCCGTCGAACGCGGACAAACATTGGCCGGCGCGACCTTCTGCACCAACGGCCTGGGCGGTTACGCGGAGTATGTGTGCCTGCCCGAAAGCGAGCTGGTGCCCGTTCCCGCCGGAGTGGACAAGGCGGAGGCCGTCTGTCTGGTGACGAACTACCTCACGGCTTATGCGGCACTGCACACAGCCGCCGAAGTCCGCCGCGGGGAACGGGTGCTGGTCCACGGTGCGGCGGGCGGCGTGGGGACCGCATTGCTCGAACTCGGAAAGCTGGCGGGACTCGAGATGTACGGTACGGCATCGAGGCATAACCATGAGTTGGTTGCGCGGCTTGGCGCCGTGCCGATCGATTACCAGACGGAGGATTTCGTCGAACGCGTCCGCGCACTCACCGGCGGCGGGGCCGATGCGGTGTTCGACCCGATCGGCGGGATGCGCCAATTGCTGCGTTCGCGCCGGGCATTGCGCCGCGGCGGTCGGCTGGTGTGGTTCGGGGTGGCGGCGGTCAAGCGGGGCGGGCTGCTGGTCATTCCCCGGACCATACTGGCGATCATGCTGATCATGCTATTCCCGGGCGGAAAAAAGATCCGGGGTTTTCCCGAATTGGGGAAGGATAACGTTTGGTACCGCCGGACGCTGGCCGAATTGCTGGATCTGCTGGCGGCAGGAAAACTGCACCCGGTGATCGCGGCGCGCATTCCGCTCGCCGAGGCCGCCCGCGCCCACCAACTGCTGGAGAGCGGTGCCTACGCCGGAAAGGTGGTGCTGACGGCCGGCAGGGAATAGGGATGCTGATCCGGGATGTTGATGTGAGATCAGAAAATCAAGAGGAGGTTTGCATGAAAGCCGTTATCTGTACGCGATACGGTCCGCCGGAAAAGGTGCTTCGGCTCGAGGAAGTGGAGCGGCCCGCCCCGAAGGACGATGAAATCCTGATCCGCATCCGCGCGTCGTCGATCAACTCGCGCGACCATCGATATATGCGGGCCGATCCGTTTTTCATCCGTTTCATGGTAGGCGGGCTGCTGGGACCGAAATGCCGGATCCTCGGGGCGGATGTGGCCGGCGTCGTTGAAACGGCCGGCTCCGCCGTCACGCGTTTCCGCCCGGGCGACGAGGTCTTCGGCTTTCTCTCGCGCTACGACGGGAAGGCGTTCGCCGAGTATGCCTGCGCGGCGGAGGGGGAAATCGCGCCGAAGCCGGAAGGATTCACGTTCGAGCAGGCGGCGGCCGTGCCGGTGGCGGCGCTCACCGCCCTGCAAGGTCTGCGCGATAAGGGCAACATTCAATCGGGGCAGAAGGTGCTGATCAACGGAGCGTCGGGCGGCGTGGGAACCTTCGCCGTGCAGATCGCCAAAGCGTTCGGCGCGGAAGTCACCGGCGTGTGCAGCGCGCGGAACATCGATATGGTCCGCTCCCTGGGAGCGTCGAGAGTCGTCGATTACCGCAAAGAGGATGTCACCCGGAGCGGCGAACGCTACGACCTGATCCTCGCCGTCAACGGCTATCATCCGATCGGCGATTACCTGCGCATCCTGAAAGAGGATGGGACGTACGTCGTCGCCGGGGGCTCCATCCGGCAACTTATCGAGGCCGGTTTGCACGGTGAGCGGAACGCGCCGGCCGGCGGCCGGAAAGCGTTCGTCGTCTCGTGCAAGGAGAACGCCGACGACTTGCTGCTGATGAGAGAGTTCATGGAATCCGGAAAGGTCAAACCGGTGATCGACGCCAGCTACCCGTTGGAAAAAACCATCGACGCCTTCCGCTATTACGAGGACGTGCACCCGCGGGGGAAGATCGTCATCACCACGGCGGGGAGTGCGTAGGCCGTGTTGGGGGGAGGGACGGCAACATCCGTTTGGATCGGGCATCCCGGCGCGTTTATGGATATCGTCATTCCGGTTTGTACTCTGTACCCGTCATCCCGGTGTGCACACTGCAAGCGTCATCCCGGTGTTAACTTTGCAGCCGTCATCCCCGCGCACGCTCCGCCCGTCATCCCCGCGTGGTTTTGGCGGGGATCCAGCGTCTTTCGTGCTCAAGAAAAAAAGACGCTGGGCCCCCGATAGGAACACTCGGGGGTGACGGATTGTTAATCCGTGCGGGGATGACGGATTGGTTATGCGTGCGGGAATGGCGGATTGGTAATATGTGCGGGGATGGCGGATTACCAACACACGCAAAGATGATTAATTCCTACTGCGGTCAAGCAGGTCGCGCGCTCTTCGCGGCCGTATTCAGACCGCCATTCGTTGTCTCGTTGCTTCTTTTTCCGGCCCCAGGCCGCCCCGCACCATTTCGCGCTTGACCTCGGCGATGGCCTTGGTGACCTTGATCTCGCGCGGGCAGGCGATCGTGCATTGGAAGATCGTCCGGCAGCGCCAGATTCCCCCGTCACCGGCCAGCGCGGCGACGTGTTCGGCGGGACGGGTGTCGCGCGAATCGAACAGAAAGCGGTGGGCCGCGATGATCGCCGCCGGCCCGAGGTATTCCCCGTCCGACCAGAAGACCGGGCAGGCGGTGGTGCAGGCGCCGCACAGGATGCATTTGGTGGTCTCGTCGTAGCGCAGCCGCTGGGCCGGGCTTTGGCGCCGCTCGCGACCGTCGGGCGGCGGCGGTTCGTCGGTCAGCAGGTAGGGCTTCACCTTGCGGTAGGCGGCGAAGAACGGTTCCATATCCACCACCAGGTCCTTTTCCACCCGCAGCCCCAGCATCGGTTCGAGCGTGATCTTCTCTCCCAGGTCGCGGACGAGTGTCTTGCAGGCCAGCCGGTTGGTCCCGTTGACCCGCATGGCGCATGATCCGCAGATCCCGTGGGCGCAGGAACGGCGGAAGGTCAGGCTGCCGTCGTGCTCGTCCTTGGCCCGCGTCAACAGGTCCAGCACCCGGTCCGAGGGTTCGGCGGTGAGTTGGAAGGTCGACCACCAGGAGGATGGTTTGCGTTCCGGATCGTAACGTTTGATTTTTAAATGTACCTGCATTCGGTTTCCCTCATCCCCGGCCCTTCTCCCGGCATCAGCCGGGAGAAGGGAGAAAGAACATCAACTGCAGCCGTGGCCTCCGGCTAATATTTCCTCGCCTCCGGCGCGAAGCGGGTGATTACCACCGGTCGCACATCGAAACGGACTTCCTCCAGCACCAGGCCCGCGCCGGATCCCGAAGAGCGGCGGGCCAGGGTGTGGTGCAGCCATTTTATATCGTCGCGGTTGGGGAAATCCTCCCGGAAGTGGGCGCCCCGGCTTTCGGTGCGGCGCAGCGCGCTGGCCGCGGTCACCTCGGCCAAATCCAGCAACCCGCCGAGCTCGAAGGCTTCGAGGATCTCGGTGTTCCACTTGCGCCCCAGGTCGGCCAGGCCGATCTTCTGGTAGCGGACCTTCAACTCGCGCAGGGTGTGGATCGCCTTTTCCAGCCCCTGGGCGATGCGCTGGACCCCGACATGCTCGGTCATGCAGCGCTGCATCGCGGCGCGCAGGGCGCCGATCCGTTCGGTGCCCCGGCTGTCGCGCAGGCGGATCAATTCCCCGGCGGCTTCCTGGCCCGCGTCGGAGGGCAGGCCGGCCAGGTCGCTGCCGGCGCAGAATTCGGCCATCGCCCGCCCGCTGCGCCGTCCGAACACCAGCAGGTCTACCAGCGAGTTGGTCCCCAGCCGGTTGGCGCCGTGCACGCTCACGCAGGAACATTCACCGGCCGCGAACAAACCGGGAACGCGTTCCGGCTCGCCTTGGGCGGGAGCGGAGCGCAGGACGCGGCCGTGAATATCGGTCGGGATGCCGCCCATCGCGTAGTGCGCGGTCGGTTGGACGGGCACCGGGGCATGCATCGGATCGATTCCCTGGTAGATGCGCATCATCTCGATGATGTCGGGAAGCTTGGCCTCGAGTTCGGCCGCGGTCACACTCCGCCCGCCGGGCGCGCTGCCGCAGCGGTTGATCGTCTCCGGGCGGATGTCGAGCAGGACGTAATCCCCGCCGTCCACGCCGCGCCCTTCGCGGATCTCCTGGAAGATGGAGCGGGTGATCAGATCGCGCGGGGCGAGATCTTTGAGCTGCGGCGCGTAGCGTTCGAGGAACCGTTCGCCTTTCCCGTTGAGCAGGATGCCGCCCTCGCCGCGTGCGGCTTCGGAGAGCAGGATGCCCATCTTGTAGATGCCGGTGGGATGGAATTGGAAGAACTCCATATCCTCCAACGGCAGCCCGCGGCGGTAGGCCGCGGCCACCGCGTCGCCGGTCAGCGAGAGCGCGTTCGAGGTGACCTCGTACATCCGGCCGAATCCGCCGCAGGCCAGCAGCACGGCCTTGGCGCGGAAGAGATGCAGCTCGCCGGTTTTGATCTCCACCGCCGCCACGCCGCGCGCCGCGCCGTTCTCGAGGATCAGGTCGAGCACGAAGAATTCGTCGAAGAAGCGAATCCCGCGGCGGATGCAGTTTTGGTAGAGGGTCTGGAGGATCATGTGCCCGGTGCGGTCGGCGCTCTTGCACGAACGCATCACCGGGGCTTTGCCGAAGGCTCGCGTGTGTCCGCCGAAGCGCCGCTGCGCGATCCGTCCGTCGGGGGTGCGGTCGAAGGGCAGGCCGAGGTGCTCGAGTTCCAGCACCGTCTCGACCGATTCGCGGGCCAGGATCTCGGCCGCGTCTTGGTCGACCAGGTAATCGCCGCCCTTGACCGTGTCGTACATGTACCAATCCCAGCGGTCCTCTTCCATGTTGCCCAGCGGGGCCGCCACGCCGCCCTGGGCCGTGCCGGTGTGCGAGCGGGTCGGGTAGAGTTTGGAGATCACCGCCACGTCGGCGCCGCGCGCGGCGTGCAGGGCGGCCATCAGGCCCGCGCCGCCGGCGCCGACGATCACCGCGTCGAAGGTGTGCTCGATGGTCATGAGCGTGCGCCTCCGATCACGGCGGCGCCGCCCAGCAGGGTGACGGCCAGCCAGAAAAGGAACAGCAGTATGCGCAGCACGCGCCGGGCCCGGGGTCCGTGGATGTAATCCTCAAGCACTTGGCGCAGGCCGTTGACGCCGTGGGCGAAGGCGAAGCACAGCAGTGCCGCGTCGTACGCGCGCCATCCCAGGCTGGCCCAGCGCATGGCCACGTAATCGAGGTCGATGTGGTGGACTCCCACCAGCACGTCCTGGATCAGCACGTGGATCCAGACCATCGGCACGAGCAGCAGCGCCGACAGGCGCATGAGGATCCAGGCGGTCTGCATCCAGGCCGGGCGGCCGGGGGCCGCGGTTTGTTCCAGAGCGGTCATAAGGGTTTCCCTACCATCCCAA
This sequence comes from Anaerolineales bacterium, assembly GCA_046260075.1. GTDB lineage: Bacteria > Chloroflexota > Anaerolineae > Anaerolineales > RBG-16-64-43 > JAFGKK01. Next base: position 4,064 of record JBJYXS010000436.1, on the reverse strand, counting down.
AAACGAATAGCCGATGAAGTTCCCGCCCATGATCAGCCCGGCGGGAAGCCACAGCAGAGCGGCCAGCAGGATCGTCAGCCGGACCGACAGCCGTTCGCGTTCGATCGTCCAGGCCGCGGGCAGCACCAGGTCGAAGAGCGCGATCCGGAACCCGTTCAACCCGTGGTACACCACGCCCGCCACCAGCGCGATTTCCAGCAGCATGAAGACCGGAGCACGGTACACGGCCAGGAACTCCTCGTAGAATTCCGGAAAGAAATACACCGTCGAGGTGTCGACGATGTGAATCGACAGGAACAGCAGCACGGCCAGCCCGCTGATGCGGTGCAGGAGAAAGGCGGCCATTCCCTCCCGCGGCCGGTAGTGGGCCGAAGAGCTGACGAATTTTGCGAAGGATTGCATCGTTCGGCTCCGTTCCGCCGCCTCGCACTTCGCGCGAAAGGGTCGGTCTCTTATGTAACACCCGACTCCGGCGATAGTGGCGATCCTTTTATGAGGCGGCAAGTGTGGATTATAGGCGATAAGGGGCGGAGAGGGAACCTTGGGGCTGTTTCTTGTGTTTCCTTCTCCGTCGGCGTCGTCCCCTCCCCAAATACGCGCGAGAGGACCTCCATTTAAGGGGATCTGCTGCGCGGATTTGGGAGCATGCCCCGGAGAAAAACGACGGGGGATAGGAAGGGGGTGAACCGTCCGGGGAAAGGAAAGTGAAAGGCGATTATTTTCCAAGCAGGTCTATAAGACTCGTAGCATTCCGAATCGCATTTCCTTCCCAATCATTGTTGAAGTACATATATACATCCAATCCCCGATCCTTCCATTCGCGGATGCGTTCCGCCCAGGTTCCCAGCATCGCTTCGGTGTAATCGCCGCCGGGCGCGCTGTCGCCGTGCAGGCGGATGTAGGCGGGCGAAGCCGTCACCCGCAGGGGCACGTTCAAGTTGCGGCGGTCGTGGATGCAGTGAGCGACGCCGTATTCTTCCAGTAAAGCGAATACCTCTTCCGTCTGCCAGCGCGCGTCGCGGAATTCGACGGCGTGTGCATACCCCTCGGGCAGCGCATCGAGGAAACGCCGGAAGCGGGTGAGATCGGGCGGGAATTCCGGCGGCAGCTGGTAGAGGACCGGTCCGAGTTTCTCTTTTACTTCCGCGGCGCCTTCGAAAAAGGTCCGCAGCGGTTCTTCGGGATCGAGCAGCCGCTTGATGTGCGTAAGGTACCGGTTGGCTTTGACCGCGTACACGAAGCCCGCGGGCGCCTGCCCCCGCCACTTATCGAACACCGCCGGGCGCGGCTGGCGGTAGAAGGTGTTGTTGACTTCGACGGTGTCGAAATGACGGGAATAGTGTGCGAACCAATCCTTCTGCCGCAGATCCTGCGGATAGAAGACGCCGCGCCAATGGGGGTAGACCCAGCCGGAGGTGCCGATGCGTACCATCAGGTATCCTTGCGGTTTTCGTGGTTTTTCCATTCTACTCGAAACGAAAAGAAAATTTCCTGCCGTTGCACGGAAAAGGAAGCCGTGTGCGTCGAGCGTTGCCGGGGCGCCGCGATTGAGGGATAATACCCGCCGGCAAGTCGGTATGAGGCATGTGCCTTTATGATGGAGGAATTATGCGTAATGAAAAATCACACAACATGATAAAAAGTATTGCCCCGGTCGGAATAACGCTCCTCGTTTTCCCATCCTTTTGCTGCACGCTGGCGGCCGCCGTAGGCTGTATCTACTATCTCGCAAAAAAAATGCCTTCGCCGTCCGCGGAGGCTGTTGCGGAGAGCGCGGCCGCCGCACCCTCCGCGTCCGCATCGCCAAGCGGGACGATCGGACCGCCGACACCCACCGTCGAACCGACCCCAGCCGATCCGGTGACTATCTCCTGGTGGCACATCAATGACCGGGAGGATTTCAGATTGTATTGGCGGGGGCTGGCCGATGCGTACATGGCCGACCATCCCAGCGTCACCATCGAGATCACCCTGCCGGAAAGCTCCCCCTATAAATCCAGGCTGCGCACCGTCATGCAGGCCGGCGATCCGCCTGACATATTCCACAGTTGGGGCGGAGACGAGATGAATGCCTTCGCCGAGGCCGGCCTTCTGAAGGACATCACGGAGGATCTGGACGCGGACAAGGGCGCCTGGCGCAATACCTTCGGACGGGGCGTCCTGGGCCTGTATGCGTTCGACGGCGCACACTACGGTGTGCCGTGGGACGCGGGCATGGTTGGGATCTGGTACAACAAGGCGCTCTTCGCCCGGGCCGGAATCCACGCTCCGCCGGCGACTTGGGCGGAGTTCCTCGATATTGTCCGGACCCTCAAGGACGCCGGCATCACTCCGGTCGCCCTCGGAGAGGGCGACCGCTGGCCGGGTATGTTCTGGTTTGCTTACTTGGCCCTCCGCATCGGCGGTCCGGCCGCCTTCGAGGCGGCCTACAGCCGTACGGGATCCTTTGCCGATCCGGCGTTCATCGAAGCCGGCCGGGAAATCCGGGAACTTATGGATCTTTCGCCGTTCCAGGACGGTTTCCTGGGCGCGGCTTACAATGATGCAGCCGCCCTGATGGGCGACGGCCGGGCCGCCATGGAGTTGATGGGACAGTGGGCTCCGAATTATCAGGAAACCGCCAGCGCCGACGGGGATGGAATCGGAGACAACCTCGGCTTCTTTTCCTTCCCGGCGGTCGCGGGCGGCGCCGGCCGTCCCGACGATGCGTTCGGCGGCGGAAACGGCTTCGCCGTCGGCAGGGATGCTCCGCCCCAAGCCGTCGATTTCCTCAAATACCTGACCCGCGTGGAATCGCAGGTCCAATGCGCCCGGGAGGGCTTTTGTCTTCCGGTCGTCAACGGCGGCGAAGCGGGATTGACGGATCCGCTCATGATCGCCGTTCAGCAGACGCTCGCCAAGGCCGAGTACCTTCAACTGTATTACGATTCCTATCTCGGTCCGGCGATCGGCGAGGTCGTGCTCGACAGCGTCCGGGGTATCTTCGACGGATCGTTAACGTCTCAACAGGCCGCCCAGGCGATCGAGGATTGTGCGGAGCAGGAGTTGGAGTGAAAGGCTGCCGGCCATCGACGATCTCTGCAACGTTTTTGAGCTTGACCCTGTAAGCCCATCGATGCCCTGATTCGAATGCCGTCGATCATCATGTTCCGCACGGCATCAGGAGCGGGACGGCGCGCCATCTCACCGGCCGGACGGGGTGGGGAGACCCATTTGCCACGGAACCGGCGGCGTCGCGACGATCCAGATCGTCGTCCCCGGCGAACCGTCCGGATCGGCGGGTGAGAACTCGAAGACGATGGACCTTCCGTCCGGTGACCACGACGGCGCGCCCGCGTATCCCGAAAGATCCGTCACGCGCTCGGGATCGCCGCCGCCGGCCCGGAGGAGGCAGATATCGGCGCCTTCGCTGTCCAGGGAATCCGCGCTGAATACCACCCATCGCCCGTCCGGCGAGAAGGAGGCGTCGGTTTTGTCTCCGGCGCCTTCGGTGATCCGCCGGCGGTCCGATCCGTCGGGATCGGCCAACCATAGATCCCATTGTCCGCCTTGGAAGCATTGAAACACGATCGCGTCGCCGGCGGGCGACCAGTTCGGCTGGCGGCAGTCCTCTTCCGGATCCGTCAACCCGCGGTAGGGTTCCGATCCGTCCACTGCAAATACGGTGATCACACTGTGATCTTCGATATCCAATGGATGCGATTCGAACACCACCCACAATCCATCCGGAGAGAGTGACGGCTCGTAGGCGACCGTGCCGGATCGGTCGGTGATTTGGATCTCCTCCCCCGGCTGTCCGTAGTCGGCGATCAGGAAGATTTCATCGTGCGGGTCGCGCGAGGAGGAAAAGGCGATGAAGCGGGTGGCGCCGTTCCAAGCCGACCCCGGCAGGTTGACGTTGTCGCTGCCGTCGGACACGAGCGTCGTCGCCGAACTTGCCGCGAAATCGAAGATCATGATGTCGGCCGGGCCGGTGTTGTAGCCGTTTTGCCAGCGGGTGAACAGCAGCCGGCCGCCTTCCGGCGACCAGGCCGGATTCTGCAGGCTGCCTTCCGCCGGGATCG
>JBJYXS010000435.1:0-2669 GCA_046260075.1 Anaerolineales bacterium | reverse complement strand
CGCGCCTTTGCGGGCAAGGGCGTGCGGATTCTGGAGATGGTCGGCCTGGAAGGACTCAGCTCGCGGCAGTACCGGAAGGTGAACGCTCTGGCCCGCCATCCGAAACGCTGGCGGGTCTGGATGCAGACCCATCTTCGAACCTGCGCCCATCCCGCAGTGGTGGGGATGAGCGAGCACATGCTGATCGTGTGCCGGAAAAAATAACACCCGGCCTACCGGATGCCGTGAAAAAAGACAGGCCCAAATCCGGGGTACAATCGGATCGCATTCCGTTCCCGGATGACTTCTGAAGGCTTCATACGAATCGACCGATGGGGTAAGATCCCGTTCATATGCAAACCTATCTGTTCATCGCCGCGCTGTTCCTCGCCCTGCTGTTCGTTCTGAACCTTGAATTTTTGCTCCTGCCCGATGCGGCGGTGGCGCTGTTGGGGGTCGCGGTCCTGATCCTGGGCGCGGCGATCGCGGTGTACGGCCGTCGGTGGAAGGGACCGGCGCCGCGACGCGAAAAGGCGGCTCCTTCCGGGAAGGGGGAGGGGAAGAAGACGCGTCGTCCCACGGCCCGGCTGATCGACGTGGTGGGCGCCATGTATGCCGTCACCGGCTTGGGGATCCTGGTGCTGCAGGCGATCGGGTTCTTTTTCGGATAGTCCCTTTCCGTCCACCGGAGAGGAAAAAGGAGGGCTGCATGACGGATCAACAAACGCGCACCGAAGAGTTCCACATCGACGGCGATAAGCTCCTGGCCAAGATCAAGGAACTCCTGCACGAGGGCAACATCCGCCGGATCCTCATTAAAAACGAAGAAGGCAAGATCCTGATGGAGTTCCCGGTCACGCTCGGCGTGGTCGGGGCGATCCTGGCGCCCCAGCTGGCGGCGGTCGGCGCGGTCGCCGCACTGGTGACCAAGTGCACGTTGGTGGTGGAGAAGGAGACCTAGCTTCCCCGCCCCGCCTTCACCCCGAAAATTCACCAGGGTTCAGGCGCCCCTCCCTTCCTTCCCTTAAGGGAAGAAGGGGAGGGGATAGGGGAGGAGAGGTTGGTTTGGATTCGGAGGCATTATGAAACCCAATCCCGTTTTGCGCAGGCTGGGTTATTCCGACGAGGACCGTTTGGTCATCATCCACGCCGACGATATCGGTTTGTGCCAGGCCGGTGTGGCGGTGCTCGACGACCTGTGGGACGCGGGCATCATATCCTCGATGGCGGTTATGGCCGTCTGCCCGTGGTTCCCGGCCGCGGCGGCCTTCTGCCGCGCCCATCCGGCCGTCGATGCCGGCCTGCATTTCACCATCACCTGCGAGGGCGAATCGTGCCGCTGGGGGCCGATCGCCTCGCGGCTGCGATCCGGCGGCCTGTTGGACGAAGAGGGGTATTTCCACCGCAAATCCGAGACGGTCCATCGCGCCGGCAAGGCGGCCGCGGTGCGGGCCGAACTGACGGCCCAGATCAAACGGTCGCAGGCGGCCGGGATCGACCTGACCCACGTCGATTCCCACTGCGGCACCGCATGGCATCCCAAGTTCCTGCCGGATTACATAAACATACCGGAACGGCGGGGCATTCCCGCCTTCTTCCTGCGCATGGATGAACGGACCGCGATGGGTTGGGGATACGACCGCCGGTCGGCCGCCGCCATGGCGCGCCGGGCGGAGAAGTACGAGATCAAGGGGATCCCGCTGTTCGACCGGATCTTCGTCATGCCGCTCGACGACCCCGGCGACCGCATCGGCACGGCGCGCCGGGCCCTGGCGGACCTGCCGCCGGGACTTTCGTATTTCATCCTCCATCCGTCGGCGGATACGCCCGAACTGCGCGCGGCCGCATCGGATGCACCCTGCCGCGTCGCGGATTACCGGGCCTTCACCAGCCGCGAGCTGCGGGAATTCATCCGCAATTCCGGGATCCATGTGATCGGCTGGCGGGTGCTGCGGGAGAAGATGCGCGAAATAACCGAACCGGCGACGAAGAAATCGGGGTAGCCCCTGCCCGATTTTTAAAACCCGATCAATACTGTCCGTGGTACAGATCATGGGGAGGAGCGGGCCGCCTTCGCGAACCTTCCGGAGGGACGGATATTCGGCGCGTTTTCATCAATAGAACTGCATCAGGAGTTGAATCATGAACAAAGCCACAAGAACCTTCACCATGGTGTTCGGAATTATCTTCGGCGTATCCGGCATCAGCCATGGATTGTTCGAAGCCCTGCAGGGCAACGTCCCTACCGAAGGTATATTTATATCGGCCGTCGGCGAGGCTCAGCGGATGTGGCCGCACGGAGCCGAACCCGCCCTGACCCTGATCCCGAATTTTCTCGCGGCCGGGATCGTCACCATCATCGTCGGCGCCGCGTTGATCGTCTGGTCGATCGCCGGCGTACACAAAACGAAGGGGTCGACCGTCTTCCTGATCCTGTTTCTGGTGTTGCTCTTTGTGGGCGGGGGAGTGGCGCAGGTTCTGTTTTTCCCGGTCTTCTGGCTCGTATCCACCCGCATCAACAGCCCGCTTTCGTGGTGGGAGAGGGCGATCCCCCGTGCGGCCCGCGGTGCCCTCAGCCGGGTCTGGGCGGTCGCACTGGCGCTCGCCGCCGGGCTGATGTCCGCCGCGCTGTTCATCGCCTTCACGGGGTACGTGCCGCTGATCGACGACCCGGAAACGGTCCTGTCGGT
>JBJYXS010000434.1:0-2338 GCA_046260075.1 Anaerolineales bacterium | reverse complement strand
AACGAATCCCGCTGCATATTGTTCATGTTGATGATCAAACCCACGATCGTCCATTCCGATTCCCGGCCGTTGATCTCGAGGGTGACCGTATCGCCGGGGTGCAATCCTTTATCCTGCGCGATTTTGCGGTTGATGAGTATGGCCCGGCCGTCCTCCGGAAGCAGCGCGCGCCCGGCGGCGATGTTGAAGTGGAACAAATCGGAATCGGGCGGCAATCCCCACACCTGCGTGTCCACGTCTTCCCCTTCGTCGAATGTGAGTCGCGCGCTGCGGATATCCCACCCTTCCGACCCGGCCACGTCGGGCACGCCCTCGGCGATATGGGAGATCTTTTCCATGCGTTCCGGGCGGTCGAAAATCATCAGGACGTCGAAGCCGAAATCGTTCGTCAAGACCTCCAGCATCCGGTCCAGGGAAAGCCCCACGCCCATCACCGTGATGTACATCACGCCCCCCAAGGTCAGCGTAGCCAGGGTCAGCAAGAGACGCGACTTGCGGCGGAAGGTGTTGCGCAAACTGAGCACGGCCGGACGCGGGACGTTCCGAAAAGCGGGCAGCGCCTGCTGCGCGCGAAGGAACAGCCGGTCCGCCAGCGAGTTGCCGAAACCCCCGCCCAGGCCGTAGTTGCTGATCGCCTGGCGGCAGGAAACCCGCGCCCCGCCGACGACCGGGAACAGCGCCGCCAGGACAGGGACCAATATTCCGACCGCGACTTGAAGAAGAACCGCCGACGGGACCAGATCCATCCGCCCCGGCGCGACGTTGATGGTGGAAAGCATCCAGGCGGACATGAACTTCGCGCCCAGCGTGGAAGCCGGGATGGCGAGCAGCAGGGCCATCACACCGTAGAGCAGTGCAACTCCCAGGTAGATCCTCACCACCCTTGCGAAGGTGGCACCCACCACTTTTAAGATTCCGATTTGCCAGATCTGTTGCGAAAGGAGCGCATTAAGGGTGTTCACGATCAGGAATGCGCTGAGGCCGAGCGAGATGATCCCCATCCCGGTCAGGACGATGAAGACCCCGTCCAGGATCTCCTGAGCGAAGTGATAGCCGGGTTCGATGACTTGGAATCCGCCCGTTTGCAGACCGGCCTCCTCCAATTTTTCTTCGATCTCCCGGGCGGTATCCTCCGCCCCGGCCGGATCCCATTCCTCCAGCCGGATGTCGATGGAATTGAAGACGGCGTATCCCGTCAGCCACTCGATCGTATCCGGTACGGCGAAGAACGTCGCCTGGGATCCTCCCGCATATTGCGGAGGAATAGCCTCTGTGTATCGGGCGGCGCCGACGATTTTCACCGGACGCGCTGTGTTTCCGTGTTCCGCCAGGATCGTATCCCCGATCCTCAATCCGAAATAGTCCATGGTCGCTTGTTCCATGACGAGAGTCTTATCGCCCGGCCAAACCCCCGCCGTCTTTTGCATCCGGGAGACTCTCTGGGCATCAAAATCCCTGCGGCCGATCAGCTCGGCATCGCGCCATTCCGTCTCGCCTTCCCGCTTCCAGCGGAAGTAGCTGACAATCACCGATTCTGCATCGTCGACGCCTTGTTGCCCGCGGAGAATTCGCTCTTGCTCCTCGACGATCGGCGCGGCATACAGCTGAATCTGGGCGGGGTTCGAACCCCGCACCTGTTCCTGGATGCTGCCGTTCATCATGTTGTTCATATTGACGACCAAACCCAGGGCGAACACGCCGACCGACGTGGATAGCACGGCGAGGAACGTCCGGGATTTGTTGAGCGTAAGATCCCTCCAGATCTTCTTCCAAACGACGCTCATTGCAGCATCGCCTTCCCATTGGCATGGTCCTTTTCGATGGAACCATCCAGGAGGTGGATGACGCGGCGGGTGCGCTCGGATAGTTCCCGGTCGTGGGTGACGATCAGGACGGTTTTCCCCTCGCCGCGCAGGGATTCGAACAGGTCGAACATCTCGACCGCCGTATGCCGGTCGAGGTTGCCGGTCGGTTCATCGCCGACCAACAGCGGCGGATCGTTGGCCAGAGCCCGGGCGATCGCCGCCCGCTGCTGCTGTCCGCCGGAAAGCGTGCTCGGCAGTTTGTGCGCCTGCTCGGGAATCCGCACCCGTTCGAGGAGATGCATGGCCCGCGGCAGCCTGTCCTTGGGGGCGATCTTGCCGCAAAAATCCATCGGCAGCACAACATTCTCCAGGATCGTCAGAGTCGGGATCAACTGGAAGAACTGGAAAATCACGCCGATCGAATGCCCGCGCCAGCGGGCGAGCGCGTCCTCGCTCATCGCATGGACCGCGCGGCCTTCGACGATCACCTCGCCGCCGGTGGGCCGGTCGATTCCGGTGATCATATTGATCAA
>JBJYXS010000433.1:0-2326 GCA_046260075.1 Anaerolineales bacterium | reverse complement strand
CCACCCGGGTGATGTCCGCCTCGGTGCGCGAGGTGGTGGCCAAGGCCGGCCTTTCGCTGGACGACATCCGTCTGATAATCCCCCACCAGGCCAACCGCAGGATCATCGATTCCGCCGCCAAGGATTTGGGGCTTCCCCCGGAGCGTTTCGTCATAAACGTCGACCGGTACGGCAACACTTCTGCGGCCTCGATCCCGATTGCACTGTGCGAGGCGGTTTCCGACGGACGGATCCATCCCGGCGACAACATCGTCTTTGTCGCTTTCGGCGGAGGCCTTACCTGGGGCTCGTCCGTCGTACGCTGGGTCAGTTCCAGCGTACGACGCGGACGCCGGTTGCCGTGGGGCGACCGGCTGCTGGCCCGGGTGCGATCGGCGGCCCGGCGCACCCGCCGGCGGCTGGAAGGGATCATCTGGGGCAAGAACGCCTGAACGACTACGGGCGGCCGAATATCGGCCGCCCGATTTCTTCTCTACCTATTTCTCCCAGCTCCGTTAACGGGCCCCCGCCTCTTGCACGGCCACCGAAAAGGTTTTTTCCTCCTCGATCGCGCAAGCGGCGACGATCGGCCGTTCCAAATCCGCGAAGACGCCTTTTCCCAAAATGTACGCACATCCTTCCACGGCGCTTTGGATCTTCCAATCCGATTCGCCGTAGGCATCGTCCGGGGAATCGTGTTCGTATGTCGCCACATAGCGCAATACGCCTTTGGGGAGATCCAGTTCCCGCACCAGCAGGGCGTCGGAGCGGACGATCCCGATCGCACACCGCCGGGTCTTCGAATCGGCGACCGCGGCGATGCGCGGAGTGTTGTAGTCGTCGTGCTCGTAATCCAGCCCGCCCAATGCATACACCATGGCGTCCCGCATGCCCATGCCGGACGCCAATTTTTCCGTAATCGGATCGGTATGGCTGCCGTTGGTCGCCACGGCATATGTGCCGACGGTGCGCAGGCAATGGTAGGAGATGTACGGATTCTTGCGGATATCGGCTTCAAAACCCTCTTTCGGAACGATCGAAACGGTCGTGCCGTTCACTTGCGCCACCCGGTTCGGGAACGACCGTGAGGACACCCGATACAGGGCGGCCAACCGGCCATCCGTCGTCTGTCCGATCGCGACTATTCTTCCCACATACATGGTTCGCTCCTTGGCAAACACCGTTTGAGGTTGTGCAGATCCATTTTTTCACCGGCGGCCGCGAAACCATCTTCCCCGCTCCGTGATCCGCCGAAACGGGATTGTAGCAAATTTCCGGCTCGCCAAGTTGTGTTCGCTGCCGCTTGGCAAGGTTTTTCATATGCCCTAAGGAAATTGGGCGCCCTGACTCTTTCCGTGATCGGTTTCGGCATCATATTGCACGTCGTGTTCCCGGATGTCTTGAAGGATTCCATCAGCTGCCGCATCAGCCGTACGGCACGTCGCATGTTGTATGGCCGCGACGATCCGTGGAATTTGATCCACCACGTAATCCACATGGCCCTTTTCATGGTTGACCAGAGCGGAAATATAGGCATCCCATTGGTCCAGCAACGCCGGTTTCACTCCATCCGGGGGCTGCCATCGTGGAAGAACCACATCAATGGTGTAGGAAACAACGGCTTGCTGCAGATCACACACTCCTTTTCCGAACCCCGGCCAATTCCACCGGATCGACCACAGGGTGGTCGCATCCCCCTGATACCCGTCATATCCCACCGGGCCGAAGGAGTCCATTTGCGACCGTAGTTCCTCCGCCGTGGATCCTGCGATGTCATAATACACAATCGTCGCATGGGGGATGTTGAGCGAAGACCATTTCGCCGCAAGCGTCGTTGATCCGTCCGCCTTCTCCACGGCTTCGGGAACGCATGCCGCCAGGAAAAAAAGGACGGCTGGGAAATACAGGATTTTCTTCACGCGTTGAGATCCGGTTTTCTCTTGAGGTCGACCCGGTCTTTGCCGGGTTATTCATCAGGATGAAAGAATGCATCCAGGACGGGAGCCATGTTTTCGGGCGTGTTATCATCCCACGCCGCTCCGGTTATGAAACGACCTGTGGGTTTACCCTCATACGTCAATTCATAAATTGAGGGGATCCCGGTGACATACAATCCCACGGAGGGAAGCCGGTCCAGCCAGATATCCACGTCGACCAGGATGATATATGTCCCCCGATAGGCCGCAACCATCCGTTCATCCTTCATGTTTCGTTTCAATGCCCGGCACGACGGGCACCAGTCGGCGGTGCATTGGATATACGGCGCTTGACCAAGGCGTTCCGCCACATGACTTTCCCGAAATACCACGGAAGAGAGACTTACAGAGGTGTTCTCCAACTCCACCAT
>JBJYXS010000432.1:0-2191 GCA_046260075.1 Anaerolineales bacterium | reverse complement strand
GTGCCCGCCGTGAGGAAGGCATCGTTGATGAACTCCAGATGCGCCAGCGCCGTGCGCACTTCCTCTTCCGGCCCGCCGGCGGCGATCCACGCCAGTTTCATCTGCGGCAGGCCGCAGGCTTTTGAGAGTCCGCCGAGGGTGAAGGTAAGCACATCCGAATATCCGGCCGACGTAACGGCCTCCGGTCCCCGCCCGGGTGCGGGGTAATCCAGGAATACCTCGTCCACGATCAAGGCCAGCCCGTGGCCTGCGCAAAAGGAACCGAGTGCGCGCAGCGTCTCTTCCGTCAGCATGGCGCCGGTGGGATTATTGGGTGAGACGGCGACGAGCGCCCGCGCGGCGGCCGGCAGCGATTCGCCGATCCGGGAGATATCCCAGCTCCGGCGGTTCCCGGCCAGCGGGTACGGATGCGCGGAGACGCCCTCCAGGCCTGCGATCACCTCCACTAAGGGGTAACTCGGCCGGGGGAACAGCACGGATTCCCCCGGCGAACAAAGCAATTTAAACAGGAAGGAATAGGCTTCGCTCGTGCCGGACGTCAGGATTATGGATTCGGGGGAGATGTTCTTCCCGTGGCGGCGGTAATACTCCGCGACGGCCCGCCGCGCGGCGGGCAGTCCGCGCGGATCCGGCTGATAGGGATGCCGGGCCGCTTGCGCCAGCGCGTCGCGGATCTTCTCCAGGGGATAGTCCAACCCGGCCAGTGTGGGATTGGAAAGCGTCAAATCCCACAGTCGGGAACCGTCCGCGCGCCGCCGCTCCACGGCCAGGGAGAAAACGTTCGCTTCAAGATCACCCCCAACCCGGGAGGAAAATGGCATATGCCGAGAATACCATGGAATGGCATGGACAGGATTAACAGGATCCATAAGGTTTTTGGATCCAGCATGTCAATCCTGCAAATCCTGCCTGCCAATTTTTACTGTCGCCACTGGAAGGATGATACCCTTCTCTGCTCCCAGCTCACCGGTTCCACGCCTGGATTCCGTCGCGATATTCACTTCTGCACAGGTCCGTTTCATCCGGCGGCGGATTCCGCCGACATCGGCCGGTCTTTCCCCCGGTCTTCCAACCGCTGGACGGCAGGCGATGCCGCAGCCGACGCCGCCATCCCCAGGCAGACGATTCCCGCCGCCGCAAACCAGCATTCCGGCCCCAATCGGTCCGCTAACGGCCCGGCGGACGTCAAGCCGATCGGCACGGCCACACCCACCACGCTGAGGGTAAGCGCCATCACGCGGCCCTGCATATCCGGCGCGACCTTCGACTGAATGATGGCGAACAAGGCGCCGTGGATGACCGCCATCATGGCTCCGCAAACGAACAGGCAGCCGGCGATCCAGATTGCGTTCCCGGGCGGATGCCCTCCGGCGGCCAGCAGGCCGGCTCCCAATCCCGCCAATCCCATGATGACCGTCCGCACGCGCCGCCGAAATCCACCCCACACGCCAAGGATTGCCCCGCCCGCCACGACGCCCACTCCGAACGCTGCCTGGATGCCGCCCAGCGAGAGGGCCGTCCCGTCGAGCGACCGCCGCACCAGGATGGGAAGCAGCATCAACGCCGGCTGCAACAGGGCGTTGAAACAAACGGCCATCGCCAGCAAGGCGCACAATCCGGTCCACCGCCGGACGTAGCGAATCCCTTCGATCACATCGCTCAGCGTTCTCTCCAGGAAGGGCGCCGGCCGTGCCGCATCCGCCGCCGATTCCGGCTGGGGAATGTGTATGCGCAGCAGCAATCCGACCGCCGCGAGAGCGGTCAGGATATCGATCCCCAGGATTCCCTCCACCGGCAATATGCTCAACAATACGGCGGCGATCGGCGCGGCGGCGATATTCAATGCGCCTTCCAGCGCCTGGTTCAATCCCTGGACTCTGGCAAGGTGGCGGTCGGGAACCATTCCGCCGGTGGAGGTCAGCATGGCCGGGCCGTGGAACCCGCCGCCGACGGCTCGCAGGAACATCAGCCAGTAGATATGCCAGGGTTCCACGGCATCCGTGAGGAACAATCCGGCCAATACCAGCGTTGCCGCCGCGATTCCCGCATCCGCCGCAATGAGGATCCGCCGGCGGTTTCCGCGATCCACGATCGCGCCCGCCGCCGGCCCAATGACCACTTGCGGCAGCAGGCCCACCAGTGCGGCTATCGCTAGGACGGACGCGCTGTCCGTCGTCCGGGCAAGATGCCA
>JBJYXS010000431.1:9202-10232 GCA_046260075.1 Anaerolineales bacterium | reverse complement strand
CCGTAAGGATTGGATATCGAAGTTAAGCGCTGATATGATTACTATCGATGATCGTTGCTAATGGAACCGCGCTCTACTCCTTGCAGACATTTTCCGATACAATACATGCAAACATGTACCGGGTTATGGGGCCATTTGTAATCTATCATTTTCCCGGAAATGCTTTGCATTCCGGCGTTTTTTTAGCGTCATCTGATTCTATACAACGTGATCCGGAAGGGTGCCAGCCGGAAAATGATTTCTTTCTCGCCAATTGAAGTGGGGTCAAAAAATCCTGGCGCCATTCGCCGCATTAACATCCTCGGCGTCCATGTCAGCGCAATCAACATGGACCAGGCGCTGGCTGCCGTCCATCATTGGGTGGCAAACCGGGAATCCCGCTACGTCTGCGTCACACCCGCACACGTCATCATGGATTGCTATTGGGATCCGCAACTGCGCCCGATCCTGAACAACAGCGGATTGACCACGCCGGACGGGATGTCGGCGGTCTGGTTGTTAAAATGGCACGGCTTCCGCCACGCAAGCCGCGTCTGCGGCACGGACCTGATGCGCGAGGTTTTCCGCATCTCCGAATCCAAGGGCTGGCGGCACTTCCTCTACGGCGGCGCCCCGGGCGTAGCGGATGCCCTGGCCGCCCAATTGCAGTCCCGTTTTCCCAAAATACGCATCGCGGGTTCGTACTCCCCCCCCTTCCGGCCGCTGGCCGAAGACGAAGACCGGGCGGTCATCGAACGCATTAATGCTTCCCGAGCGGATATTGTCTGGATCGGCATCAGCTCGCCGCGGCAGGACGCCTGGATGGCGGAACACATCGGAAAGATCAACGCCCCGGTGATGTTCGGCGTCGGCGCCGCGTTCGATTTCCTCTCCGGCCGGAAACGGCAGGCTCCGCGCTGGGTCCAACGCGCCGGCATGGAATGGCTCTTCCGGCTGGCCAGCGAGCCCCGGAGGCTGTGGCGGCGTTACGCCCAATATCCGCTGTTCGTCGTGTTGGTCGTCCTTCAGGCCGCCGGAATAACGCGGTATG
>JBJYXS010000431.1:0-9192 GCA_046260075.1 Anaerolineales bacterium | reverse complement strand
GATTAGCGGACAAGAGATCATGGGGAACAGCCTTCCGGTCAAATCCGCCTCCTTTGGCACCCCTCCGGTTCCGCATCGGATGGGCATCGCGATTAACCCAACACCCTCAATACGGTCGGACATCATCCGATCGCTGCTGCCAGGCGTTCGGGGCCATGTTCGCACCGTTTTTATGTGGGACGATACGGCCGCATCGGTCGCTCGGTGTATTCCTTCGCCAGACGGCATGTATGCCGTCCGCGGAGTGCACGGGGAATCCACGGGCGCCGATTCCCGGACGGCATTCTCCGGCCGTCCGCCGAGGGACCGGCTCACCCAGGGTGGGAGATCGGATGATGCATAAAAAAATCCTCGTCTCCGGTATTCTGATGCTGGCGGATGCCGTCTTGATGTACTCCGTCTTTTATATCGCACTCATTCTGCGCAGGATTCTGGCACCGTATATAGCCTTCTTCTATGTCATCGATACCAGCCTGCAATGGGAGACGGCATTGCCGATTGCGCAGGTGGGCATATTGGTGGGGATTGCAACGTTTATATCTCAGGGACTCTATCCCGGCTATGGGTTGACGGCCGTGAAAGAACTGGAGCGGATGTCCAAATCCGTGACTCTGATTTTCTTCCTGCTGGCGGCCGTTTTCTATCTGAACAAACCCTTTCAGGAACTGCCCCGCTCCGTCCTTCTTCTCGCCTGGGGACTGGCTCTCGGCGTGCTGCCGGTCGCGCACTTCGCCCTGCGCAATCTGCTTTCCCGCTGGTCCTGGTACGGCGTGCCGGTCGTCGTATTCGGCGATGGCGAGTGGGCCAGGCAGGTATCGGATTCCATCCGAAACGTCCGCCGGTTGGGATGGCATCCGCAGACCATTTTGCCGCTTAAATCGATCGGAGAACAACACCCCGCCGTTAACGCCCAGGTGATGATCATCGCCGCCTCCATGGATTCCCCAGTGGAACAATACGCCCGCCTGCTGAACCAGCAGTTCCATAAGGTCATTCTGGTACGGGAGGCGGATAAATTCGGTTCGTTGTGGGTGGAACCGCGGGATCTGGACGGCAAACTTGGGCTGGAATACAGTTACCATCTCCTGCGCAAAGAGGTCACCTGGTTCAAGCGTTTCCTCGATATCACAGGATCCATCATCCTCTTATTGTTGCTAGGACCGTTCCTATTACTCTTTGCCGCGGTCATTGCGATCGAATCGCCAGGATCCCCCCTGTTCATCCAAGAGAGAGCGGGGCAACACAACCGCCGGATTCGCGTCATGAAATTCCGCACAATGTCTATCGATGCCGACCGGCAATTGGAGCGGCATTTGCAGGAAAATGCGGATGCCCGTATGGAATTTGAGAAATTCCATAAATTACGGCATGATCCGCGTGTTTCCCGCGTGGGGAGATTCCTGCGAAAATTCAGCTTGGATGAATTCCCGCAATTGCTGAACGTGCTGCGCGGCGAATTGAGTCTGGTCGGGCCACGGGCCTACCTGCCATTTGAGATGAAAGAGATGAAGGATTATGCCTCGGTCATCCTGCGTGTAAAGCCTGGCATCACCGGCTGGTGGCAGGTGATGGGCAGACATCAAAAATCATTCCAGCAACGGTTGGAGATGGATGAATACTATATCAGCAATTGGTCCCTCTGGATGGATATCTATATCCTCATAAAAACAGTTTGGATTGTCTTGGTCGGAAGCGGGGCTTGAACCAAAACCGGTCCCGATCACAGCCCATACCGCCCCTTCCTGGATCGTCAGACGCGGTCTCCCCGGCCGGACGGTTCACACGGGAAGGGGCGAAATCTACAATGGTAACTGCTTCTTCCACCCCCGGGCCATATCCTCCAGTGGATTCCCCATCGTCAGTTTACTATCTCCCATAGTTGTGGGATAATCAGGCGGCATTTCATCACATTTCATCATCTCCCAATTAAAGGAGCAGGAATGTCCAAACGCAACTGGGGAATTATATTGATCGTCGCCGGTATAGTCGTTATTTTGATTGCACTGCTGGCGGATGTAATCGGTCTGGGGGCGCACCCGGACATCATCGGCTGGCGTCAGATCCTCGGCGCCGTCATCGGCGCAGCCCTCGGGATCGGCGGAGTTGTCTTGCTTGTCCGCAAATAGGACACCGCTTCGAACGACAAACCGCACCACAAGTCCGCCATCCCCCAAATGCCCTCACCAGGAGAGGCGGACGGACTGCGGCCTCTGGAAAAAGCCCCTTGTTCATCCCTGGGGGGCTTTTCATGTATGCGGTTTCATTATCCGGAAAAGGACATCGCCCACCGGATCGGCCGGCCTGTTGTTCCTGGACGGCCTTCGGAAAGACCGGGGAAGGATCCTCGGCGTACGGACTCAGTTTTTGACATCATCGGAATACGGATAGGATCATGACGGAAGGTCTTCATACGGAAAAACTCATCCCGCCGTTCGGCGGCTCGCTGGTCAATCTGATCCTCACCGGCGAGGAGCGCCGCGAGTGGATCGAGAAAGCCGTTCATTTCCCCTCGGTGCAACTTTCCGCCCGCTGCCTGTGCGATCTGGAATTAATCGGCAACGGCGGTTTTTCCCCCATCGACCGCTTCATGGGGAAGGCGGATTACGAGAGCGTGCTGCAGGAAATGCGGCTCCGCGACGGCACCCTGTTCCCGATCCCGGTCACCTTGCCGATCCCCGAAAAAGCCCTTCCCGCGGGAGCGGAATTCCTCGCCCTGCGCGACGAACATAACATCCTCATTGCAGCGATGCGTATCGAAGAAGTGTTTGCCTGGGATCCGGGCGAGGAAGCCCGCCAGGTATTGCAGACCAACGACCCCCGCCATCCGCTGGTTTCGGAAATGATCACCTGGGGAAACCGGTATATTTCCGGCGAGATGAAGGTCCTCAATCCTCCCAAACGGTATGATTTCGCCGATCTCCGCCGGGGCCCGGCCGAAGTCCGCAGCATCCTCGAAAAAATGGGGCACGCGCACGTGGTGGCGTTTCAAACCCGTAATCCGCTCCACCGCATTCATGAAGAACTCACCAAACGCGCCGCCATGGAAGTCGGCGGTAGTCTGCTGATCCACCCGGTCGTCGGGATGACCAAACCCGGGGACATCGACCACTTCACCCGGGTGCGGATATACCGCACACTGGTGGAAAAATATTACGATCCCGCCTCCACTCTGTTAAGTCTGCTGCCCTTGGCAATGCGGATGGCCGGACCGCGGGAAGCCCTCTGGCACGCTATCATCCGCCGCAACTACGGCGCCACCCATTTCATCGTCGGCCGGGACCACGCCGGTCCCGGAAAGGACAGTGAGGGAAAGCCGTTCTACGGCCCCTATGACGCACAGGAACTCGCAGCCCGCTGCGCGGAGGAGACCGGAGTCACGCCCGTTCCCTTTCAAGAACTCGTCTATCGAGAGGACACCGGCGAATACACGGAAAGCAAGAACATACCAACCGGCGCCAAGACGGTATCCATCTCCGGAACGGAAGTCCGCGATGAATATCTCGCCAAGGGAAAGCTGCTTCCGGAATGGTTTACCCGCCGAGAAACGGCGGAGATACTTACCCGAACCCATCCGCCCCGCCACCAACAGGGGTTTTGCCTCTGGTTCACCGGCCTTAGCGGAGCGGGAAAAACCACCACGGCGGATATCCTAACCGTCCTGCTGATGGAACATGGCCGGCAGGTTACGGTCCTGGACGGCGATGTTGTGCGGACACATCTATCGAAGGGACTCGGCTTCAGCCGAAAAGACCGCGACACCAACATCCTGCGAATCGGTTTCGTGGCCGGGGAAATCGTCCGCCACCACGGCACGGTGATCTGCGCCGCCGTCAGTCCCTACCGTGCGGCGCGCAACGAAGTCCGCAAGATGGTGGGAAAGGACCGCTTCATCATGGTGTTCGTCGATACTCCGATCACGGTATGCGAAAAGCGGGATTCCAAGGGGATGTACGCCCGCGCTCGACGCGGGGAAATCAAGGGATTCACCGGCGTCGACGATCCCTATGAACCGCCGATCGACCCGGAGATAAGAATCGACACGGTTGACCATTCTCCGGAAGAGAACGCCCAACAGATTGTCGCCTACCTCCAACAGCAAGGATTTCTCCCCTCCGCTTGATTCCATCCCGGCAGCTGCACCAGTGGACGGCTCTTCCGAACGGATCCCGGTCGGGCCGGGTCTTGCACGATCCGCCGGACCGCCGCATTCTGCAATCCGCGGCTTACCAGATACCGGGCAGCAATCGGAAGCGCACCTTGCCGGCGTACGCTTTGTATCCCGCCAGTTCCGAGAGCAGCGTCCGGTCCTCCAAGGCCGTGCGCACGGCGATCAACACCGCGCACACCGTTCCGATCAGCAGCGCCCAGCCGGAACCCAACACAACCGGCGTGGCCAGGTAGGCGGCGATCTGCCCGAGATAGGAAGGATGCCGGAGGAAGCGGTACGGCCCGCCCTCGGCCACGGCATGTCCGCGTTCGGATTGAATCCGCACGATGCTGGAGAAGAAGGCGTTCGACGCCGTGGCCCATACGGTTATGGCGTATCCGGCCGCCGCCACCGCCAAGGCGATCCACCGCGCTAGCGGCGCGACGTCCGGCGTCCAGCCGTTCCGCTGATCCAAGCCCGCCACTATGTAGCCGGCCAGCACCAGCACGCCGAGGAATCCCATCAGCGCGGTGTCCCATTGTTTGGCTCCCTTTTGCGGACCGACCCGGTCGGCCAGCAATTGGGGGTATCGCGGGATGACCGTCCATCCGGTGGCGACGACCCAGGCGGCCATGATGATCACCGGCGCCCAGCCCCAGGCCCAATCCCATCGGCCGGCGCACAGCATGAGAATCAACGCCATCATCACCACTCCCATCGTCTCGCGGACCGCCCAGCGGACGACAGTGCGGGATGTATCGGAGCCAGCCGGTTTTTTTTCAGTGGATGCGTTGGTCATGGTTCCTCCTTTTTCACAACCCCTTCCCCTCTCCCGGCAAAGACTTCCTCACTCCCGATCCCCTCCCGGGAGAGGACCATCCTCAACCCCGGCCCCCTCTCCCGCCGTAAGGCGGGAGAGGGGGCTGACGGGCAAGGTTATTCGTAATGCAGCGCCCGGATGATATCGAGCCGGGCGGCCTGGCGGGCCGGGATGATCGCCGCCAGCGCTCCGGACAACAGGCCGATCACGACGGCCGCGGCGACTCCCGACGCGGGGAACACATACTGGACCGGAAAACTGAAATTAAACATGCCGATAAAAGCATACCCCAGATACAATCCCCCCGCTAATCCGAAGATGACGCCGATCGCGGCCAGAAGCAGCGACTCGGCCGTCACCATCGAGCGGATCTGCCCGCGGGTTGCTCCCACGGCGCGGATCATCCCGATCTCGCGCGTCCGTTCAATCACCCCGATCGCCAGGGTGTTGAGCGTGGCGATCAGCGACGGGAACGCCAGCAAGGCGAAAAGGAAGTAAAAGGCGCTGAAGGCGGTATCCAACTGCATCTTCATCGAATCGTAGTAATCCGACCCGGATATCAACTGGAACTGCGGGTAATCGGCTGCGATCGCCGTGATCTCCGCATCCGCAGCCGCCCGATCCGCTCCGGGCGCCAAGTTCAACTGCAGGAAGACATCGTTCGTCTCGCCGAAATCCGCCGCCATATCCGCCTGCGAGATGTAGGCGGTGGCCACCTTGGCATTAAGGATATCCGATCCGACGGCCGCCACGCGGTAGGACACCGGTCCGGACGGGGTCAGCAGTTCCACCATATCGCCGATATCCACCCCGATGGCCATCTGGAACGAACCGTTGGCGATCAGCGCCCGGCCCTCCTGGAGATCCCGGTAGGCGGAATCGCCGCCCTGCGTGAACGCCAATCCGCTGATCTCCGGAAACGCCTGCGGATCGATTCCCAGCAGCGATACGATCTGCCCGTTGGCTTCGGATGCGGCAAACCGCAGCGTGCTGATGTCGCCCGTTCCGTCCACTGCCCGCAGCCGTTCGGCCAGGCCCGTCTGCGCGCCGACGTTCGTGCTCCACACCGCGACCGAAGGCGGTACGAACAGGTAGTCGCTTCCGAGGGTCTTGTGCAGGAGATCGAAGAGGGTCCCGGTGAGGCAGGTGATCATCCCCCCGGCGGCGACCACCACCGCCAGCCCGAGCAGCGTCGATGACGCCGTCACCGCGGTGCGCGACGGCTGGCGCACCAGGTTTCCCTGGGCCAGTGAACCGATCCCGCGCCGGACAAGCACCCACCCGAAGACCCTGCCGAAGGCGTATGTGAACGGGCGCACCAGGAGCGGCGCGATCAAGACCATCCCGACCAGGAAGGCAAATCCACCCAGAACGGCCAGCGACGAATCGCCCGAGAGCAAGGCAAGTCCGCTCAAGGCGATGACGGCGACCCCGGCGATGGAACCGGTGTTCCATCGCGAGCGGGCGTCCACCTCCGCCACCGACGGGCGCAACGCCTCCAGCGGTGTAACGCTGCTGGCTTGGCGGGCGGGGATCAGCCCCGCCAGGACCGTGGTTCCCACGCCCAGGAGCACGCACACCGCGATCAGCCCCGGCGAAACGACCGGATCGCCGAGCCGGATATTCAGGAACGACGTCAGCATCGGCGCAGCAAACCTGACGATGCCCGCTCCCATGAGGTAGCCGAACGCCAGACCGACGAGGGTGCCGATCAGCCCCTGGAGCAACCCTTCGGCCAGGATCATGCCGAGGATGGTTGAGCGGGTGGCTCCCAGGGCCCGCAGCATACCGATATCGCGCCGCCGTTCGGCCACCACTGTGCGGAAGGTATTGAAGATGATGAATCCGCCCATGAACAAGGCCAGCAGGCCGAACAGGTTCAGCGCCGCTTGCCCGATTTGCAGCATGGTGAACATCTCCGTCCCGCTGAGCGAGGACCCTGCCTGGAAATGCTCTCCCAATGCCGCCTCGATCGCCGCGCCGATTTCCGCATGCCGCTCCTCGCTCACGCCGGCGGTGACGTTGACGTCGATGGCATTGATCCGCCCCTGCTCGCCGGTCATCCGCTGCGCTTGCCCAAGCGTAACCAGCACTTCCTCGTTTCCGGGTTCGGCGCGGGGAGGAAGAATCCCCACTACGGTAAGGTCCGCCACGCCGGCGGTGGTGGGGAACGGGAAGGTGGCGCCCAAGCCGATCCCCAGCGAATCCGCCAGGGTCTTGGATATCACCGCCGAGGCGGCGTCATCTTCCTGCAGGAACCGTCCGGCGTTGAGCGGATACGCCCGCATCGCCCGGGCCAAAGAGGGCACCACGCCGATCAGGTTGACCGCGCTGATGGAATCGAGCGCAGCCGGGTCCTTGTCGAAAAAATCCGCCGGCAGGTTAACCGTCCGTTCCAGCTTCGGCGAGACGGCGCGCACATCCTCCACATCCGTCAGGGAATCGGCCGTGCTCCGGGGAAAGGACGCGCCGGTGGCGTAGGTCACCGTGAAATCCACCACGCCTCCCATGCCGAGGATATTCTCCTGGAAGGCGGCGATCATGGTCGGCAGGATGATGTTCATTCCGAACAGCACCAGCACGCCGAACACCACGGCCAGCGTGGTCAGGAAGGTGCGCAGTTTGCGTCCGGCGAGATAGCGTCCCGCCAGGGTCAGTTGGAGATTCATGGCATCCTCCTACTCACCGATCGCCCGCATCTTGTCGGCCAGCATCCGCGCCGGATCTCCGGACCGGCTCTCGAGAACGGTTTCGTCGACGACCACCCCGTCCTTGAGGAAGACGATCCGTCCGGCATAGGCGGCGATGCGCGGATCATGGGTCACCATCACCACCGCGCGGCCGAACTCTTTTGAGACGCGCGCCAGGAGCGCGGCGATCTCATCGGCCGAGCGGGTATCCAGGTTGCCGGTCGGCTCGTCGGCCAGGATCAGCGCCGGGTTGGCGACCAGGGCGCGGGCGATGGCCACACGCTGCTGCTGTCCCCCGGAAAGCTGGTCCGGGCGGCTGTGCAGCCGATTGCCCAGATTGAATTTTTCCAGCCATTCCTCAGCGCGTTTTCGCGCATCGGCCGGCGGGACTCCATCCAGGGTGATCGGCAGCGCGGTATTTTCCGCGGCGTCCAGAACCGGGATCAGGTTGTAGAACTGAAAGACGAAGCCGATCCGTTTGCGGCGCATCTTGGCCAGGTCATCGTCCTTCATCTCCGCCAACGTCCTCCCGTCGATGGTTACCGTGCCGTCGGTGGGCCGGTCCAATCCGCCCAACATGTGCAGCAGCGTGGATTTGCCGCATCCACTGGGACCCATCACGGCGACGAATTCGCCGGTATTCACCTGCAGATTTATCCGTTGCAACGCCGTCACCGCCGTTTCGCCGGCGCCGTAGATTTTGGTCAGGTTTTCCGTCTGAATGAGAGCCATGCTTTCCTCGCTTGGACATGAAGGGTGGTCGGGCCTGCCCCGGTCCATTCCGGCCGGGGCGGCGTGTGGTGCGTGCCGAGACCACCTGCTCCGCACGCGGATCGGTGGCATTAAGCCTCCGGTTTCCCGTTCTTCTTCTTCGGCCTTCCCCGCGGCCGCAGATGCGGTTTGGGAACCGGCTGCTGCTTCACCTCGTCCAGCCTGGATTCGAGCATATCCAGCCAGCGCAGGTCGGCTTCCAGGTGCATGACCGTCTTATCCAGCAGCAGGATCAAAGCCAGTTCGCGTTGCGGGTCCGCCTCGGTCCGGCGCGCGGTCACCCGGTGCAGCTCACGGTAGAGCATGGCCCGCTCGCGGGAGAGGATCTTCCGCGAATCCGCCAATCCGGTGGCCAGGCTGAGGACCATTTTCAGGTAGGTCACGTCACGCTGATGGACGGGCGGTTCGCTGACGGCGAACCAGCGCTCCAACTCGCTGCGTCCTTCGGCGGTGATGGAGAACACCCGCTTCTCGGGATTGCGCGGCTTTCCGCCGCCGACAGTTTTTACTAAGCCGGCTTTTTCCAGCCGGGCAAGCGTGGAGTAGATCTGAGCCGGCTTGATGTCCCAATTCTGCTTCCCGCCGACGACGGCCAGGAACGCAGCGCGCAGCTCGTAGCCGTAGCGCGGCTTAAGGGCCAATAATCCGAGGACTCCATGCTTGACGGTCATAATTAGTAACTTGTTTAGTATTTTTATATAATATAAACTTAGTTATTATTATTGTCAAGAGAGGTATTTGCGAGGTATTACAATGCTGGAAAC
>JBJYXS010000430.1:0-1762 GCA_046260075.1 Anaerolineales bacterium | reverse complement strand
GAACCAGTCGATTAATTTGTGTTTGCAGGAGATTGCCCCGTAAGTGCATTGGGGTGAACTTCGTCGCCTCCGCCGCTAAAAACCGCGGCGGCTTCGGTTCCTCGCAATGACAACCGTACTCCCCCATAATCCTGTCAATCCTGAGCAATCCTGTAAATCCTGTCCATTGCTCTTTCGATCGTCCATGGTTTGCCTCATTCCCCCTCCATCCATGCTATTGGTATGCCAAACTGCCTGCGCATGAAGCCGGATGCCAGCAGGTAGGGTGTCCACTCCGGAGCCTGAGCCCCGTAGAGTTTCCCGGTTTCGGTGAGGAAGTACAGGGCGTCACCGGTAGTCGAGAAGAGCATATCTGTACTCGAGATGCCACCTTCGAATATTCGTGCGGGTTCCTTGCCGTATTCCGCGACAAAAACACCTTCTTCGGAATTTTTCCCGAACCATTCGGTATACGCCCAGTATCGGCCGCCGGGGGAAACGACCGGCAGATGGGATCCGTCGACCGGCAGGATGCGGATTTCGCCGGCAGGGGAGATTTCCAATATTTTGGAATCCACTGTTTGGGCGAGGAAGGCGCCGATGCCTTCTTCCCAACCTGTTATGTAGATACCGTAATCGCCGATCAGCCGCGGCGTGCGGTCCGAAGCCGTGAGAATGAATGTGCCTTCGATGGGATCTTCGTCGGAATCGTCCCGATTTGGCCATTTCTCGAAAAGGACGCTCCCGCCCCCGACGGCGACGGCGCCCAGGGGGCTGCGTATGACCAAATCCGCTTTCTGCACGGAAAGATCGACCAAACGCAGGTCCGAGGAACCGTTTGAGGGGAAATATGAGACCGTAACGACGGTGTGGTCGTCCAACCAGCCGATGGCCTCATCGCTCGCGCTGTCCGCGGAGGTATCGTAGAGGGAGAAAGCGCCGCTACCGTCGGCGCGGGCGGCATAGATGCCGGCCACACTGAAGCCGGCTCCGGTACCGAACGACTTGGCCGCGGAATGAACGATCCACCTCCCATCGGGTGACCATAACGGGGAATAGGCCTGACTTGGGCCGTCGGTCAGGCGTACCACCTTGTCGCTGTCCCGGTAATACTCATACAGGTCGGCCGACGGCCCATCCTGGGCGCCGATGAAGGCCAGCCGCCGGCCTTCCGGCGACCAGGCGAGGGACTCGCTCTCGGTCATTGCGCGTTCGATTTCGGACGGGAATACATCATCGGATTCGATTGCCGACGAAGCCAGCGGGGTGGAAAAGTCCGATCCGCGGCCCAACAGTGAGACGACGTTGAGCGTCAGGGTGGGGGAGGACTCGTCGCCTGGAGGGGGATAGGAGGTTGAAAGGTAGGCGAAGAGTCCGTCAACCGGCGAGAGCGCGCGGGAAAGCCGGCCGGGAACCGTGACCTCTCCGGGGATTCGCAGGGAGGACTCGCTGCCATCGGCCCGCACCATCCACAAGCCCTCTTGGGTGTTGACCAGGATCCAACCGTTTGCCGTTAATGTGGGCGGCAAGGTAACGGACGGCGTGAGAGCGGGGGTTGCGGGCGCGATCGTCGCCGTGGGCGGGAAGGTGTATGTCTACAGCACGATCCTGGCGGGAAACGCAGATGTCGACGGGGTTACGCCCAATGACCTCGAGGGACTGTTCGAGGATGTAGACCACTGCCTGGTGCAGGAAGGGGCGCCGGGCACGGACTACACCATCGACGGGTCGTCCGCCGGCAACATCTATAGCGAAAACCCGATTCTCGACGCGCTCGCCGACA
>JBJYXS010000429.1:0-4441 GCA_046260075.1 Anaerolineales bacterium | reverse complement strand
CTTCGGCTTCGATTTGGAGGTTCCTTCTCGTGTCATCAATCCACCGCATTTCCACACGGACGCATTCCGGCGCCAGATACCCCTTCACCCGTTCCGGCCACTCCACTACCAGGGCTCCGTGATCCAGCGCCGCTTCCACATCCAGCCCCGGCCACTCGTCCTGATTCAGCCGGAAGGCGTCGAGGTGGTAGAGGATCATACCGTCGGCGCGCGGATATTCATTCACCAGGATGAACGACGGGCTGCGGGCCGGCCGGGCCGACCCCCATCCGCGGGCCATGCCCTGCACCAGCGTGGTCTTGCCCGTCCCCAGGTCGCCGTGCAAGGTAATCAGGTCGCCCGGCCGCAGCAGTTCCCCCAGCCGCGCGCCGACCCGCCGGGTTTGCGAGGGGCTGCTGGACTGGAAATCCACGGTGTTGGCGTCGAGGATGGGCACATGCTAATTATATGATATTCGAACAATTTGCCGTTTTTCCGGTCGCGTCTATTTTCGCTATCCTTCCCGGAAGACCACCGGACAAGCTTCGTTATGCCTTTTTCATTACTCCACTCGGTTTGGAACATGCGGTCAAGTGGGGGTGTGTATAGGCACTTGTAAAGGGGGAAAATCCCCCTTTCTTATTCCGGGATATGAATACTCAATCAATATTCAATCTTTTTTCCATCTCTTCAAGCCCGCAATCTCGAAACGTCGATATTTATGTTTTTCTTCATAGGTCCCACACCCTCGGGCGGCTACCTTTTTTACAGGAGCGTTCTTCAATAAAAGAAAACGGTTCGGATAGCCTTGTCGTTTGTACGGAAATCCGCGCACAAGTGATATTCCACTTTCTCTGGTAAACAGCGCATCGCTGTTTTGTAAATGAGTCCAGCAGGCGACTGCGCTTCTATCAACCTAAATGAAAGGGAATAATTCATACTTGTGTCACTGGGCGGAAAGCTTGGTTGTTTGCATTCCATGAAGATCCGGTAAAATTTTTATTGGATTTCCGGCATCCGCCTGGACTTCCCGTGCTGCTCCCCCTACAATGCCTATACTGGAAAAACACATCGTCATGACACGCCTGGACCGCTTCCTCGGATTCGCCGTCGCCGCCGCCGCGCTGGCCGTCTATTCCCTGACCCTCACCCCCAGCCTGTCCTACCTCAGCCCCGACGGCAGCGAGCTGGCCACCGTCCCCTACGTGCTCGGCTTGGCCCACTCGCCGGGGTACCCGCTCTACACCTGGCTCGGTTACCTCTTTTCGCACCTCGTGCCGCTGGGTGACGTGGCCCACCGGATCAACCTGATGTCGGCGGTGATGGGCGCCCTGGCCGCCGGCGGCCTGTATTGGATCCTGATCCGCCTGCTTCCGGAAGGCATACCGGCGGCCCTGCGCCGGGCGGTGGCTCTGCTGCCGGCTCTCTTGTTGGCTTTTTCCAAAACCTTCTGGGCCCAGAGCCTGATCGCCGAGGTTTATGCGCCGAACGCCGCTGGGATCGTGATGACCCTGCTGGCCCTCCTGCGCTGGGACCGCACGCGCCGGAAGCGGGATTTTTTCCTCTTCGCACTGGTCTTCGGCCTTTCGCTCGGCCTGCACCTTTCCGATCTGGGATCCGCGCCCGCTTTCATCGTCTTCATCCTGCTTTGTCTTTTCGAACCGTCCGGCGCATCGGTCGACGTCACCTGGCCGGTAAAATCCCCGTCGCCGGCGTCCCGAATCCGATCGTTGATCGCCGTCTCCATCGCCGGACTGGCGGGGTTCGCCCTCGGCGTTGCGCAATTCCTTTGGCTCCCGCTGCAATCCGCCACCCTCAACGACCGGGCGATGCTGCGCAGAGCCCCCACGACGCTGACCGCCATCTACAACTACACCCTGGGCGCCTTTTCGAACATGAAATTCGCCTTCGCCCTCACGGCCCTGCCGGACAGGCTGGTGATCTACCTCGACCTGCTGGCCCAGCAGTTCGGCCTGCTTGGCATCGCCGTCGGTATCCTTGGCCTGTTCTCCTTGCTCGCGCGTCGGACGCGGCACTTTTTCCTGCTGGTCGGGATGTACCTGGTGCAGATCTGGTTCTTCATCCAATACAGCGTCTTCGACCTAGACGTTTTCTTCATCCCCGCCCACATGCTGTGGGCCGTGTTCATCGGGTTCGGATTGTATGAAATCGTCCGGGGTGTTCAATATATCTGGGACGCATGCATTCGCGGCGGGCACACCGAAACCGGAGCGATCGCCGACCGCCCCCACAGGGTGAAAATCATCCCGATCACCATCGGGTGTCTGCTGATCCTGCCGGCCGCGCCGTCGCTTGTCGGCAACTGGGCCGCCAACGACTTTTCCGGCGACACGGCGGTCAACGATTTCTACGCCGGCGTTTGGAGTTCACTGCCCCAAAACGCCGCGCTGATCACCCAGGGCGGCGTATTCGGTTACGACGCCTTCTACTGGCAGCTGGCCTACGACACGCGGTCCGACGTCCTCCTGCCGCTCCTCCCGGCTCCGAATCCCTCGGAAGCCTCCCTGGCCGGCCGGGATCTGTTCGCCACGACCCGGGCGCTGATCGGCAATGCGGGACCCGGCGCGCTGCCCGGCAACCTGCTGGACCGGTATTCCTGGAGCACGCCGGTCCTGTTCGGCCAGCAGCCGGAAGAGAGCTTCGGCCGCCGGGAGTCTCTAGTGCTCTATCGTCTGACGGAGAGTCCGCCGCCGCTCTGGACGTTCGATCCGTATCCGCAATACGCGGTCGGCGAGGATCTGGGACCCGCGATGCTGCTGGGATACGATTTTTCCTCACAGCAAGTCGAAAGCGGTGAGGTCTTGTACATTACGCTGTATTGGCAGTTGAAAACCGTCTCCTCCCTGCGGGTGGAGACGCTATTGGGGGATCTTGTCCTCGAGCAGCACGAGATCGGTTTCGGCCTGCTTCCGCGCTACGCTCAAAGCGTCGGATTGCCTTCCGGGAGCGTCATCGCCGAGCCGTACGGCCTGGTCATCCCCTCCGGAACGGAACCCGGCGCCTACGCCTTCACGGTCCGTTCGGCCGGATTGGGGACGGCCCTTGGTATATCGATCGATCTATGCACGGTGAACGTCATCAACGAGACAGGGACAATGGAACGATGGCTGCAAATCGCTGGAAGCTGATCACCCTCTCGGCCGGCGGATTGGTCCTGCTGCTGATGCTGCTGGCCGCCGCCTTCTCGCTCGGCGTGTATGTCGGCGAACACGGCTGGACCCGCGAAGGGTTGAGTTATTCCGGGCCGGGCGGCCAAGTTCCCGCCGGCAACCGGCCCGCCCAGAACGGCCAAGCGCCCGGGGGCGCCGTACCGGGTAAAACGCCGCAGCTACCGCTTGCGCCCGCCGGCCTGCCGCCGGGCCGTCCGAATCTGACCGGCCGGATCATCCGCATCTCACCGCAAAAGATCGAAGTGGCCTCCCCCGATGGGCTGCGGATCGTGGCAATCAGCGAGCAGACGATCTTCCTTGAGCAGGACGGTACGCCGATTGCGTTGAAGGATTTGCAGAAGGGGGATGTAATCGCGATCTACGGCTTGCCGGTTACGGGCGACGGCGCCGAATTGCGGGCCGAGTTCATCGTCCGTCTGCCGCCCAAGGATCAATAAAAAATCCTTTCACCGCAGAGTCGCGGAGAGCGCAGAGGAGGAAAAAATCCGCGGCCTCTGCGCCTTTGCAGTAAAAAGATCTTCTCATCATCCCCGTCCCAGGATCACCTCCGCCATCTTCTCATGCAGCGCGGGATTGGCTGCGATGAGCGATGGCTCGTCATTCAGGTAATCGCTTACGCCGTCCATTGCGGTGACGCGCGCCCCCGCCTCCTCGGCGATCAGCCCGCCGGCGGCCACGTCCCACGGCGAGAGTTTCAGCTCCCAATAACCGTCCAGCCTGCCGGCCGCAACGTAGGCCAGGTCGAGCGCGGCGGATCCGAGCCTCCGCACTCCATGGCTGATCTTGGCGAAGTCCGCGAAGTGATCCAGGTTGTTGCGCGGACTCGTCCAGGCGTCGTATGGAAACCCGGTCACCAGCAGGCTTTTCCCCAATTCGGCGGTCTTGGAAACGTGCAGCCGTTCCGTTCCGCAAAAGGCCCCCTTCCCGCGCTCCGCCCAGAAACACTCCGGGCGGGTCGGATCGTACACCACCCCCAAAAGGGTTTGGCCGCCCTTCCGGAGCGCGATCGACACCGAAAAGATCGGCAGGCTGTGTGCGAAGTTGGTCGTCCCGTCGAGCGGGTCGATCAGCCACAGTGGTTCGTCCCCTTCGCCGGACAGCCCGCTTTCCTCGGCCAGGAACCGGTGGTCCGGATGCTCGCGGCGGATCCGTTCCAGGATGCACGCCTCCGATCGTCGGTCGTATTCCGTCACCAGGTCGGTCTCGCGTTGTTTGTGCTCGACTCGCACACCGCTGCCCATGCCTTTCATCAGAATCTCGCCGGCGGCTTC
>JBJYXS010000428.1:0-2640 GCA_046260075.1 Anaerolineales bacterium | reverse complement strand
AAAGCCGTCGTTCGTCTGCAAATCGAGGCCGGGAAGGCCAATCCGGCCCCGCCCATCGGTCCGGGCCTGGCCGGACATGGGATCAACCTCATGGCCTTCTGCAAGGAATATAACGCGCGCACGTCCTCGCGCGCAGGGGATATCATCCCGGCGGAAATCACCATCTTCACCGACGGGTCGTTCACCTTCATCCTGAAAACGCCGCCCACCCCGGTGTTGCTGTGCAAGGCGGCCGGTCTCGAGAAGGGATCCGGCGAGCCGAACCGCAACAAGGTGGGCAAGATCACCCGGGACCAGCTGCGCGAAATCGCCCAAGTGAAAATGAAGGATATGAACGCGGTAAGCGTCGAGGGCGCCATGCGCATGGTGGAGGGCACCGCGCGCAATATGGGCATCACCATCGAAGGATAAGTGGGAGGGCCGCAAAGCGGTCCGTTACTACCACCAGGAGAAGAAAACATGGCACAACACGGAAAGAAATACCGGGCGGCCGCCCAACAGGTGGACCCGGATAAACTCTACAGCGCGGCGGAAGCCGTGAAGCTGGCCAAAGCCACCTCGATCACCAAATTCGACGCCACGGTGGAAGTCCATATGCGCCTGGGCGTGGATCCCAAACAGGCCGAGCAGCAGGTGCGCGACGTGGTCGTGCTCCCGCACGGGCTGGGCAAGAACATCCGCGTGCTGGTGTTCACGGCGGGCGAATCCGCCACGGCCGCCAAGGAGGCCGGCGCCGAGTACATCGCCGACAGCGATGAGATGGTCAAGAAGATCCAGGGCGGCTGGACCGATTTCGACGTCGCGATCGCCACTCCGGAAATGATGACCAAGGTGGGCCGGCTCGGGAAGGTGCTCGGACCGCGGGGTCTGATGCCCAACCCGAAGGCCGGCACCGTCGTCCCCCCGGAAGACGTGGGCAAGGCGGTGAAGGAGGCCAAAGCCGGGCGCGTGGAGTTCCGGCTCGATAAAACCGCCAATCTGCATGTGGTGATCGGCAAGGCGTCGTTCACGGAAAAGGCGCTGTATGAAAATTTCGCCACGTTGATGGACGCCGTCAAACGGGCGCGTCCGGCTGTGGTGAAGGGAACCTACCTGCGCAAGGTCGTGATGACCACCACCATGGGGCCCGGCGTGCGCGTCGATCCGACCGAGGCCCAGTCGCTGGAGGTATAGCGCAAGCAGATGGGAATCCCGCCTTGGCGCAACCGGGGCGGGGGGCAACCTTTGCCGTTTGTGAAACGGGGCATCGAAACCGGCGTTCGGAAAGCGGCCGGGCAGCCCCGAAGGGGCGTATCGAGATCGCCTAATTCAGCCATCCGGACCAGGTGGTATAATCCGGCGGCTGAGAAAAACGCTTCGCCGCAGACAGCAGGCATCCCGGGCAATTGAGGGAATAAGCATCCTGCCGAGGTGAAGATTTCCTTTCCTTCCCCCGCATCCGTGCGGGCGTGAAAAAGAGAAGTCTTTGCTTGGCGGTGAGCGAAGCAAAGACTTTTTTTGTGGAAAGGAGGTGGTGCTCTTGGCGCTGACCAAGGAACAGAAGAAAGAACGGGTGGCCCAATACGTCGACCTGTTGAAGAAGAGCAAGGGCATCGTCATGGCCGAGTACGGCGGATTGGCCGCGACCGGCATGAACACCCTGCGCGGTAAGACGCGCGAGGCGCAGGGCGAGGTGCATGTGGTGAAGAACACACTGGCCGCGATCGCGCTGCGCGAGGCCGGTTTGCCGGACGCCGCGGATCAGGTCGCCGGCAGCACGCTGATCGCGTTCGGGATTGAGGACGTGGTCGGGGTGGCCAAGGCCGTCGTGGACGCCGCGAAGGCTTCCGAGTTCGTGCGGATCCAGGGCGGGTACATGGACGGCAAACCGCTGTCGGTAGACGACGTGAAAATGCTCGCGGCGCTTCCGCCGCTGCCGCAGATGCGCGCGCAGTTGGCCGGCCTGCTCAAGGCTCCGGCCGGCAAGATCGCGGGCGTGCTTTCGGCGCCGGCCCGCGATGTGGTGGGTGTGTGCCAGGCGTACGCCCGGCAACAGGCTGCCGCCTGAGAATCCAGCCTCACTCCCTATCCCGCAGGGGATTGGGGGTGAGGAGAGAAATGAATTTTCCAAAAGGAGTTTTTCGCAATGGCTGACATAGCAAAATTGGTGGACGAGCTGAGCAAGCTCTCCGTGATCGAGGCGGCCGAACTGGCCAAGGCTCTCGAAGAGAAGTGGGGCGTTACCGCCGCGGCGCCGGTCGCCGTGGCGATGGCCGGAGCCGGCGGGGCGGGCGCGGCCGCGGAAGAAGAGAAAACCGAATTCACCGTCATCCTCAAGGATGCCGGCGCCAAGAAGATCGACGTCATCCGCGTCATCCGCCAGCTGACCAGCCTCGGGCTTAAGGAAGCCAAGGAGCTTTCCGAGACCGCCGGCGCGAAGGTGGTGGAAGCCGTCTCCAAGGACGCCGCCGCCGACGCCAAGAGCAAGCTCGAGGCCGCCGGCGCGAGCGTGGAAGTCAAGTAATTGGTCATCACGAAAAAACCAACAAAACCCCCGCAAGGGGGTTTTTGTTTTTTCGTGAAGGACTCGTTCTTTTTCGCCACAAGAGCCACAAAAAGAAAGCAGGGGTTGTTCCGCGGCGGGTAAGCACTTGATGGTAG
>JBJYXS010000427.1:0-2131 GCA_046260075.1 Anaerolineales bacterium | reverse complement strand
CTTCGCCGAACAACGGTTCGGAAACCCCCGGCACGGGTGTCGGTTCGCCGGCTTGTATGTATCCCCATACCCGGATGGAATGTTGGGGAGCCCTCCGGGGGCGAATTCCCCGTGCAACACGCGGATCCCTTTCAATCAGGCCCTCTCGCTGCAGGCGTTCCAAGTTGTAGCGCACTACGGAAAGGGAAGGTATGCCCACATTCTTCATGATTTCGCGGTATGACGGTGCGTAACCATGCTCGTCGAAATATTCCTCAATAAAGGCCTTCATCCGATATTGCCGTTCGGTGATTCCGCCTTCATGCATAGCCGGCCTCCCTCTCGATATATCAGCCGATTTTCGATGAAAAGATCGTACACGAACAATCGTTCTGTGTCAAGAAATCATAATCAGACTATTATTATCGCAATAGTAAATAATATGAAGAACGCAGATACCATCGATCATCGAAGAACCGAATGGTAGAGCCATTGGCCCCTTTATTATCTTAAATCGGGATATGGTCGAGATCTTCAGGAATCGGGGCAAAGCGGTTACTGGGGCGGGCGGGGTTGAGACCTTTTTCGATTCTCCGTCGACGGTTAAGGCTCCATCGGCGATAGTTGGGTCTATTCTTTCGGGACCGGCAGGACAACGGTAAATTTTGTTCCTTCGACGTCCTTGGAATCCACCCACACCCTTCCGCCGTGGATTTCTGCAATCGACTTCACGATCGACAGTCCCAGCCCCGTTCCCACCGTGTTCTGGACGTTCGTTGCCCGGTAAAACTTATTGAAGACGTAGGGGAGCTCGGAGGTTGGAATGCCGATTCCGGAATCCTCGACCAGGATCAGCGCCTGGTCCTGTTCGTGTCGGGTGGCAAAGCGGATGGTTCCTTCCTCGGGCGTGTACTTGACGGCGTTGTCGAGCAAATTGGCAATCATCTGCCGCAGCCGTACCGGGTTCCCGTTAAGCGGCGGGATGTTTTCGTCCAACGAGACTGCTAAATGGATGCGTTTGTTTTCCACGCCGCTGCGGATCCCCTCTAATGCGTTGCGCGCCAGACCGTTCAATTGGACCGGTTCCTTTTGTGTGTCGATTCCGGATTCTATTTTCCCCAGGTCCAACAGGTCTGAGATCAGCGTGGTGATCGATCCGACGCTATTCTGGATCCGCCGGATGAAGGATTTTTGCTGTTCGCTGACCGGTCCGGCGCGTTCGATCAGGTCGACGTACCCCAGAATAGTGGTCAGCGGAGAGCGCAAGTCGTGCGAGACGGTTGAAACGAATTCGCTCTTGAGCCGATCCAGCTCCTTTAAATGGGTGATATCGTTCAATACAATCGCAAACCCCACCCCCTCGATCGGCGTCAGGTGGGCGGTAAACACCCGCTCGTCGTCCAGGGTAATTTCCGCCCGGCGCTGATGCGGATTCTCGGCTTCGCGCCGGGCGAACAGGTATTGCAGTTCGAGGTTGGGAAACACCTCCTTCATCGGCCGGCCGACCAAGGGGGAGTCGTCCAGGTGGAACAGCGAACGGACCGTCTGGTTGGCGACCAAGATGCCCCCTTCGGAGTCGGTGATGATGACGCCGTCCTCGACCTGACGGATGACGGTGTCGAGCTGACTCATTTGCGTCTGGGTGGTTTCATGCAATCGCGCGTTTTCCAATGCGATGACCGCATGTTCCGCGAGCGCCTGCATGAGCGCCAGATCGCTTTCGCGGAGCGGGGTGCGGGTGGCGCGATTGTCCACTCCCAACAAACCGATGGTTTTCTCCTGCAGCAGGAGCGGGACAAAGATCAACGAATGCACCAGGAAGGACGATTTGATCTTCTTCGGGCTGTCGGCGCTGAGGAGAATCGGCGCCCCGCCGCGGATCACCTCGCCGGCCAGCGAATCCTCGACCTTCATCCGGAACGTACGGACGAATTCCTCGTCGAAATTTTTCGACGCCCGCATGTACAGTTCGCCGCTGGATGGGTCGACCAGCATCAAACTGCCTTCCTCCGCGCCGGTGAGCCGGACGGCGGCGTCGACGATGCTCGCCAGCGTCTGGTCGATGTCCAAATGGCGGTTGATGTTCTTCGCCAATTGGACGAGGGTTTCCAGTTCGCGGACTTTGACATGAATCGGCGATGTCGTGCCCTTG
>JBJYXS010000426.1:0-1712 GCA_046260075.1 Anaerolineales bacterium | reverse complement strand
CCGAAGCCGTCATGATCGGATCCTCTCATCAGCAAATGGGGTATGTCGCGCTGTTATTCGCCGTGGAGTTGCTGGCGGTAGCGGGCTTGGTCCGGCGAAACGAGCCGGCGGCGGAAGGGTCGGAGCTTCCGAAACGACGGGATGCCGCCATCCTGCTGGCCGTCTCGCTGATCGGCCTGGTGTTCATCTCCCGGCTGTTCTTCATCCTGGCGGTTGCATTCGGCATGATGTTGGTGGTTTGGCGCTCCGATCTG
Organism: Anaerolineales bacterium; assembly: GCA_046260075.1. Classification (GTDB taxonomy): domain Bacteria; phylum Chloroflexota; class Anaerolineae; order Anaerolineales; family RBG-16-64-43; genus JAFGKK01. The sequence continues at coordinate 1,458 of JBJYXS010000426.1, read as the reverse complement.
CGCCAGCGCATCGGAAAGATCCTTTGGATCGTCGCCGGAACAGCGGTGGGAGTGATTCTGCTCCTGCGCATTCTGGGCATGCTGGATGTCATCCCCAACAGTTGGGATTTCCTATTTGTCCAATATCAGTTCGTCTACGGTATGGCATGGGAGGAATTCGACAAGATGGTTGTCGCCGGCGGAGGGGATCTGTTTCAAAAAGTCCTGATGGCGATGGACCGGACACCGGCGTTTCTCCTGGCGGCCCTCTACGGGCTGGCCCAACCGGTGCTCCCGGCTGCTATCGGACACCGCAGCACGACGGCGGGGGGCGGGGGGCAATTCTGGCAGGTGCTTGGCATATTCCGCGGACTGGGCTGGTATCTGCTGTTGCCTGTTCTTCTGTATGGAACGCTCAAGAGCCTGCGTTCCCTCCTGCCGCGCAAACCGGAGGCGCTGCTGATGTTGATATTCTGGTTTGCGGCGATCCTCGGATCCTACCGCGCGTTCGGCGACCAATGGGATAATCCGCGCTACCGGTTGTTCGCTCTGGCCCCGATGGCCCTGCTGGCCGCCTGGGCATGGGTGGCCCAGCGGGAAAGCGGCGATCCGTGGTTCCCGCGTATCGCCATCCCGTTCGGCGTGGCGGTGGTGACGTTGACGGTCTGGTACCTTCTGCGGGATTACGCGATGGTGGAGTTCCCGGTGGCGGGATCGATAGCCGCTGTCGGCGCGATTACGGCCGTTTCGTTCCTGGCGACCCTCTTCCTGGTACGGCCGAAACGGCCCGATCCGGCCGGTTGATGTATGCGCGTTTGTCTGATTCCCCGGGCGGTGGGAGGAGGGCCGGCCTCCTTCCAGGGACGGCTGCAGGCGGAGATGCAGCGCCGCCATGTGGAAACGACATTCGATCCGGATTCCCGCAATCTGGACTCCGTATTGGTATTCGCCGGAACGCGCAACTGGCGCGCCCTATGGCGTTGTCGGCGGCGGGGCGTCCCCGTCGTTCAACGGCTGGATGGCATCAATTGGATGCACCGTGTCCATTCGAGGGGAATCCGCTATGCCTTGCGAGCCGAGGTATTGAATGGGCAGCTGCGGATCATCCGCGCCCGGTTGGCCGACCGGATTGTCTACCAGAGCGCTTTTGTCAGAGATTGGTGGCAGCGCTGGTACGGAAAAGCGGCGGCGCCGGCGCAGGTCATCCACAACGGAGTGGCGCTGGATGCGTATCCCTCGCGACCGGGGGCGCATGACGGTACGTTGCTGGTGGTGGAGGGCACACTCCATGATAATCCGCCGACGCGGAAAATACTCCGGCAAGCCCACCGGGATCTTGTGCAGTCAGGCCGGCTTCGGCGCCTGGAGATTCTAGCCCGCGTTGATGATAACTGGCGGAAAGACCTGGTACGCCTCGACCCGCCGCCGGAAGGGATCGGGCTGCGTCCGCGGTCCGAGGTGAAGGAGCGGCAATCGAAG
>JBJYXS010000425.1:0-2021 GCA_046260075.1 Anaerolineales bacterium | reverse complement strand
CCCCCCTCCCCAGTATTTCCTTGAAAACGGGCGTATAGAGTGCGGGCGGCGGCGCCGCCGTCTTCGGAAGCGTCGATGCGGCGCGCAGCTTCTTCAGGAACGCCTGGGTGTCCAGTTCGGTATCGTCGCGGTATGTCTCCTCCCCGAAGATGATAATCTGGGGAAGCACGGTGATGCCCAGCTTGCGGGCGGTTTCGCGCGGCAACGCACAGGTCGTATCGGCGATGATCCGGATCATTTCGCCCTCCAATGAATTCGGATGATGTTTGACGATTGTACACCGATCCGCCGGAGCCCGGCGCCGCCCCCGCAGGCGAGAATCCGGCCGTCGCACCGACGGGGCATGCCCGCCGACAGAACGCCGATGCAGGCGCATTTTTCGCCGCATGCATCCTTCAGCATGCACGGATTGCCATCGGCCTGTCCTCTCGACTATAATTCCTGCACTCTTCTTGGAGGTGTAATGCCGAAATCCAAAACCCGCCGCTCCAAAGGCGCCGCTTCCCGCAAAGCGACGGCCAGGACCGGCGCCCAAATCCGCAAGGAATTCCTGGATTTTTTCGCCGCACAAGACCATACGATCGTCGCCTCGGCCTCGCTCGTCCCGGGCAACGATCCCACGCTCCTGTTCACCAACGCCGGCATGGTGCAATTCAAGGACGTATTTCTGGGCACCGATAAACGCCCCTATGTCCGGGCCGTGGATTGCCAGAAGTGCATGCGCGTCGCCGGGAAACACAACGACCTCGACGAGGTCGGCCGCGACGATACCCATCATACATTCTTCGAAATGCTCGGCAACTGGTCCTTCGGAGATTACTACAAGAAGGAGGCCATCGCCTGGGCCTGGGAACTGCTCACCGGCGTGTGGGGCCTGCCGGCCGACCGCCTGTTCGCCACGTACTTCCAGGATGAGCAAGGCGTCATAGCGGAAGACGACGAAGCCGCGCGGGAATGGAAGGCTCAACCCGGCATGGATGCGGCTCGCGTCCTTCCCTTCGGGCGGGAAGAGAATTTCTGGGAGATGGCCGACACCGGCCCCTGCGGACCGTGCAGCGAAATCCACCTGGACCGGGGGGCGGACGCCTGCGACAAACGGGACGTTCCCGGCCACGTATGCCGGGTGAACGGCGACTGCGCGCGTTTCACCGAATTGTGGAACCTGGTATTCATCCAATACAACCGCACCGGCCCGGACAGCCTGGAGCCCCTGCCCGCCAAGCACATCGACACGGGCATGGGATTCGACCGCGTCGTGGCGGTCCTCCAAGGTGTGAATTCCAATTTCCGGACCGACCTGCTGTGGCCGGTCGTCCTCGCCACCCAGAAGCTCACCGGACAGACCGACAAGCAGCGGGAGGCGCAATTCACCGAATACCGCGTCATCGCCGACCATGCCCGCGCCGCCGCCTTCCTGATCGCCGACGGCGTGGTGCCGGGGAACATCGGACGGAACTACATCTGCCGGATGATCATCCGCCGGGCGGCGCTGTTCGGAAAAAAATTGAACCTCGAAGGACCGTTCCTTTCCAAGATCGCCGAAACGGTGATCGCTACTTACCGGGACGCCTATCCGGAACTGGAAAGCAACCGGGAAGCGATCTGCAGCGCATTGGAATTGGAGGAGCGGCGCTTCCAGGCGACCGTCGAAGTGGGGTTGAATTACCTGTCCGAGATCCAGGCGGCGCTTCGCCGCGAAGGGACCAAGACCCTCGACGGGCGCCGGGCGTTCGATCTGTACGCCACCTACGGGCTTCCGCTCGAGATCACCCGCGACGTGCTCCGCCAGGACGGTATCACGGTCGATGGGGAGGGATTCCGCCGGGCGATGGACGAGCACCGGGAAATTTCCGGCGCCGCCCAGGCGATGGGCGAGATGACCGGAAAGGACGCCGCCCGTTACCAAGGACTGCTGGAGGCACTCCAGCACGACGGCCTTCTGCCCGAAAGCGGCGTAGAGTACGATCCCTACTCCACGTTCCAACTGGACGAGCCGGTATTGGCCATCCTCCGCGACGGCA
>JBJYXS010000424.1:1814-6564 GCA_046260075.1 Anaerolineales bacterium | reverse complement strand
CAGACGTACTCTGATTTCGAACTGCTGCTGGTGGATGATGGCTCGGAAGAGGATGTTCGCCCCCTTATGGAGATTCACGATGCCCGATTGAAATACCTTTACCAGGACCATGCGGGCCGGTCCGCCGCAAGGAACATGGGCCTCCGTGCCGCCAAGGGAAAGTATGTCGCCTTTCTGGATTCGGATGACGCGTTCCTCCCGGATAAACTGGAAACCCAATTGGAAGTCATGGAGAGCCATCCGGAGATTCCCTTCACCCACACGTCGTATATACTGTGGGATGCCGGTGCGGGTACGGAAAAGGAAGTTGCATCCGGCCGGTTTTCGGGCAGGGTGTATCCGCGGATCCTGGCGTATTGCCCGATCGCCACGCCTACCGTGATGATCAGAACACAGGCTCTGTCACGGGATCCCTTCTTGGAGCAGTGCTCCGTGGCGCAGGATATCGTGTTGTGGTCGAAATTGGCGAAGGGATCCGTGATCATCGGCATAGATCGGGCGCTGTCCAGAGTCCGTGTGCATAGGGAATTCACCTTTCGGAACAATGAAATTCAGCTCCAAGCCATACAGAATATCATCGATTATGCCGTGGCCCCGGATAGGGAATTGGGTTTTTTCCGCAAACAACAGATAATGTCCACCATGCATTCTTATCGGTATTTAACGTACCGCAGGCAGCGCCAATATCGGAAAGCCCTCGAATCCGCTGTGCGGGCATTATGGACTTGTCCGCTCAATCCCGACTTGTATCTCCATGCTGTCCAATCACTCTTCCCCGAATATTTTTTTTACATCGCAAAGAGGGTCAAACGGATGTAGGCAGACATGCGGCCAGTATGGGGAAAATGGATATTCCGAATCCGGGGATGGGCGATTCCCAAGCGATGCAAATGATCGGGCGGGCAGTAATCCTTCCTTGTCTCAAACGAGTGCGATGGTTTAGAATACTCCATGCCGGAAAAATGGATGAATGGAGATATGTCCGTCGGCTTGAGCGTTATAGTACGCCATTCCATCCCATGATGTAGAGGATCATCCCATGCGAATCTTGATAATGGGGGGCAACGGCATGCTGGGGCACCAACTATGCCGGCTGTTGACCGGCAAGATGGAGGTCTGGGCGACCTTCCACGCCCCGCCGGCGGAATTCGACCACCTGCCTGCGGAACGACGGATCGCCGGCCTATCGGTGGAGGACACCGCACGGGTGAGGGAAGTTCTGGATTCGGTCAAGCCCGGCGCGGTCGTCAACGCGGTCGGCATCGTCAAACAGCGCGACGAGGCGAAGCAGGCCGTGCCGTCCATCCGGGTGAACGCGCTCTTTCCGCATCAGCTGGCGGAATTGTGCGGCGAACGCGGCATCCGTGTCGTGCAGATCTCCACCGATTGCGTCTTTTCCGGACGACGCGGCTTGTACAGCGAGGATGATATCCCGGACCCGGTGGATCTCTACGGGCGCACCAAGCTGCTGGGGGAGCTGAACCGGCCGGATTGCCTGACCCTGCGCACCTCGATTATCGGCTGGCAGTTGAACGCCTTCACCGGCCTGCTGAGCTGGTTCGCCCGGCAGCGGGGGAAGCGCATCCGGGGCTACCGGAAAGCCATATACAGCGGCGTCAGCACGTCCGTCCTTTCCGGTTTGATTGGTGATATTATTGAACATCACCCGTCGCTGTACGGTCTGTATCATGCGGCCGGCGCGCCGATTAACAAATTCGATCTGCTGGTTCGGCTGCGGGAGGCGCTTGGCTGGAACGATGTGATCATCGACCCGGAGGATGAATTCGCCTGCGACCGCAGCTTGAACGGGGAACGGTTTTCCCGGGAAACGGGCTGGCATGCCCCGGATTGGGACGCGATGATCGACGGGCTGGCGCGCGAATGGCCCGCCTATGAAAAAACCTACGCCGAAATCGGCAAGTAGCCTTGGAGCGCCGCATGGAAAAGCCCCTGCACGAAAAACACATTCTGATCACGGGCGGAACGGGTTCGCTGGGCCAGGTCCTGGTACGCCGCCTGCTGACCGGCGAAATGGGAGCGCCGCGCAAGATCGTGGTCTTCTCGCGCGACGAGGCCAAACAGCATTACATGCGGCTGGAATACATGCATCGTCGGACGTCCACCGACGAGGTGATCTACCGGAAGGCGGACGGCATTCTGGAATTCCGCATCGGGGACGTGCGCGATTTCGCCAGCGTCGCCGGCGCGTTGCGTGACGCCGACGCGGTATTCAACGCCGCTGCGCTCAAACAAGTGCCCACCTGCGAATATTTCCCCCATCAAGCGGTCCAAACCAACATCAACGGGCCGGAGAACATCGTGCGGGCCATCGAGCAGCTAGGCCTGCCCGTCGAGACCGTCGTCGGGGTGTCCACCGACAAGGCCTGCAAACCGGTCAATGTGATGGGCATGACCAAGGCCATTCAGGAACGGATCTTCATCCAGGCCAACATCCGCTGCCCGAACACGCGTTTCCTCTGCGTGCGGTACGGAAATGTGCTCGCCTCGCGCGGATCGGTTATCCCGCTGTTCCGCGAGCAGATCCTGAACGGCGGCCCGGTGACGATCACCACCACCGACATGACGCGCTTTCTGCTCAGCCTCGACCAGGCCGTGGATACGATTTTCGCGGCCGTACGCGCCGGAAAACCCGGCGAGACGTATATCCCGCGCGTGCCGTCGGCCCGGGTGACGGATATCGCCGCCGCGATGATCGGCAGGAGAAAAATCGAAACCGCCGTCACCGGGATCCGTCCCGGCGAAAAAACGCACGAAATCCTTGTGTCTGAGGAAGAACGTTTCCGTACCGTCGAACGCGGCTCATGCTACGCCATTCTCCCCATCCTCCCGGAATTGCGTGCTCCGGAATCCGTCGCCGCGCCGCTTGCGGATGAATACAGTTCGGCCAATGAATTGCTGTCCGCGAAGGCGGTCGCCGAGTTGTTGCGCGGGGAGAAATTAATGCCGGAAGACGCTGTCGAGGAAGGTCGGGAATTGTTGCGATGAGAATACTGACCGTCCTGGGAACGCGTCCCGAAATCATCCGCTTAAGCCGGATCATCGGGATGTTGGATGACGTTTCCGACCATTTCTTGGTCAACACCGGCCAGAATTTTGATCCCGCTCTGAACCAGGTGTTTTTCGATCAGATGGGAATCCGGGCGCCGGATGCTTACCTGGGCGTGGAAGGCGGATTCGGCGAACAAGTGGGCCTCATCCTCGCGAAGGTGGAGGCTCTGCTGCGGGAAAAAAGGCCGGACCGGTTCCTGGTATTGGGTGATACCAACAGTGCACTGGCGGCGATCGTCGCGAAACGCATCGGAATCCCGGTCTATCACATGGAAGCCGGCAACCGTTGCTACGACGACCGGGTCCCGGAAGAGGTCAACCGGCGAATCATCGACCACTGCAGCGACATCCTCATGCCGTATACGGAACGCAGCCGGCAGAACCTGTTGGACGAGGGAATCCCCTCCCGGAGGATCTATGTGACCGGAAATCCCATCCGGGAGGTCATCCGCCACTATCAACCACGGATAGATTCCGCGGAGGTATTTTCCCGATTGCGCGTTAAACCGGGGGATTTTTTCCTGGTGACCCTGCATCGGGCGGAGAATGTCGACGAAGAGGAGCGGTTGCGGAAGTTCGCGGCCGCGTTGGATACGTTGCAGGGGGAATACCGGCTTCCCGTCATCGTCAGCACCCACCCGCATACACGGTCGCGCCTGCAGGCATTTGGTGTGACGGTGGACAATCCGGAAATCCGCTGGTTGGACCCCCTGGGGTTTTTCGACTTTGTGGCTCTTGAACAGAAGGCCCGTTGTGTGCTGTCGGACAGCGGAACGGTGCAGGAGGAATGCTGCATCTTCAAGGTTCCCAACGTCACGCTCCGCGATGTCACCGAACGGCCGGAAACCCTGGAATGCGGCAGTAATATGCTTACCGGATCGGATCCGGAACGGATCCGCGCCGCCGTCCGCACTGTCCTTTCCCAGGCGCCGGATTGGGATCCGCCGTCCGAATATCTGGCGGACGGCGTCAGCCGGACGGTGGTAAAGATACTGACCGGCTTCCGTTCTCCATGACCGGCGATCTCCCGTCGATTTCCATCGTTACGCCGGTATTCAACGGCGCGGCGTATTTGGAAGAACTGATCGAAAGCATCCGCGCGCAGGACTACCCACGGATCGAACACATCGTCATCGACGACGGATCCACCGACGGCGGCGCCACCGCGGCGGTGCTGAAGCGCCATCCGCATCTGCGCTGGTGGAGCCGGGAAAACCGGGGCCAATATGCCACCATGAACGAGGGATTGGCGGCGGCATCCGGGGAATGGATCTGCTTCGTCAGCGCGGATGATATGGTGAGCCCCGGTGCGTGCCGGTGCGCGGCTGAGTTTCTCCGGAGTCGTCCCGAACTCGACGGCGTCGTCGGCCGGGTGCAATGCGTGGATGCGATGGGCGGTCACTACTCCGATCCCCCTTTTCAGACCATGCCCCTCCGGTACTATGCTTATCTTCACAACATCTCGCATTGTTCCCTATATGTCAACCGAAGTAAATTATTGAACAACGGCTTGTTGTTCGATCCCGCCTTGCGGTACGTCGGGGATTATGAATGGCTGGTGCGGGTTGTGCATCTTCTTCCGCTGGAACGCCTGGACCGCTGTTTGGCCAGTATACGGATCCACCACGCCCAGACATCCCTGCAACAGCATGGGAAAGATCCGCGGGACAGCATCTATACC
>JBJYXS010000424.1:0-1804 GCA_046260075.1 Anaerolineales bacterium | reverse complement strand
CGCGGCGTCGTTGCCGCGCGGAACATTAATCCGGCGGCTTTTGTTTTATGCCGGAACGCATATATCCTGCTTCACAATGGACGCAAACTGCAAAGCGCGATACGCACGAAAGGTTTTCGGGGCGGGGCGCAATTATTCACCCGTCATTTTCGGCGGAGTGGGGGAGGGTGATCCTGCCCGTTACCGGAAGCGCGCCTTGGCCCAGCGAAGGCGTCCGGTAGACACCGGACGCACCCGACCGGCGGCGGAATCCGCTGCATCCCGCTGGGAAACCCATTCGCCGAAACATGGGATCAGCGGACCGGGAACCGCTGGGCGGGACATCCTACCCGGCGGCGGATGTCGAAGCTGCGCCCGGTTCGGAATCGATGGATGTTATTTGAAGCATCCAGATCGCAATGATGCAAACCGCGTTGAGAATGAAATAGGCTTCGTGGAAGTACAAGCTTACCATTCCGTCGATGAGAAAAATCCCCGCAATCCCCAACCAGAGAATAACCGCGGGCTTCTGAGACCGCAGCTGTTCATATCGAATCCAACCGGCACGCAGTAAAAGGATGCCTGCCCCGGCCAGCAGAATCGGCCCCAACCAGCCGTACAGGATCCAAAACAGAAGATAGATATTATGCGGAATCCAATATATCTGTGTATTCTCGGGAGGCAATTCGATGTATCCCAAGGGGAGCAGCAATTTATCTTGCCCGATGAGGGATGCCGTGCGGTTCCACAGATCCAACCGCCCGCTGAGAATGGTATTGATTTCCGCTGTGGAATGCGTCGCTGCGATCCAAACGAATCCCAGGCATCCGATCGCGCAGGCTGCTGCGCATACCCGCGCGAACCACTTCCGCTGCGGCAGAAGGCTGACCAAGAGGAAGAGAACGACCAGCAGGAGCAGCGTAATCAGGATACTCCGGGATATGGTCCAGTAGATGATGAGGCCGAAGAAAGCGGCAAGAACGATGGAGGCTATGCGTTTCCATCCGCGGCAGGCATAGGCCAGTCCGATGACCGCAAGAAACGGCCAGTACAGGAAAACCGCCAGGTCGTTCGAATGTTGGAACAAACCGAAAACGGGGGATCCGGACGCGTCCGCTCCCCAACCCGAAAAATCTTTCGGTGCCAATCCGATCCCGGCGATATGTTGCAACCCGCCCAGAATCACATTGGGCAAGGCGGCAAGGACGAAAAGCCACGCCATCCGTTTCCAATCGGCTATGGGGGAACGCAACAGGCACAGAAAAACCAACCCGGCTGCCAGCCAATCCAGGGCCATCGATCGCCGCATGTCCCAATTGCTGGACAGCAAAAAGAGGATACCCGCCAAGAGGGCAAGGGCGGATATCCCGCGGATCAGCCAGCGGGCGTTTTGTTCCGCCTTCTCTTGCTTTATCCCGCCGGCGATGGCCCGCCAGAGGATGAAGGCATAGGCGGCCAGCTGCGAAACGCCGATCGAAAAAGAATTATAGGTGATCCGCAACGGCGTCGAACAGGCGAAGAACAGAAGGAACAGCATAAGTTGTTCACCCCCGGCAAGGATCGCCGTCGGGCGTCGCGGACCGGCATCATCCGCCGCTGCCTGCCGTAGGGTATGGGGTGACGAAGCAATTGAATTTGGCACTGGGTTCCCTCTTCCCACTAGAGTGGAAAGAACATTATCCGCATGCCGATGAAATATGTCAAGTGGTTTCCAGCCGCCGATGGAGAAGAATCCCATTTGCGGGTGTTACGACCCTCTCTCACAGGGATGGGAGGCCGGACCGGAAAAAGATACAATAGGCGCGGTGTGAGAAATGCGAGATGA
>JBJYXS010000423.1:0-19898 GCA_046260075.1 Anaerolineales bacterium | reverse complement strand
TGGCCCGAAACCCAAGCCGGAATCCGCGGACCGGCGCGTCCTGCGCACCTGCCGGATGATCAAACAGGCGCTGGCGGACCTGATGCACGCCAAGCGCTATGAAGACATCACCGTCCAGGACATCATCGACCGCGCCGACGTCGGCCGCTCCACCTTCTACGCCCACTACACGGATAAAGAACAGGCCGCGCAGGATATCCTTGAGGAGATGATGGATTCGATCACCCGCGAGGTGAAGACGGAGGAGGGGAAAGAAACACCGATTTTCCCCATCGCCGGGCTGTTCCGCAGCCTGCAGGGGCAGTCGGCCGCCTATGGGATATGGCAAAGCGGGCGGGGCAGGGAATACCTTTTCTCGGTCGGGCAAACCTACTGGAAAAGCCGAATCGAACGGGAGTTGAGATCCCGGCGGGCCGGACACGGCGATCCGCCGGTTCCCTATCCGGCGGCGGCGGAGATGCTTACCGGAGCGGCGACGGCTCTGTTGAATTGGTGGATTAAAAAGAAAATGCCGCATTCTCCGGAAGAAATGCAGGAGATGTTCGACCGGATGATGCTGCCGGGGATACGGGAGATTTTCGTGTAGACCGAGGCGGTCTTTAAGACCGCCTCGGTCTAGATTACGAATAGATCAGTCCAAAGAATAAATCATTGACGTTGGTGCCAGACGGGCCGATGATCAGGAGATCCTCCAAGCTGCCGAAAAACGGATAGGAATTATGTTCCTCGAGGTGCTGCAGCGGATCCAATCCCAGCCGCCGCGCGCGTTCGATGGTTTTGCCGGTGACGATCGCGCCGGCCGCGTCGGTCGGCCCGTCGATGCCGTCGGTGGCCAGCATCGCCAGGGCGATATCGTCCTTGCCGTCGAGGGCGATCGCGGCCGACAGGGCCGCTTCCTGATTCCGTCCGCCCTTGCCGCTGCCGCCGTGAATGGCCACTGTGGTTTCCCCGCCGGCGATGCAGCAGGCCGGTCCCCGACCGCTTTCCCGGATCAGCAGTTGGGCAAACCGCTTCCCGGCGCTGCGCGCGGAACCCTGCCAATCGTCGGCCAAGCTGGCCATCCGGAATCCCAAACGGTGCGCGGCGGCGGCGGCTGCCTCACCGGCCAATCGGTTCGAGGCGATGATCCGGTTTTCCACCCGGCCGCCGGATTGGGCCGCATCCGGCGCCTCCCGCATGTACCGGTTCAGGCGGTCCAGCACCGGAAGCGGGAGCGTATCCCGGAGGTAATATTTCTCAAGGACGGTGTTTATCTCTTTCTCCGTATAGGTGCGCAGGAGAGTCGGACCGGAGGCGATTGTCTCCAGCCGGTTGCCGACCACGTCCGAGAGGATCAACCCCAGCACGCGGGCCGGGAACGCCGCGCGGGCCAGGCCGCCTCCCTTGATCTTCGACAACGGAGTCCGCAGGCAGTTGATTTCGCTGATGTCGGCTCCGGATTTGAGCAACTGGTCGGTTGTGTTCTGGATGTCCTCCAGCGTCAACCCGGATTGCGGGGCTTCCATCAGGGCGGATCCCCCGCCGGAAAGCACGACCAGGACGAGGTCGTCCTTGGTCGTTGTCTGCAGGAGGGTGAGGATTTTCTCTCCCGCCAGAAGGCTGCCGGGTGTGGGAACGGGATGGCCGCCCTCCACGAGTTCCACGCGGCGCGCGCCGTCGGAGGGAAGATGCGGCATGCTGACGACCCCCGCGGCGATCCGGTCGTCGAGGAGGCTTTCGACGGCCCGAATCATCGCCGCGCCCGCCTTGCCGGCGCCGACGACGAAGATCCTGCCTTTGCAGGTGAGGTCGTCGGGCGTGATGGAACGCAGCACGGCGGCTTCCGGGTCGGCGGCTTTTAACGCGGCGTCGCGCAACTGAGCGATATGAATCCGGTATTGTGAAAATAAGGGCTTCATCGACCTCTCGGCGGTGCGGGCGGCATTCCCGCGATTGCACTCGGAGATAATCGCAATCGGTTTTTGAGCCGCCCGGCGGGATGATTGCTACTTTCCTGGGCGGATGAAATCCGGCGGGCCCCTATTATCGCCGAAGCTTGTGGAATCCGCAACAATGACGGACCCTTCCCGGCGGCAATCCACGCGGTACGGAATCCCCGCGATCACTCCGTTTTCCGGAGCGAACGCCGGCCGGAAAGTGCCCGGCCGATGCTATAATCCGCGCGGAAAGTATTTCCATCCTTCCGGATATGTGATGCGGTACTTCATGGAAAAACAGTCCTTGCGCCGGCGGAAGATTCTGATGATCCCGGCCGCCCTGATCCTTGCGGGTTGCACGGCGGTGTACTTCATGGCCGTGATTCGTCCGTCCTGGGGCGCCAAAGGGGCCGATATCTTGCGCGGATGGATCGGCGATCCGGCCGTGGCTTGGCTGGAGGGTGCGGTATTCCAGATGCAGGACGCGCTGCTGCAGGCGCAATACCGGCTGGGCGCTGAACCGGAGGCACCCTGGGCCGTGGGATCAGCCGCATCCACGCCGCCGCCCGTCGCATCCTCCCCGCCGACCGCCTTTCCGATGCCAACCGTTACAAAGGCTGCCGCACCTACCGCAACGCCCGAAGCATCCCAACCTTCGGCGACCCCGATCCGATGGCCGCCTTCTCCGCTTCGCGCCTTCGGACGGTTGACGGGCGAGGGCGAGTGGACGCCGTACATTCGGAATGGCCGGGGCGAGACCGCCGCCTACCGCACATTTTTGCAACCCGATGCGGAAAGGCCGTATGCCATCGCCGCGGTCGTCGCGATGGATCTTGACACCTCCCGGCTGCAGTACGTCCTGGGGTTTGAAGAGCCCTACTTCGAAGGGGAGATCCCCGTAAAGCGGTCGGGCATAATCCCCCGGGAGGATAAACAGCCGGGGATTCTGCTGGCGGCGTTCAACGGCGGATTCCTGACCCGCCATGGATTGTTCGGCGTGATGGTGGACGGCGAGGTGTTGACGCCGATGGTCGACGGGTTGGGAACGCTGGCGATCTATCCTGACGGCCGCGTGCGGATCGGCGTGTGGGGATCCGATATGACGTCGCTGGAGGGCATCTCGACCGTCCGGCAGAACGGAGCGATCGTCGTCGAAAACGGAGCGATCAATCCGCAGGCCTTCGAAGATTCCCTGGAATTATGGGGGGCTTCCCTCAGTGGCGACATGACCACCTGGCGGTCGGCCGTCGGGGTGAGCGACGACGGGCGGACGGTATATTACGTCGCCGGATGGAGCCTGAACATGCCCGCCCTGGCCGGCGCGCTGCAGCGGGCCGGGGTGCATGACGCCATCCAGCTCGATATCAATCACTTCTGGGTATTGTTCACCCGGTTCATCTTCGGCCCCGACGGTCCCGGGGCGCAGCCCTTGCTGGAGGAGATGGAAGAGAACGTCGACCGTTATTTGTATGCTTCCGGGCGGGATTATTTCTACCTGGCCGCCAGGACGCCCTAGCTCCGCTCACCCCAACGGAATATCCGCAATCCGAATCGAGGAAAAATCGTTCGTCCCCAGGCCGGCCTCGGCGCCCTTGACGATGTATTCGATATCGTCAGGCTTCAGGCCGAAGAGCGATGTGGCGTACGCGTCGGCGGCGACGATATCGTGGCTGGCGATCACCGTGTCGGTTTTCACCACGTCGTTCTTCGTTTTGTCGCCGCGCGGGCCGAAGGCGGTGAGGATCCGGACGGCGTCTATAACGGTCAATGCCGGGCGGAGGAACGCCGCCAGTTCGGGCAGCTTCTCGGCGATCCAGGCATGGATCGCCGGCCGGTTGTGGATGACGCCCATCAGATTCTTCATCCCCAGGGTCAACCGGGTGAGATCGTGGTCCTTGGCGATCGGGACGTTGATCAGCACGTCGGCGGCGAGGACCTCGTCGATCATCTGGACGGACTTCAGCCGTTTGGCCTCCGGCAGCTCGACATCGACCCATTTGCCATAATCCACCCATCGGTAGGCCCCGTCGGAATCCGTGTAGGACGTCGAGGTGAGGATCATTTCGCCGCCGGCCGCCTCGACCTGCTCGCCGATCCCGCTGTCGACGTAGGCCTCCTGCGAGGATTTAAAAAACGGGTAATCCAGCACCCGGACTCTCCCGGCGTCCGCCTCGCGGCACATGCGGACCAACGCCGCGACCACCCACGGATTGGTGGTGGCGGCGAGTTCGTAGGACCGATCGGCGGTGCAGATATTCGGCTTGATCAACACACTGGCGCCCGCGGGGACGAAACGCCGCATCCCGCCGAGCGCGTCGACGGCGCTGCGGACCAGCGCCTCGGGATCGTCGCCGCCGTGCGCGACGGCCAGGTAGGCCGGTTCCGGGGTCTGAGTTGAGGTTGCCGCTGCGGCGTCTGTGGGCCGCGGAGATGGGGAAGGTCCACTGATGGAAACGGTTGCCGTCGCTTCGGCGGTCGGCGTCGCAGGCGCCGAGCCCTCCGTTCCATTTGCTCCCGTCCGCCCGGCGCAGGCGGAGAGAAAACGCGCCAGCAGCGCGGAACCGAAACCGGCCGCCGCCAAACCCAGGAACTTCCTTCGGTTGATTGGATCTTTCATGGGATGTTCCTCCTGAAATCGGGGGGATATCACGGCCCGGGTAGGGATTGCGGCGCGGCGTGCGGATGTGCGGCACTCCGCGAGACCGGCGGGATCCGTCCGTGACGGAATAATTGAAATCCGTTGTAAATATTATGGTACAGCACGTAAAAGGTCGGTCCGAGCGCCGCCAATGGATGGAGGTACGTGAGGGCGATCCAGACGGTGAAGGAATTGTTCTTCTGCCCGAGCGCCTGGGAGGCTTCATGGTGGAACGTCCGTCCGCCGAGCAACGCCCCGACGACGAAGTTGGCGATGCAGCTTATCAGCGAAAGCAGGGCGATGCCGAACAGCAAGCCCGCCGGCGTTCCGGTGTCGGACCGCAGGAAGGCGGACGCCTTGGCGGTAACAATGAACATCATCATCATCCAGATCGGAAACGAGAGCACCTTCGCCGGAAGCAGACGCTGCTGGACGGCGGGCAGTAACTTTCTGATAAAGAACGCCGATCCGAGCGGGACGAACATCACCAGGAGGACCGACGGCAGAACCTCGGCGGTGGTGATGTGCACTGTCGCGCCCGCAATCAGCGGCAGGAGGAAGGGCAGGATCAGCGCGACCCCGACGTTGGTCAGCAATACGGCCGGCAGGATGTAATCCACCCGTCCGTCCAGATAGGAGACGATCACCGGCGTCGCGGTGGCGGTCGGCGCGACCGCCGTCAAAAAGCCCACCAGCGCCAATTGCGAATCGAACCCGCGGGCCAGGAGGAACACGGCCGACGGGATCGCCAGGTTGGCCAGCAGGATTCCCAACATGCTCCAATGGAACGACTCGCGGGTGATGCGGATATCCAAAAAAGACAGGAACAACATGCCGATCAGCAGGAACGGGAGCCATCCGGAAAGCACCTCGGCCGCCGGAATCAGCAAGCCCGCCGCCATTGCCAGGATAAGGGCCAGCGTGCGGCCGTAGAGCTTCCAGAAGCGCCGTATGCCCGCCCAGTGGGTTTCCGTCGATTGTTTCAATCCGTTTTTCATTCCATTCTTGGGTGTTTTTCTTTTCCCGAGTTGTACACGGGTCAGCGGAGGATTTCCACCGTTCCCTCCGCGCCGTCTACCCGGACGCGGTCTCCCGCGGCGATGCGTTCGATCGGCAGGCGGTCGATGCAGGGGATTCCGGCCAGGATGCAGCCCACCGCGGTGATCGCTTCGCATTCGGCGTTGAGTATCGCGGCCGGGGCGTTGCCCGATTTGCTCATCCGGTACAGCGTATACGATCCGACGGTCGACCCCTTCCCGGTCGGGAAGGCAAGCACTTTGCCGGCGATGCTTTGTCCTTCCAGATCGTGTCCCGGTTCCACGACGGTCCCCGTTTCGGGGTCCACTCCGCCGAAGAAGGAGATGTCCATCCGGCTCACCATCGCTTCGCCCTCGGCCCGTCCGCGATGCACGGACCGTCCGCGGAGGACCGTTTCCCGATGCTGTCCGGGGGGATTCCGGCCGCTCATTTTACCAAAGCCTCCGCCACGACACTGTCGAAATCGAGGAACCGGGTGGCCATGCGGTTTTTGGATGCTGCGTAGTAGCAGGCTTTCGCGCTGTCGGTGGCCATCGTCCGGAATCGTCCGCGGATCGGCGCCACCACGCAGCAGGTATCGACCGCAAACTTGGCGCCGCTGCGTTCGATGGTCTTCGTGTATCCCAGCCGGTCGGCTTCGCGTTTGACCGGCCTCGAGGTGGTGATCCAAAATTCCTTGGCCGTCCGTTTTCCGTCCACCAGCCGGGCGATGCGTTCCACTTCATGAAGGGAAAGGTGCGGACACCCGAGTGAGACGAAATCGGTTTCGGCGGCGGAACGGTCGTTCAGCGATTCCCGCGCCGCCCGCAGTTCCTCTTCGGTCACCGCGACGGATTCCTCCGGCGGCGCATGCGCCGCGGATTCCGGCGTGATGCCCGGAATGTGGAACATGGCCAATCCCCCGAATGTGGCGGCGCTGGCGCACAGCGATTTCAGTTGCTCGAGGGTCGCCGCCGTGTCCACGCCCCGGATCCAGGGGACGGCTCTGCGTCCGAGGGCCTCCACCCGTTCCCCGATGACCTTGCCCAACGCGCCGAAATCCGAAGTATCGGAAAGCCGGGCCCGCACCTCGACGGTCAGATCCGGCCGCCTGTTCTTCTCCAAGTGCATGCCGTACTCCGGAGTCCGGCCGGTGAGCGCGGCCGCCAATGCGCTGGGTCCGCCCTCGCGGTTGGTGCGCGCGCCGATCACCGAGTTGGCGTAGCATACCGCGCTGCTCTCCGCCCAGGCGATCGATTCGCCGGCCGCGGGAAGGAAACCCGCCAGATAGGGGGTGCAGGTGCAGGTCGGGGTCACGCCCATGCGGGTGAAGGCCGCGATCACCCGTTGCTGCTTGTCGGCGAAATCCGCCGGGATGCCCAGAGCCCGCCAGTTTTTCAGATCCATGCCGGCCGGATTTAGCGCCGCCGGAACGCGCGCCCGGCCTCCGCCGTCCGCCATCTCGGTCAGCCACTCCAGACCGGCGTCGCCCAGATTGTCGTAACTCACGCCGGCGATCTGCACCGAGCCCGCCGGGATCATCCGCCGCGCCCCGTATATCCGCCCCAAGGCGGCGAGGATCTCCATCGCCGTCCGGACGGCTTCGCCTTGACCGCCTGCGAGCATGGATTGTTCTTCGGGGGTGAGATTCATCCTACAACCCAAACCGCGAGAGGTCCACGTCCGGGAAGGGCGTCTTTTCGTACTTTTTGCCCTTGGCTTTCAGGGGCTTGGTGAGATCGAAGCCCACCCGGCAGGTATTGTGGGTATCCGGCTCGCTGCTGGGATCGAGCGACGAACCGGGCGCGCGGGGCAGGATGACCATGTCCGCATCGCCCTGAAACCGGGTGGCCAGCGCCCATTCCACCGAGAGGGGGTCGTAGATGTCGATGTCGCCGTCGACGATGAAGACGTGTTTAAGCGAGCGGTGCCCTGCAAAGGCGGCTGCAATGGCCCGCTTTCCGTCGTCTTCCGAGCGTTTATCGATCTGGACGACGGCGTGCAGCCAGGAGCAGCCGCCCGGGTTGACGTGGACATCGAGGCACCGCACCGCGCGGGCCACCGAACGGAAGATGGTCGGTTCGCGCGGCATGCCCATCAGCAGTTTGTGTTCAAGCGCGCCGGGCAGCAGAGCCTGCCAGATCGCGTCGCGCCGGTGGGTGACCGCCTTCACTTCGAACACCGGCTCGTTGCGGATGACGTCCTGCGTTTCCGTGAGGTCGACGAACGGTCCTTCCGCGCGGCGGCGGTCGTAATAGACCGTCCCTTCCAGTACGAATTCGGCTTCGGCCGGGACGAGCGCATCGACGGTCTTGGCCGGCGCGACGATGAACGGCTCCAGGGCGTTGGCGATCGTCAACTCGTCCATGCCCAGCTCCACCGAGGTGGCCGCCGCGGCCAGGATGTTCGGCCCAAGCCCGACGCACACCGCTACGTCGAGGGTTTTCCGATCCTCCAGGAAGAGGTCGAAATGCCGGCCCCGGACGACCCGGATAACCATCCCGGTTTTGGAATATTGCATCGCCCGGTGGAAATCGGCGTTCTGTCCGTGATCCGGATGTTTCGCCAGGAAGACGCCCGAGCTGATGTACGGACCGCCGTCGCCCTCGCAATGCAACAGGATCGGCAGGCTGTCCAAATCGGGTTCGCGGTCGACGACTTCCTGGCAGGGCGGCGTACCCTCCCGCCAGAGGGCCGGCTTGGAGGGATTGTCGATCGCATCCGACAGGGTGGAGATGATCCGCCCGGGCGGGATCTGAAGATACTCCGCAAACGGCTCCTTGCCGCACAGGAGGTTCCCGGCCGTGCGGTACGAAGATTCTTTCACGCGTTCGAACAACACCGGACGCGGCTCGAGCTTTTTCAGAATCCCGGCCATTTCGTATCGTTTGGAGACCGGCTCGCGGATGACGGCCAGCCGGCCGCTTTTTTCCAGCGCGTCGAGGTGCGATCGGAAAGACATCGGTCAACGCTCCGGGCCGGCCGCATCGCCGGACGGATCGCCGCCCGTCCAGCGCGGGTAGAAGGTGTTCTCGATTCCCATCCGCGCCAGCGCCCGGCCGACCGAGGCGTCCACCACGTCCTCGACCGTCTGCGGGCGGCCGTAGAACACCGGAATCGGCGGGCAGATGACCGCGCCCGATTCGGCCGCCCGGGCCATCAACCGCAGATGGCCGAGGTGGAGGGGGGATTCGCGGACCATGAGCACGAGCGGCCGGCCCTCCTTCAGGCATACGTCGGCCGCGCGGGAAATCAAATCAGCCGTATATGAGTGGGCGACGGCGGATAAGGTTTTAATGGAGCAGGGGGCGATGATCATACCGTCGACGGGGCAGGATCCGGAGGCGATCGGCGCGTGGATATCGTCCGGGCGGTGGAAACGGGTCGCCAAGCGGCAGACCGCGTCGGCGGAAAGGCCGCTTTCGCGTTCCATTACCCGCCGGGCGGCGCCGCTGATGATCAGATCGGTTTCGATGGTTAGGGAATGCAGGATCTCCAGCGTCCGCATGCCGTACACGGAGCCGGACGCGCCGGTGATGGCGACGACAATCCGCCGGGTCATGGACCGATTGTAACGTTTCCATTACGGGTTGTCACGGACGGCCGCCGATTGGGCTGATGTGCGGCGCCGGACGGTAAATCCCCCTTTACGAACGGCAAAAAAGCGTCGAAAATTACCAACACAGGAGGCATAATGGCGAATATTGCTTATTGCGGATTGGATTGTGAGGAATGCCCGACGTTCATTGCGACGAAGAACGGCGACCGGGAGCTGCAGGAAAAAACCGCCCGCGAATGGTCCCAGCACTATGCGCAATTCACCGGACGGAACGACCTGCGCGCCGAAGAGATGGTCTGTGACGGTTGCCGGGCCGCCGATGGTCGGATCTTTCTGGGTTGTCGGGTCTGTCCGATGAGGCTGTGCGCGCGGGAGCATAAATTCTCAAGCTGCGCCGAATGCGGAACGTTCGAAAGCTGCGAATCCCTGAACGGTTTCTTCACGCAGGCGGCGGACGCCAAGGCCCGCCTGGAGGCGATGCGGAAGTGATCATTCCTCACGGCGTTCGATGTTGAGGAGCTTTCCCAGCACGCGGGCGCCGGCCACACCGTGGCCGTGCGGGTGATTGTTGAAATACACGTAGGTTTCTTCCGTCCCCTCTTCCACCCGGCGGATCTTCGGAATCCACTCCCGGAGTTCCTCTTCGGCATACCGGTAATCGTACCGTTCCGCCGGATCCTTGTGGTTGTACCAATGGGCCGCGTTCCGGCCGTGGAAGCGGATGTAGCCGACGGGCGAAGTGGCGACCGCTTCCGGCGGCATGAGTCCCCGCAATTGCGGCTCGTCGACGCAGCAATACCCCATGGCCAGGCTGCGCAACAGGTCCAGGGTTTCCGGTTTCGACCAGGCCGCGTGCCGGAACTCCACCACCAGGGGAAGATCCTGCAGCCCGGACCGCATCCGCCGGAGATACTCCTTGTTTTCCGGAACGGGATGAAAGGAGTTGGGGAACTGGGCCAGCACGCATCCCAGCTTCCCGGCTTGGGCGAGCGGTTGGATCGCACGGGCGAAGGCGCCGAAATCCGGTTCCTTCCGTTCGTGGGTCAGGCCGCGGTAGGCCTTGACCGTGAAGAGGAAATCCTCCGGGGTCTTCCGCAGCCAGCCTTGGATGTTGCTGACGGACGGCAGGCGGTAAAAGGTGACGTTGAGTTCGACGGTCGAGAACAGCGAAGCGTAAAAGGCAAGCCAGTTCTTGGCCGGCATCTTCTCCGGATAAACCGGCCCGACCCAATCCTTGTAGGAAAACCCCGATGTACCGATGTGGATCATGTCATCCTCGCCGGGTTCGGATGATGAATGCTTATCAGTATATGGCGTTCTGATCGGAATGCCGAGGGGGATTTATCCCCCGTCTTGGATTACCGGGCGCCGTCGACGGCTTCCGCGATCCGGCTGATCGTGGCGACCGTCAGGCTTCCCTGCTCTCGCAGGGCGTCGACATAAGCGAGGAAGGAATCCAGTGCGGCGATGGAATCCGCGTCCGGCCCGGAGGTGCCGTCGCCGTGGGCGTACTCGATGATGTGAGTGACGAATCCCCACACCGCCGGACGTGCCGGACGGGCGGCGGCCATGTAGGCCAGCGCACCGTCCAGGTAGGTTCTCAGCGCGGCGAAGGAATCCGCCCCCAGGACATCCGGTTTCGTCCCCCCTTCCAGGAATACCTCGATCGAAACGTGGTTGACCAGCAGCATCGGAGAATCGGGATTGTGAATGCACACATTCCCGGCCGCAAAATCCGGCCGCCAGGGGAACATCAGGTTGCCGGTGGTTTCCCACATGTCGTTTCCGTCGCCGAAGGCGGTGCATACGTCGGCCAGCGGGTTTTTCCCGCCGCTGGGGGCCAGGTTTTCGGTGGTCAGGGTCATCCCCAACGCCACGCTCTGGTCGAAGGCATCGGAGAATATCTCCTGGGCGAGCGGTCCCGGCACTTTGGAAGCCTCCACCAGCAGTCCGGAGATGACCTTCGGCGTGATGCCGCATTCCTGGGTGAGCGCCAGGTAGGCGGGGTGGATTTGGTCACGGTTATGAGCATGGGCGCCGATTTCGTGCCCGGCCTGCTGCAGGCGGTGGAAAATCGAATCGTCCTGCCCCGCCGTGCAGTATCCCTTCGCCATCGAGGTGGTAACGTGCCAGGAGGCCTTGATCCCGTTTCGGTCGAGGGTTTCCTGCAGGGAACGGATGATCCGCTCCAAACCCGCGGCCGCGTCCGGATCGACGACCGTTTGGGAGGGATCGGTGAACGGCAGGTGCTCGCTGGAGCTGTGCGTGTGGATGACGTAGAAGAAATAGAGCGGGGGGACGGACGATCCGGGTTTCGGCGGATTCTCCCGGGCGGGAGGATCCGCGGGTGTGAAAGCTTGTGTTTCGGCCGGAAGTTGGGAGGCGGTCAGGGCGCAGGAAATGAGGGCGAAAGATGCCGCCAGCAGCAGGACCGTCCGCCTACTCCGGCGCCAACACCGCCGCGCCGTCCAATTTCGAATCCTTGATGAGCTGGAGAACATGGTTGGCCTCCTGGAGGGCGAAGGTGCGCGCCGTCACCCGCAGGGGGATCTCTGCGGCCAGGGCCAGGAATTCCGCGGCGTCGCGCCGCGTGGCGTTGGCGACGCTGCGCACCGTCCGTTCGCCGTATAAAACAGGATATGGCATTTCCGGGATGTTCGACATATACACGGCGTTAATCGCCAGCGTGCCGCCGGGCCGCAGATGGGCCAGGGCGGCGGGCACCAGGGCGCCGGCCGGTGCAAAGATCACCGCCCGGTCCAGCACGGCCGGCGCGGCGTCTTCGGCCCCGCCGGCCCACTGAGCGCCGAGCGAGCGGGCATGTTCGCGGTGCGACCCGCTGCGGGTGAACACGAGCACGCGGCAATCCCAATGCCGCGCCACCTGCAGGGCGAGGTGGGCGCTGGCTCCGAATCCGAACAGGCCGACCGTATCCCCGGGCTGGATTTCCGCCTTGCGCAGCGAGCGGTACCCGATGATCCCCGCGCACAGCAACGGAGCGGCTTCTTCGTCGCGGAACCGCTCCGGGATCCGAAGCGCAAAATCCGCCTCCGCCAGCAGGTATTCGGCGTATCCGCCGTTATGGTGCAGGCCGGTGAACTCCGCCTCCGGGCACAAATTCTCCTCCCCCCGCCGGCAGAATGCGCACCGGCCGCAGGAACGGAACAACCAGAAGGCGCCGGCTCGGTCGCCGACCGACCAGCCGGCCGTCTCCGAACCCAGGGCGGCGACCCGCCCGACGACCTGGTGGCCCGGAACGACCGGCAGGCGCGGCGGGGTGAGTTCGCCCTCGACGGTGTGCAAATCCGTATGGCACACGCCGCAGGCCGCGACGCGGATGAGGATCTGTCCCCGTCCGGGTTGCGGGTCGGGAAGTTCCGCCTTTTTCAGCGGATGGGATTCGATCAGTGCGGGATTCGTGAGAAGTTGGGCACGCATCGGTTCAGCAATTCCCCCAATGGGAATTCACGGCCGGAGCGGAACGCACGGGAAGGTCACCCGGGGTTCGCCGATTCGAGCGAGGGCACGCCGAGGATGTTGAAACCGGAATCCACGTAGACCACTTCGCCGGTTATCGCCCCGGCCGAATCGGAGCACAGGAACGCGGCGGTGTTGCCGACGTCTTCGAGCGTGATCGGACGGCGGAGCGGGGCGATTTCGTGGAAGCGCGAGTGCATTTCCCTGAATCCGTGGATGCCGGAGGCCGCCAGGGTGCGGATCGGCCCGGCGCTGATCGCATTGACGCGGATTCCCCGCGGTCCCAGGTCGTTGGCCAGGTAGCGCACGGAAGCTTCCAGCGCCGCCTTGGCCACGCCCATGACGTTGTAGTTGGCAGTCACCTTTTGGGCGCCGTAGTAGGTCAGCGTCAGCAGCGATCCGCCTTCGCGGAGGATCGGCAGGGCGGCCTTGGCGAGGGCGGTGAAGGAATACACGCTGATGTCCATGGCCAGGTGAAATCCTTCCCGGGAGGTGCCGTAGTACGGGCCGGCCAGCTCCTCCTTGCGCGCGTATCCGATCGAGTGGATGATGATGTCGATCCCGCCGAATGCCCGGCCGGCTTTTTTCATCACCGCGGCGATTTGGGTGTCGTCCCCCACGTCGCACGGTTCGACAAAGGAGCTGTTTACTGAAGCCGCCAGCGGCCGGACGCGTTTTTCCAGAGCCGGGCCGGCGTAGGAGAATCCCAACTGTGCGCCTTCGCGGGCGAAAGCTTGCGCGATCCCCCAGGCGATGCTGTGATCGTTGGCGACTCCGAACAGCAAAGCGGTTTTTCCGGAAAGCAAACCCATCGAAATACACTCCCTCGCAGTTAATGTCAACATAACTGCTCAACACCCGCCGGCAGCATTGGTTGCACAGCATGCGACTTTTCGCGGTGGGATACCGGACAGGTTCCGGGCGACGTCAGGAAAGCAGCGTTTCCTTCGCTCTTAGAACAGCGGTACTGCCGGCCAGGACGGTCTCGCCGGCAACGCGGATCTTGGGAAGCACGTCCGCCAAATAAGCCCGGAAGAGATCCTTCTTGCGGGGAAGGATTCCCGCATCGCGCAGCAGCAGCCAGGAGCAGATCGTCCAAGCGGCCATGTCGACCAAATCACTGGCGTAGAAATCGATGACCTCGCGTTCCTGCCCTTTGAGATGATCGACCGCCTTGCGGAACAGGTCGGTGGCTTGCTCGAGGGAGGCTTTTTCCTCGGCCAGGTCGGAATCGGCCGCCATGTCGGTCCACACGTTGAGCAGCGGATCCAGCGAATGGCCGAGCAGTTTGCCGATCGCCGCCACCACCTGCAATTGGCTGGTTCCTTCATAAATATTGGTCACCCGGATATCGCGCATCAGGCGTTCCACGTTGAACTCGCGCATGTATCCGACGCCGCCGTGCACCTGAACCGCCTGGTAGCACACCCGGTTGCCCATCTCGGTGCCGTAGTACTTGACGATCGGGGTGAGCGTTTCGGCCAGCGTCGAGGCCGCCTTCAACCGCTTGCGGGTATCGGCGACGTCTTCCGCCGTTCCGTCGGCGACGGCCCGTTCGTAGGCTTTGAGCAGGTCCACCCAGCGGCCGGTCTCGGCCAGCAGGGCGCGCGTGGCTTCGATCTCGCCGCGCATTCCGATCAGCATCCGGGCGACGGGCTGCAGTTCGCGGATCGGTTTGCCGAATTGGCACCGCTGTCCGGAATACAGCAGGGCTTCGCGGTACGCGGATTCGGCGATTCCCAGCGCCTGGGCGGCGACCGCCAGCCGGGCTCCGTTCATGAGGGCCATCGAATAGCGCAACAGGCCGAACCGCCGTTTCCCGACCAGTTCGGCGGGCGTATTGTTGAATTGCAGTTCGCAGGTGGGGGAGGCGTGCAGCCCCATCTTGTTCTCGATCCGGCGGATCTTCACCGACTCGTCGCGCTCGACCAGGAAGAGCGAAAGTCCCCGCCCGTCGCGCGATCCTTCCTCGCTGCGCGCCAGCACCAGGGCCACGTCCGCATTGCCGTTGGTGATGAACCGCTTCACTCCGTTAATCCGCCAGACCTTGGCCGCTTCATCATAGACCGCCCGGGTCTGCACCGAACCCAGGTCCGAACCGGCGTCGGCCTCGGTGAGGATCATCGCGCCGGACACCTCCCCGCGCGAGAACTTGGGCAGGATCCGCTGTTTGGCTTCTTCGCCGGCGTATTCTTCGATCGAAGCGGCGATCTCCTGCAGCCCGAAGATCGTCATCAGGCCGCCCTCGGCCCGCGAGACGATCTCGACCATCATCTGGTAGATCGATTCGGGAAGATTCAGCCCGCCGTATTCCCGGGAGAGCATGCATCCGAACAGCTCGGCCTGGCGCAGCGCCTCGATCGCGTCGCGGGTCGGCTTGGCGTATTCCACTTTCCCGTCGGCGAAGTGCACTCCCTCTTCGTCGGCTTCGGCCGCGCGCGGAGCCACCTGGGTGGCGCAGATTTCCCCCAATACCTCGAGGATTTTCCGGTAGTTGTCGATGGCATCGGCGTAATTGCGCGGCGCGGTGGGGTGGTCGGCGGTCTCGGTGTAGTGCTTTTCCTTTAAATCCACCACCTCGTCCAGTTCCAAGTGCTCGAGACGGAACTGCAGGTCGGGGTTGTCGAGGAAGAAATTATCGGTCATGGACGGGCTCCCGGTTATTTCGCTTTCTCGCGAAGGGATTGGATGATCATCGGCAGCACCTCGGCCAGATCGCCGACGATTTTATAATGGGCAACCTGGAAAATGGGCGCGCCGGGGTCGGTGTTGATGGCGATGATTTTCGACGATTGGTCCATACCGGCCCGGTGCTGGATCGCGCCGGATATCCCCGCGGCGATGTACAGGCGCGGGCGGACGGTGGTTCCCGTCTGGCCGACCTGGTGTTCGGAGGAGATCAATCCGGCGTCGACCGCGGCCCGCGAGGCGCCCACCTCGCCGCCCAAAATATTCGCCAGGTCGCGGATGAGTTGGAAATCGTCGGGATCGTCCGCGCCCGCGCCGCCCGAGACGATTACGGTGGAATCCTTCAGGCGGACGGTGGAAGGGCGCACGGACCGGCTGAGGATCTCCAGCGCCAGATCGGCCTTCTGGAATTTCGGCTCGAGGGTTTCCACCTCGCCCTTTCGGGAGGGCTGGGGGACAGGCCGGTGCATGACGCCCTCGCGGACAGTCGCCATCTGCGGGCGCGTGCGGGGGTTGACGATCGTGGCAATCAGGTTTCCGCCGAAGGCCGGACGGATCTGATACAGGAGTTGGTCGTAGGTTTTGTTTTCCCGGCGGTCGGTATACGGGCCGATCTGCAGATCCGTGCAGTCGGCCGTCAGGCCGCAGCGCAGCGCGCTGGCGATCCGCGGAGCCAGATCCCGTCCGTTGGGAGTTGCGCCGAAAAGGAAGATTTCCGGCTTGCGGCGGCGCGCCTGGTCGATCGCCACCCGCGCGTACGGCAGGGTGCGGTACATCTCCAGTTCGGGGTGTTCGGCGAGCAGGACGCGGTCCGCTCCGTTTTGGATCACGGTCTTGGCGAGTTTCTTGACGCCGTTTCCCATCAGAAGGCCGGCGACCTCATATTTCAGCTCGTCCGCCAATTCGCGGGCCTTGCCCAGGAGTTCGAGGCTGACATCCGCGATCTTCCCCTCGTTCTGTTCGATGAAAACCCAAACGCTTTGTTTTTCCGCCATGATATCCCTCATCCCACGATATATTCTTTGATTAATTCCTCGACCATCGCCGCAATGCCTTCCCGCGTGGGAGTGATGTCCTTGCTGGCGGCGGATTCCAGAACCACGGCATTGATTTTATGCACCTGGGTCGGCGATCCGGCCAAGCCGATCTTGTCCGCCTCCACGCCGATGTCTTCGGCGGTCCAAACGGGGATGTCGAGCCGGCGGTCGGCGAGGTATTGCTGCAGCTTGGCCTCGCTTTCGAACTCCGGCCATTGCTTGAGCAGCCCGGGAAGTTCCAGCGGCGTGGCGGCCAGTTTGTAGGCGATCCGTTTCCGGGCCGACGGCGGGCGCGGTGTGTTGGCCGAAGCGACGACCGTGATCAGGCAGGGCAGGCTGCAGCGTACGATCTCGGTTCCGCCCTGCAGCGCCCGCTGGATGGTGACCTTTTTTCCCTTCAGTTCGAGGACGGATTCCGCGTACGTGATTTGCGGGATTCCGAGTTTCTCCGCTACTTGGGGGCCGACCTGAGCGGTGTCGCCGTCGATCGCCTGCCGGCCGCAGAAGACGAAATCGAACGGCCCGTTTTTTTCCACGGCGCATTTCAGCGAGTAGGAGGTCGCCAGCGTATCGGCGGCGGCGAACTTCCGGTCGGTCAGCAGGATCACGCGGTCCGCCCCTCTGTACAGACACTCCCGCAGGACGTCCGCTGCTTTGGGCGGTCCCATCGTGATCACCGTCACCGTCCCGCCGTGCTGTTCCCGGAGATGAAGGGCCATCTCCAGGGCGTTCAAGTCTTCGGGATTGAAAATGGCCGGCAGGGCGGCGCGGTTCATCGTGCCGTCCTTGGTCATCATATCGCCGGAAAGATGGTGGGTGTCGGGGACCTGTTTGACCAGGACGACCGACCGATAGGAAACGGACTCCGACATGCTCTCCTCCCAAGAACGCCCGGTGGGGACCGGGCGTGGATTTCCTTTTATCCAAAGGACCGCAATGCCGCCGACGCGTCGGCGTCGGCGCGGAACCGCCAAGGGATGCTTTTCCAGGGTTCCGGCACGGTATATAACCCCACACGGGGGCCTGTGGTCACGCTGTTTTCCGGAATGCGGAAAGCCCGCTCCAGGAAGAGCGTAGCCTTTTTATCACAAAGATCGTATCCGTTGAAGCGTCCGGTCAGACCCAGCGCCTGGCACAGCATCGCCGGACCGCGCGCGAGGGGCTTGCCTTCGCCGCGCCGGCGCCGCATCGCTCCCAAGCCCTCGGCGGGTATCATAGCACGAATGAGGACCGCTGCGGGAAATTCCTCCGGCTCGGTCACCACGTTGAGCATCCAGTGCATCCCGTAGGTGAAATAGACGTAAGCGCGGCCGGGCGGGCCGAACATCACCGCGTTGCGCGCGGTACGGCCGCCGCGGCTGGCGTGGCACCCCAGGTCGTCGCGGCCGATGTAGGCTTCGGTTTCCACGATGATGCCCGAGAGCCTCCGGCCGCGTTCGCATTTCACCAGCCGCATGCCGAGCAGCGCGCGGGCGACGGCGAGCGTAGGTTGCCGGAAGAAGGAGCGGGAAAGACGGGCAGGCCCGGTGCGGACGATCCTCATCGGGCGGAGGGATTAAGGAACGGGGACGGGTTGGAAACGCGGGTCGCGTTCGTACGTCAGGCGAAGACCTTCCGCCAGCGAATACTTGGGACGGTATCCGAGAACTTCGCGGGCCAGGGTGAGATCGGCGCACATGCGCGAGAGCCCGCCTTCCTCGTATGGGGTTTTCAGCACCTCGCCTTGTTTGACCAGGCGCATGATTTGGTCCGCCAGGGAAAGCACCGAAGTCTCCACGCCGCTTCCGACGTTGATGATTTTCCGGTCCACGCCCGGGGTGGTGGCTGCGGCGGCCAGACATTCCACGGCGTCGTCGAGGTAGACGTAATCGCGTGTTTGGTGGCCTCCGTTGTGGACCACCAGGGATCCTCCACCCGACGCTTGGCGCAGGAAGCGGGCGACGACCGGGGCATGGGCTGCGGGCAAGGGCTGACCCGGCCCATAGGCGTTGAACACGCGCAGGATCACGGTTTCGATTTCCCACAGGGCGCCGATCGTGCGGACGTAATATTCCGCGGAAAGTTTGGAGACCGCATAGGGGGATCCCGGGTTGGGCGTGGCGTTTTCCTTGACGGGTTGTTCCTGTTGTTCGCCGTACACGGCGCCGGAGGAAACGAACACCACCCGCCGCACGCCCACATCGCGCATGGCTTCCATCAGGCTGACCGTTCCGCCGACGTTGACCAGGTTGTATTCGCGGGGATAGAGGATGGATTCCTGCACCGAGACGCGGGCCGCTAAATGGTAGACGCACTCCACGTCCTGCAATAGAGTCCAAAGTTTCGGCCGGTCCTGCACGTCGCCGCGTGTGAACAGGACGGCGGGATTCAAACGGTTGGGATCGCCGGTGGAAAGATCATCCAGACCGCGGACTTGATGCCCGGCTTTCACCAATGTATTCGCTAATGCCGAGCCCAGAAATCCGGCTGCTCCGGTTACGAGGAAGTTCAAATTTGATCTCCAGAACAAAAGTGCGGGTTGGAAGTATGCTCCCCGCACCTGTCAGAATCGGATTATAGCACGCGGGGATGGGTCTTTCCTGACGGTTACCATACGAATGGATGACGGCCCAAAGGCCTAAAAATAGCTGTTTTCATGCGGAATGCTTGTCGTTTTCGGCAATTCTGTGGAAAAACGGCTTTTTCCAATTCCGGATGGAAAATTACCCTGAGGGGAAGCGGTTGGAGATTGTCTCCGGAACTACTCCCGTCTGCATTGGGCTTTCCACCGCCCGAACACGGGAAGTCCGGCGGACGTTTGGAGGGATTCATCCCGTCCGGCGGCATTCCGGGCAGCGCGGGTTTTTCCGGATGCGGATTTCCGTAAACGTTCCGGCGAGCCCGTCGAACGTCAGCAACCGTCCGATCAGACCATCGCCGATATTCAGCAGGATCTTCATCGCCTCCAAGGCCTGGAGCGTGCCGATTATCCCCGGGATCGGTCCGAACACGCCCGATTCAGCCGGCGAATCGACGGCGGCAGAATCCTTGAAGCCGGGAAAAATGCACCGGAAGCACGGCCCGCACTGAGCGTCGAAGACACTCAGCTGGCCTTCGAAGCGCTGCGCGCTTCCATACACCATCACTTTCCCCTGCCGGATGCAGGCGCGGTTGATTGCGCGCCGCGCGGCGAGGTTGTCGGTGGCGTCCACGACGAGATCGTACGGCCGGGCCAGGTCTTCGGCGTTCGATTCCGAAAACGGGATGTCGTATACGTCGATTGCCGTCCGGGGATCGATCGCCTGCAGCCGGCGGCGGGCGCTCTCCGTCTTGGCCGTGCCCACGTCCGCCGTCCCGTGTGCGATCTGGCGGTGGAGGTTGCTGCGTTCGACCCTGTCCGGGTCGACGATGCCCAGCCGTCCGACGCCGGATGCGGCCAAGTGGATCAGCGCCGCGCAACCCAACCCGCCGGCTCCGACCACCAGCACGCTGCCGCTGCGGAGCCGGGCCTGCCCTTCCGCGCCGACTTCCGGCAGCCGGAGGGGCCGGGCAAACCGTTCGCGGTCTTCGTCGGAGAGTGGTCGTTG
>JBJYXS010000422.1:0-3156 GCA_046260075.1 Anaerolineales bacterium | reverse complement strand
TCCGTTCGACGGCGCAGACCGTGGCCACCGAGGTGAGCGACACCGTGATGACCTCATCGCCCGGCCCGATTCCGCACGCCATCAAAGCGATTTGCAGCGCATCGGTGCCGGATCCAACTCCGATGCAATGGGCGCCGCCGCAGAAGGCGGCGAAGGCGCGCTCGAACGCCTCCCCCTCGGGTCCCAGGATGAACCGTCCGCGCCGGGCCACCCGGGCCAGAGCGGCGTCGATCTCCGAGCGGATTTCCTGTTCCGGTCGCTTCAGGTCCGTTACGGGGATCATCCGTGTGTCACCAGTACAGGTCCCGGTTCCGGCGGTAATAATCCAGCGTCGAGGCCATTCCGTCGCGGAGCCGGGTGGCCGGTTTCCAGCCCAGCTCGCGGCCGATCTTGGCAATATCGGATACGTAGGAACCGATGTCGATCTTCTTGCGGTCGGCCGGATAGGGGATCTTGACAATGCGGCCGCCGCCGTTGACCTCGATCATCAACTGCGCCAATTCCATCAGGCTGACGGTTTCGTCGCTGCCCACGTTATAGACCCGCCCATCGGAGGAATCGTGCAGGGCGGAGAGCTGGAACGCCTTCACCGCGTCGTCGACGTACAGCATATCGCGGAGCGGGCTGCCGTCCCCGTAGACGGTGATTTCCTCGCCGTCCAATATCTGCCGCACCCACAAGCCGATGAAGGTTTTCAGGCTGTCGCGGACGCGCATCCGCGGGCCGTAGGTGTTGGTCAGCCGCAGCACGGAGGTCCGCAGCCCGTACACCCGGTGATAGAGCAGGTGATAGCATTCCGCGGCCAGCTTGTTCACCGCGTTGACGTCGACCGGGTTCATCGAATGAGTCTCTTTGACCGGCAGGCGGTGCGGCGGGCCGTACACCTGGCGGGTGCCGGCGAACACGACCTTGGCCTTCGGGCTAACGCGGCGGCAGCTTTCGAGGAAGGTCAACTGGCCGAGGACATTGATGTCGAGATCCGAGAGCGGATCCTCCATGCTGTACAGGTGGCTGACCTGGCCGGCGAGGTTGAACACGAAGTCCTTTCCGCGAAGCAGGGCGGCGGAGCCGGAGCGGTCGCGCAGGTCCACCGAATGCACATCCACCCGGTCCTCGTATCCGTCGAGGTTGAAGGGGTTGCCTCCCATCTGCGGGAGCAGCGGATCCATGACGGTCACCACGGCGCCGAGATCGGCCATGCGCCGGGCGAGGTTGCTGCCGATGAACCCCAGCCCGCCGGTGATCAGGACGCGCGCGCCGGAAAAACCGTTTTCGATCGACGGCGGTGTCATGAAGAATCTCCGTGCAGTACGAGCCTTGTCCACAGAACGGCAAGCTCCCGGGCGGTGTCGATCAACGAGCCGAGCCGGAAGAACTGCGATCTGCCGTACCGGCGGGGATAGTGGCTGACGGGAATTTCCACGAAGGAGCACCCGGCATCCTGCAGCCGCTTGACCAACTCCAGCGCGAAAATCCCCGATGTGCTGTGCAAGGTGATTTTTTGCAGAGCCGTCCGGCGGATGAGCCGGAAATCGCAATCCACGTCGCGCAGGCGGAAGCCGAACAACAGCCGTACGGTCGAGTGATACAGCCGGCCCAGGATGATCCGGTACCACCTGTCCCGGCGGCGGATTTTGTATCCGTTCACCACATCGACCCCGTCGGCGGCGGCTTCGACCAACCGCGTCAATTCCAGCGGATTGTACTGCGCGTCGCCGTCGGTGTAGAAGATCCATTCCTGGGCGGCCTGTTCGAAGCCGGCCCGCACGGCCCCGCCGTATCCCAGCGGCCGGGGATGGCGGATCACCCGCAACTCGGGCACCCGCCGGGCCAGCTCCGCAAGGACGCCGGCGGTGTAATCCCGGCTGCCGTTTTCGACGACGATGATCTCGTACTCCTCCGCCGATTGCTCCACCGCGGCGCGGGCGGCCAGGACCATGCTCCCGATCGTGCCCCCGTCGTCGAGGGTGGGAAACACCACGCTGATGCCGGAAAGTTTGCGCCGTCCGGCAATCCGCTTTTCCGTCACGCCGCCCTCCCCAGGCCGAAGACGCTGAGGCCGAACGGCAGCCCGCAGTGCGCGATCCACGGCGCCTCGCCGGAAAGGATACGGAAGAAAACGGCGTTCAGCGGTCCGGGTTCCATGGAGAGATCGGAGCGGGGCCTCTCCGGGGGGAACAGTCGCTCGCCGATTTTTTTCAGCATTGCGGCGGGCAGGAGCATGGCGTTGGCGTACGACAACCGCTCGACCCGGAAACCGCCCGCCGCGAGCAGAGCCTCCACCTCGCGGCGCGTATAGCGGTGACGGGTGTGGA
This sequence comes from Anaerolineales bacterium, assembly GCA_046260075.1. Classification (GTDB taxonomy): domain Bacteria; phylum Chloroflexota; class Anaerolineae; order Anaerolineales; family RBG-16-64-43; genus JAFGKK01. The sequence goes on along the minus strand of JBJYXS010000422.1, from coordinate 841 downwards.
CGACCGCATCATGCGAGCGGCGCATCCAGGCATAGGCCGGCAGCCGGATCAACAGGCGTCCGTCCGCTCCCAGCACGCGGCGGATTTCCCGCACGGCATTCCGGTCGGAAGGGACAGCCCGTTCGTAGAGCACATCGAAGGAAACCGCCAGATCGAAGGATCCGTCGGCAAAGGGAAGGCGGTTCACCGAGGCCCGCGCCAGCCGGGCTTCCCCGCGGCGCCGGCAAAAGCGCAATGCCTCGGCGGCCAGGTCGATCCCCCACACCCTCCCATAGCGGGAAAGGAAACCCGCCATCGCCCCGCCCGTGCCGCAACCGGCATCAAGAATGCGCAACGACCCGCCGGGACGGTAACACCGGTCCAGGAGGGCGCAGGTGATGGAAGCCATCCCGCGGTACCACCAGTGGGTGTCTTCCACGCTGAACATCAGGCGGTATTCGCTCTCGTCCATCTCCGGGCCGGGATCCCTACGGGACGTGGTAGGCCAGCAGGAACAGCGTATCGCAATCGTAACGGGCTTCCAGCTTGCCGCCCGGATGGTCGTGGATCCAGAGGTACAGCTCATCGATCCGGTCCGGGCTGGCGATGATGATGTCGCCGGTGACGGGGGATGCGGAATCGATGCCCTCGGGGACGTTGGTCACGGCCTTGCCGCCGCTGAGGAAGTCGGTCGATGGATGCGTGCCGTACCAGTAGATCGTATCGCTCAGCAGGAAGACGTTGTCGACCGGCTGCACGGTCGACAGGAAGTCGCCCAGATAGGAGCCGAACCGGGTTTGGCTGTCGCCGCCGTAGCGGCATTTGCCGGCGAAGTCGACGAAGTAGGTCCATTGGTTGAAGA
>JBJYXS010000421.1:2807-9177 GCA_046260075.1 Anaerolineales bacterium | reverse complement strand
AATCGTGATGCCGGCCGAGGCTGAGGTAGATCCCCCAGACCATCCAGCCGCCCGGCTTCCCCTGTTCGACCGGACCGTCTTGCGTCGCGCCGGGAAACACCTGTGCGTAATACTCCCCCAACCGATTGTTGAGTGCGATCAGATCGGCTTCGCTTTTTCCGAAAATTTCCTGGAAGCCGAGATAATCCTTCATAAAGGCATCGTAGCCGGCGCGTTCGGATTCGGGAAGCCGCTCGCGGATAAGCGGGAACATGCCGCCGTGCTTCTGCGGCATCACCAACATGTCGGCCGGGGAGACCAGGACCAGACGTTCGACCCGTTCCGGAAATTCCGTTGCGTACAGTGCGGCGATGAAACCGCCGAAGGAATGCCCGACCAGCGAAAGCTTTTCCGCCCCGAGGATCCGGCGGATGCGTTCGATGTCGGCGACCTGTGCGCCGAGTCCGAGCGTGCGGTTCAGGGTTTGCATGTTCCCGTAGGTGTTCTTCGAGGTGAAGGTGTCGAAGGGGCGGGTGGATCGGCCGCAGCCGCGCTGGTCGTAGTAGAAGAATCGGAACGAGTCCTCCAGCGGCTGCAAGCCGCTCCAGGATCGGAGGAACGGGTATCCCGGACCGCCGTGAAGCACCAGGGCCGTTTTCCCGTCGCCGCTCGAGAAATACTGCAGGCGGATGTCGGGCTCGACGGTCCACACGCCGGGCTCGTCGCTTTGCGGCGGAGGATCCAGCGGCGCGCGCAGGTCTTTCCCCTCCCGCACCATCCCGGGCCGGTACATCGGCCCGGTGAACGATCGATAGAGTAGGAATCCGCCGGCGGCGAGAACCGCCAGGCAGACGATGCTGAGGGATGCGATGAGGATGATCATTTTCTTCATGATCGCCTTTCATATCCTTCCTCACCCCCGGCCCTCCCGGAACGAAGTGACGGGAGGGTATGGGGTGAGGGGGTTGATTTCAGCCATTCTCCGATTTCCTTGGCTATTCCCGCGCCGATGGAGGGTAGATCCCGCAGGCCGTTCTCGCCCTTGGCGGCGAACAGAGCGTCGATGCCGACCGGCCATTCGTCCACCGTCCAAGCCGCCTTGCGGTAGGCCCAGATGCGGTGCTGCGGCGCCCGATCCAGTTCGAGTTCGTGGATTTTCAGGAACAGTCTTTCAGCGATCCGCTTGTTGGCCGCCAGCAGCCCGGGCCAGGCCGGACGCGGCATGCGGTCCCGCAGGCCGAACCGATCGCACAACGCGCGGACCTTGCGGCCGATTCGGATGGCATACTCAGGCGGCGGCTCGTAGTTGGGTTGCCCGCCCCTGGGCCATACGTACAACTTCCGCCAGGCTGCTTCCGCCGCGCCGTCCACCTGTTTGGCGGCGGCCAGCGATCGCTCGGCCTGCACGCCGGCCATGGTCAACCCGCCGGCCAGGACGAACGCCGCTCCGTGATCTTTGGCGGCGCGGACGGCCGCCTCGAGGTGCGCGTCGTCGTCGCCGAGGACCGGCAGGATCGGCATCAGGTTCATACCGACCAGGATCCCGGCCTCGGCGATTTTCTCCATCGCTTGCAGCCGCTGTTCGATCCCCGGGCTGCGCGGCTCGAAGGCGCGCCGCAACGCCGGATCGACGTTGCTGAAGCTCAAGGTCACGCCGGCCCAATTCCGGCGGTTGATCTGTTGCAGCAGGTCCAGGTCGCGCAGCAGGAACGGCGACCGTTCGATCACCAGCAGGGGGAAACCGAGTTCGAGCACGACTTCGAGCATCCGCCGCGAAAGGGAGTAGCGCTCCTCGGCCGGGCGCTGCCAATCCCCGCAGACGATCACGTCGGGCGCTTTGCGGGCGAGTTCCCGGCGCAGCCGCTCCGGGGCGTTGGTCTTCACCTGGATCAGCGAGTCGAAACGATCGGGGTCGCGCTTGCCCATGTAGTGGCCCCCGCGGCAGTAGCAGAACGCGCACCCGTGGCGACAACCGATGTAGGGGTGGGCGCTGTACTTGTCCCAGAACCAGCCGCCGTCGACGTGCTTGTGCACGTTGAGGATTTTCTTGGTCCGATATTCCTGGAATTCGATGTTCATCGGCGGGCCGCCCGGATCGCGTTGTCGCGGTCCTTTGCGGGAAGGTAGGTCACGGCTTTGCGCAGCATCAACGGGCGGAACGATCGGGCCCGCCCGGCCTGCCGCGCCAGCCAGGGAGAGAGCGCTTCGGGGTAGTACCGGCCGAGCGTCTTCAACGCCCATCCGACTCCTTTGACCGCGTCGAGGTCTTCCTCGCAGAACATGGGCGCGAGGAATGCCAACAGCTTTTTTACCTTGGGAAGGTGGCGCGGTTCGCCCCGCGAACGTTTCGCCCACAGGTGAACGGCCACGCCGCAGCTCTTGCGCACCCAGCGGTTCGGGTCCGTCCGCCACGGCTTGAGCGCCGAAAGCGCCCGGGGGAAATCGGCGACCAGCGCCGCGCCCGGCACGCGTTCGGCCAGCGTATCGGCGGCATACCAGATATCCCCCTGGATGATGAACGCACGGCAGCGACGAAGCGCTCCCCGTACATCACGATCCAGCTGAGCGGCCAGGGCGGAACCGATCAGCGGCCAGGCGCCGATCGCCCTGCCGCTCCCGATCCGGCCGAGGAAAGGATTGACGTCGCGCGGACGGCCTTCACCGATCCGGGCGCCGATCCGGTCCAGCAGGCGGAAGGGGGTTTTTGCCGCCAGGACCGGAGCGAGCAGCGCATGACCCTTCCTGGGGTGTCCCTCCGCTATGTGGTGAAGGATCCGGGAGGCGAGTGCATCGGCGTCGCGGGAATTCATGTTCGGGTTCTTCCTTTTTTAGTCGTTCCGATGACGGCTTCTGCCGTGCTAATCCTCGAATTCCAAGATCATCCGGGCCCTTTTTTGGGTGCTTTTCCGCGGCGCGTTCCGGTGGCGGCGTGCGAACCGCAGCACCGCCTTCTGTTCGGCTTCGCCGAGGTTGAGGAACAGGTGATATCCGGCTTCCAGCAGCCAATCCGGTTCGTTGCGGATCGGTTTTCTCATCGACCGTTCCAGGATCGGGAACACCTCCCGGGCGCAGCGTTTCGATACCGCCCCGAAATCCCCCAGGAACAGGTCGGCGGAACTCGTCAGGCACAACCCCTTTTTGGCGCGGAGGTATTCTTCCGCGAAGGGGATCGCTTTCCGCGCCGCCGCGGTGTTGGCCCGGGCGCAGAAGCCCATCGTGCGGATGACCATCCAGCGGGTTTGCGCTTCCGGGACGGCGAGAGAGGGCAGCAGCTTGGGCAGATGCGGCGCCACGAGTGCCGGGCGTTGCTCGGCGACGATCTCGACCACTTTTGCCGCCCCGGCGCGGATGTGCCGGAACCGGGGATCGGGCGCCTGATGGCAAACCCGTCCGATGCATTCCAAGAGGATGTCGATCCGGTCTGCCGCGAGCACTTGGCTGGCAAGGGTTTTCCCCAGCGCGGAAGATAGGGTTCCTTTGTTCTTCGATAGCCGGTCCAGCACGCTCATGGTCCCTCCTGGGTATCGATGTTGCCGCCGGCGTAGGATTGGGCCACGGCCCGGGCCCACTCGCCGACCAGGCGGCGCAGTTCCGGCGGTTCTTCCACCGTGACCGCCGGTCCGAAGCTCAAGGCGAGAGAAGCCGCCCAAACCGGATCGGGCATCGAAAAGGTCGCCAGCACCGATCCGTCCGGCTGCTGCTCCACGGCTTCCCATCCCATCCGGGTGTTCAGCGCCAGGTGCGCCGCGGCGGGGCTGAACCGCAGCCGCGCCCGGAGGACCGCCCCCCGCGGTTCGGGGATCAGATAGGGGCGCGCGTCGAAATCCGGGGGACGTTCGAAGCCCGCCTCCGTAACCGACAGTTCCCGGATCCGGTCGACGCGGAACGAGCGGATATCGTTGCGCAGCCGGCAGAAACCGATCACATACCACCAGCCCCGGCTGCAGGCCAGCGCGTAGGGGTCCGCCTCGCGCCGGATCGGCGCGGCCTGCTGGGCGCCCTGGTACAACAGCCGGATGCGTTTCTGGGCGCGGACGGCGCCGCGCAGGGTCTGAAGCATCGGCTCGCAGTCCGCCAGGCCGGGATAGTGCAGCCCCGAAGCCACCAGCGACCGGCGCGCCCAGGCCACCTCGTCCCGTTGCTCGTCGGGAAGGACGTTTTCGATCTTGGCGACCGCGCCCCGGGCCGCCTCCTCGTAGAGCTGGCCCCACATCTCCTTGGTCAGCTCCGCTCCCAGGCAGACGGTCACCGCCTCTTCCGGCGTGAAGATCAGCGGGGGCATCTTGTATCCGCGGACGAGCGAGAAACCGCCGTCGGGGCCGCGCTCGGAATACACGGGGACCCCCATCTCGTCCAACATCGCGATGTAGCGGTGCAGCGTGCGCACCGACACACCGAGTTTGGCCGCCAGCTCCTCCGCCTTGCACTTGGGCCGGCTTTGGAGCAGAAGGATGAGGTTGATCAGACGGGTCGCGGTATTCGCCATGATGGGAAGGTCCGTCCGGCGGGAGGAATCCACTCCGGCGGGATCGTGTCGGGTAGGGGCGGACGTCCGCCCCTACAATATCGGAAACAGGATCTGGGTCTGCAATTGCTCGGGGGGCGTCTGTTGCGGATCGTTCAGATAGATCTCGTAGCACACCCCGGTGCCTTGGTATCCTTTCGACTGCATCCATTGACCGAGGGCCTGATAGGCCGGCTCGATCTTGTCGTAGGGGCCGATGTGCAGGCAGGTGGCCGCCTTGCCGGCCGGCATTTTTCCGGATTGGATCTCGCCTTGCCCGGGCAGATGCTTGGCCACGGGGAAACCGATTTCCAGATCCAGATCCTGCATGTCCTGATTGTGATAGGCCACGAACGGCGCACCGGCCGGCATCTGTCCCATCCGGCCGAGGTAAGCGCCGATGGCCCCGTACGAACGGCCCAGGATGGCCGGCAGGTCTTTCACCGCGCCCCGGGCGCGGACCGAGAGCACGGGCTGCTCGGTCCGGTCGAGTAATTCGCATTGGTACGACATGGTGTTGTTCCTTTCCTGTGATTGAAATGGAATTGCGACCATATCGTAGGACAAGTATATGTCAGATTCCGTCATATATAGGGTGATATTGGCAAAATGGATGGGTAGGCTGTCTGCTGATTAATTTCGGATTGGAAAAATTGACCATCGACCATCGGAAAAACCCGACCCTGGACGATGCCTGCCCCCGAGTGTCTTTCTCGGGGGGACTATAGACCACGGAAAAGAAAACACGGCGGCGAGTGCATAAAGTCATCCCTGTCCATAAGCGAATGCCGAGCGGGGTTATGGGCCGCCCGGCATTCGCTTGCAGACAGGTATATCTGTGGAACCTCTATCGCATTGTCGACTGGGCTATCGTCTGCCGTCCATGGCCCATCGTCCATTAACTCGATGCGCGATGGCCGAGTGTCGATGGTCGATGGTCGTATTTCTACGGCTTTTCCTTTATCGCCACATACAGGTCGATTTCCGGCCGCCGCTTGCGCAGGCTGCGTTCGTCGTGGTATTCAAAATCGTCGATGACGCCGCCCGTTGCATACCCGGATTGCGGCAGCCAGATTCCATAGGCGTACTGTTTGGCGTCGGCGATCGCCGGTCCCCACCCGAAGCGGTTCTTCGGCCGCACGGGGAACACGGCGTACCGTCCGGCCGGTATTTCAAATCCGATCAGGCCTTCGGGAATGTCCTTCATGCTGTTCACAACGTCGCCGATCGTGTACGTAAACGAGCCGACGGCCGGATTAAAACCCGTGCTGACCGCGGCGAAACCCCAGGGTTCCTTGCAGCCCGGGATGGGATGTTGCCGTTTGTGGTCCCGGAAGGCCTTGCCCAGGGCGGGAACATCGCGGTAGATCCGGTCCATGTTCGTGTCGGCCGCCATGCCGATGATCCGAATTGAGCGTTCCAGATCGACGATTCGCGGTTCGTACCCTTCGAGGCTTTCGGCGAACAGACGGATAAGCCATTTCGGCATTGCCATTTCACATTCTCCCTTTCATCCGGCCGCCGGTCCTTATGCGTACGGCTGGCGAAGGATGGTTTTTAGTTTTTCGGGTGCGGACTTGCGCGGGTCTTTGAGGTAGATCTCATGGTGCTTGCCGCGCAAGGCATGGCCGGATTGTTGTATATGATCGTGCAATTTCGCGATGTTCGGCCCCTCGGCGGAGTATGGGCCGATGTGCAGGATCTGCGCCGACTTACCTTCGCGGTACGAACCGAAGCGGATATTGGGCAGGGCCGGAGGTGCCTTCTTTTCGGCAACCTCGGCCCGCATCGCCTCGACAATTTCCCGGGTAACGAATTCCGGCTGGCGGATCATCATCGTCCATTTCCAGGAAGACTTGTCTTCCGTGCTGAAACGGCGCATGTCGT
>JBJYXS010000421.1:0-2707 GCA_046260075.1 Anaerolineales bacterium | reverse complement strand
GTACGCGTTCGGGTCGGTGGGCTGCGGGCCGGGGCCGCGCAGGTAGATCTCGCGGTAGGCGCCGTTCACCCGGTATCCGTTGGCGTTGATCCATTCCATGATGGCGCTGTAGGCCTGCGAGAATCCTTCGTACGATCCTTGATGGATCGTGCAGGCCGCGGCCGGGACCGCCGGCAGTTCGGCGGGCTGCACGCCGTCGCCGGGCGGGAAGGATTTCGCCACCGGGACGGTCACCTCGGTATCGAGGTCCTTTTCCTTGTATTCCAAATCGTGCCAAATGCCGCAGGACGGCCCGAGCGGGCGGACCCCGATCCGGCCCAGATATCCAAAGATCTCCTCGAACATGCGCCCGATCTCCTGGGGGGTGCCGATCTGTTTGCGGAGCGACGCCACCTGTTGTTTGTCGAGCGGTTTGATCACCACATCGTATTTCGCCACGTTGGCCTCCATCTCGATTTGTCTCAGCCGCGCCTCCACCCGGATCAGCCGCTCCTGCTCTTCCTGCACGCGCTGGGTCTGTTCGGCTTGCTTCAGCCGCAGCATCCCGCGCATCTGTTCCAGCGTGATCCCGTCTTCCAGCGCCCGGGCGATCTGATCCAGCGAAAAGCCCAAATCCTTGAGCGCCAGGATCCGGTTCAGCCGGGGGAGCTGATCGAGCGAGTAGTAGCGGTACCCGGAGGAACGGTCGACCTCGATCGGCTGCAGCAGGTCTACTTCGTCGTAATAGCGCAGCGTTTTGACCGAGATCCGGCTGAGTTTGGAAAAATCTCCGATTTTGATCATGCGGTTCTCCGTACGGTCGAGTGGACCCCGCGTCCGGCGGTGGATTTCCTTTCGAGCGCGGGATCTGAGGCCTCGTGCGTCTTTGTACACCCTCCCGCAGGGGGAGAGTCAAGGGGGATTATATATAGGATCGTTGGGGATATTGATCGACGAATGGAATGTGTGGAAAAATTCTTCGGACCCTCTGGCTCCTCCCCCGTCCCTACAGTAATACGTGCAGCAGACTTCCCGCATGGAAATGACTTTCACACGCTGCGGAAAAGATGCAGCATCCCTGCCGGCGCGTCTCTGTCGGCGCCGGCAGGAATGCTCTTTTTGGAATGGGTATTTATTCCACCGTGGTGAAATTCTTCAACAAGGCATAAAAGACGAAGAAGTTCGGGATCTGGGGGACGCGGGCGCCGGCCCAGCGGAACCAGCCCTTGTCCTTCTTGACCGATATGAACCCGCTCTGGATGCGGATCGACTTGACCTCGCTCCAATCCAGTTCCTTTTTTCCGGAATAAATCTTGTTCCGGTCCAGGGCCAGCGGCCCGAACTCCAGCCGGCTGCCGGCCTTCAGCGCCGATACATACTTCGGGTACAACGTGTTGGTGACGTTGGTCTGGATCGCCTTGCCCAGAGTCTCCACTTCCTTGTATTTGTCGTCGAATTTGTACTTGGTGTCGTCCGTCAGCTGGACCGTGTACTTGTGAGTGGTGCCGGTGTAGACCCCGTTGTAGTAGTGTTTGGTGACTTCCTGCCAGATCGCCGTTACTTCCTCCCATGGAATCTGGCGGACGTCCTCAAAGTTGGCCACTGCCAGACCGCGGTCGAACACCGCCGCCGCCGAACCCCAGTTGTTCCATGTTTTGTACAGAGCCCATCCGCCGAGGACCAGACACGTCACGGCGAACAGCCCCGGCAGGCAGGCGACGCCCAGGGCGGCGCCGAGGTCGCGGTTGATTTCTACCAGGGCTCCGTATAAACCGAACAGGAGCACCCCAAGGCCGAAACCGACCAGCAACACGCCGAGGATCCCGTTGCCCAGTTTGCTGAGCATCTTGACGGAGTGTTCGCTGCGGGGCGTGCCGAGTTCGAAAACGGAAAGAAACGGCGATTTGGATGGCATGCGGTCCTCCCATGGCAGGTGGTCTCATAGCGGCGGGTGTTCCGCCGGTGGATGTTTTCCTATTGTAATCGCAGATGCGGCCGGCGTTGCGGCGGACCACCGAAGGTACTACGCGGCGGATTACCTCGCACTGTTCGGGCTCGGAGGAATCCGGAGCGCCTTGCCGCTCGCCGATCCGGTTCGGGCGAAGAAGGCAGAAACCGAAGGCCGCAGCCGTCATGTCGTCCATACGGTGGGAAATCGCAATGGCTATTGGACACGATCTGGACCGCCGGGTGGGATATCGTCCATGTCGAAAAAAAGGAGGATAATTGGTCTTTTTTGCTAATATCTGATTAATGCAGACTTATTGGACCTGAATTATGATTATATTGGAGAATCGACGATGAAAACCGAAAAAAGAGGAAAAAATGCTGTTCGAGTCTTCGGCCGGGTATGCGGCTGGCTGGCTTTGGCGTTGTTGCTGTTCACCCTCTTGACGGGATATGGGATCGCCGAATTCCGCATCGTTACGCCGCTGACGTTGAACCTGCTGAATAAGGCCGTGGCCCAGCGTCTGCATGCCTACACCGAATTGCCGATGGTCCTGCTTCTTCTGGTCCATGTTGGGATCGCCGTTTGGGGCCGTCGGAAGGAAGGAAAAAAGAAGGAAGGTTAACGCTATGAAAAACCATCGTTACATTCCGCTTACTCTGATTGCGGGAAGCCTGCTGCTGGCGGCATGCGGTACCGCGGATGAACCCAAGATGACTTCGCGGCTGCCGCCGGTGGAGATCGGCGAATACGAAGGGGAGGATCTCTCCTCGATCGATG
>JBJYXS010000420.1:0-3901 GCA_046260075.1 Anaerolineales bacterium | reverse complement strand
TCCACGCCAAATTCGCCCGGCTGATGCTGAGCGCCGATCCGTTCCAACGGATTCCGGCCAATTCCTGACCGCGGAACAACGCCGGCCGGGGCGGGAACCTTTGCCACCGGTTTGCTCCCGCCCCGGCCGGATCGATGTACGGTATTTTCTTCCCCAATCCACATCAACTGGAAAAAACCGTCCAGAGAAATTCCTTCCATAAGCCCGGCCGCAGCCGTGAAGGTTCAGGCCGGGCTGCGCTGTTGGAGGGATTTCATGTAGGATGCAATCTCCTCGATCGCCTCGCGCGCCTCCGGCAGGTGCGGCGCAAACAGATGCCAGAAGTGCCACATGCCGGGCCAAATCCGGGACGAAACCGGCGCCCCAGCCCGCTCGGCTTGCGCAACGAACATCTCCACACCGCTGCGGAGGATTTCGCATTCGCCGGCCTGGACATGGATGGGCGGAAGCCCGGTGAGATCCGCATAGACCGGCGAGAGCAGCGGATGGTGCGGATCCGCATTTCCGCGGTAGGCGTCCAGCATCCGCATGACGAATCCGGTATCCAGCATCAGGTCGTCCGCGGTGCGGAAGGTGCCCTCGCCCTCGAACGTCATCACCGGGCAGATAGAGACCGCCCCCGAAGGCAGCCGTTTTTCGCCGGCTTCCCGCAGCGCCAGGAGGGTCGTGACGACGAGGTTTCCACCGGCCGATTCGCCCGCGAAGACGATCTCCTCCGGCGGTATGCGTTCCTGGTCGATCAGCATACGGTAATCCCGGACGCAATCCTCGACCGCTGCCGGAAACGGGTGCTCAGGCGCCAGCCGGTATTCGGCGATGAATACGCGCGCGCCCGCCGTCCGCGCAAGCTGCGCCACCGTGCAGCGGCCCGGCTGGTACAGCGGAAATACAAATCCGCCGCCGTGGATGTAGAACAGCACCTGCGGGGTGGCCACGGTTTCGGGGATCAGCCATTCCCGCGTTTCCCTCCCGAAGGCTGCCGTTTCGCGGCGCACGCCCTTCGGCAGCTTGTAGAACCGTTCCGCATGCGCCGAAGAACGCCGTACGGCGTGAATATCCGCATTCCGTTGCATAAGCCGCTGGAATCGAAGGAATAACTTAAAAAAAACGCTGATGCCGCTTGCCATTTTTTCCTCTTCCGGGCGGTATCCATCCGCCTTGCCGCCGGAAATGAGCGCCGGCCGCCCGATGTCACAGTATTCCTTATTTTTACGCCATGGAATGGGCCGCGAAGAACTCCCAGATCAACTGCGTGGCGTCGATGGTTGTGGTGCCGCCTTCCCGCCCGGCCTCTCCGCTCGGACCGCCCGGCCAGGCATGCCCGCCGCCGACGACCGTGTAGAGTTCCACCGCGGTGGAATCCGCGCATCCGGACCAAATGTCATGGCGGATATCCTCGAATGAATCCGTTTGCGGATTCCCTTGGCACCCGTCGGCCGAAACCCAGAACGCCATGCTGTCCGCCACGGAGGCGTAGTCCACATCGACGAGGGCCTGCGGCCCGTACCCGCCCTCGTACGGGACATGCTCGTCGGCGGTGCCGTGGAAGGCGATGACCGATACAGGCTGCGAAGGATCGCAGGCCGGAAAATTCAGCGTGCCCGCCACCGGCGCCACGGCGGCGAACAGGTCGGCGGCTTCGCATCCCAGCCGATGCGAGAGCATGGCGCCATTCGACATACCGGCGGCGTATATCCGCCGATCATCGACGGGGAACGTCGACTGCACGTCGGCCGCGACAGCGCGCACGAATCCGACGTCGTCGACGTCGGATTCCTGGGCGTAGGAACAGCAACCGCCGGCGTTCCAAGTAAGCAGGAAATCGTCGCCCAGCCGATTGGTCCCGTTGGGATAGGCTGCAAGGAAGCCGTACCGATCCGCCAGTTCGTTGAAGCCGCTCATGCGGACGGCGCTTTTGGCGTTTCCGGTCCCGCCGTGAAAGACAAACACCAAGGATACGTCCGTATTCGACGGGAGATAAGCCGGTATATACAGGAGATAGCTGCGCTCCAGGCCGTCGTGCCGGATCTCGCGCTGGATTTCCCCGGCCGGCATCGGCTCGGAGGCGGCTGGTGTGAAAGAGCCCGACCGCCCGCACGCCAGCGCCGCCAGCAAAAGGAAACACAGCCCGAAAATCCTCTTTCGTTCCTGTCTCATCGGCGTTGTTTCCCGGGGTATTGCAAACCCGTTTCCAGTTTGTTCCTCCTATTATGCAACCGGCAAGCGCCCGGTCAAATCCGCCGTTCCCGCCGAATCCGACCGGGCGCCGATGGCTTCGCTTCATGCACCCGTCTCGCTGCCCTCTTGCGGACACATCTCCGCCGAATTCCCTCTCAGCCTTCGACGGTGAACGTCCCTTCGAGAATGTTACCGGGTTGCGCGGCGGCGTCCGGATCGGGCTGCGTTCCACCGACCCAAACGGTGAACACGCCCGGTTCCAGCACCCAATTGCCGCCTTCATCCGCCAGCATCATCTGTTCGGGGGTTAAGGTGAAAGAGACGGTTTGCTTCTCGCCGGGCTCCAGGCGGATGCGGGCGAACCCCTGCAGCGAAAGCCGCGGGACGGGAAGCGACGCTTCGACGTCTTTCAGGTAAAGCTGCACGACCTCATCGCCCATCCGCTCCCCGGAGTTTTCCACCTCGGCGGTGACGGTGATGGATTCGCCCGCCGTAACGGTTGCCGGTTGGATCACCAGGTTCCGGTAGGCGAAGGTCGTATAGCTCAACCCGAACCCGAACGGGTAAAGGACCTCCCCGGAGAAATACCGGTAGGTGCGGTTTTCCATGTCGTAATTTTCGAAGGGCGGCAGGTCGGAGGCCGATTTGTAGAACGTGACCGGAAGCCGGCCGCCCGGATTGGTTTGGCCGAACAACGCCTCGGCTACCGCCTCGCCGCCCGCCTGTCCGGGATACCACGCCTCGAGGATTGCGTGAACGTGAGAGTCGGCCCAGTTGACGGCCAGCGCGCTTCCGTTGAGCAGGACCAGGACGACCGGCGTGCCCGTCGCGTAGACCTCCTCGAGCAGTTTCTGCTGGATGGGGGTCAGGCTGAGACTCATCCGGTCCCCCAGGGAACTTTGGCCGGGGATATTGCCCTCGGTCTGGCCCTCTTCGCCCTCCAAGCGCTGCGAAAGGCCCATCACCACCACCGCAACCTGCGACGACCGGGCCGCCTGGATCGCATCGTCGAATCCGTCTTCCTTCGCGTCGAGTATGTCGCACCCCTTCGCGTAGGTGACCTTGGTGTCGTCGGAAACGGCCGCCTGGATGCCGGCCAATACGGTGACCGGTTCGGCGGGCGTTCCGCAATAATTGGCGCTGAGGACCAGCGTGTCGTCGGCGTTCGGGCCGATGACGGCGACCGATTTCACATTTTCTTTTTCCAGCGGCAGGAACCCGTTCTTGTTCTTCAACAGCACCAGCGATTGGCGCGCCGCTTCGAGCGCCGCCTCGCGATGGTCAGGTGAATCGACGACGTCGGCCGGAATCTGGGCGTAAGCCACCTGATCCTCCGGATCGAACATCCCCAGCTTGAACCGGGCGGTCATCAGCCGTTTGACCGAGCGGGTGATGTCGTCTTCCTCCAACAACCCCTTCTCGACCGCCCGGCGAAGCGTCCCGTAAATGCAGGCGATGCCGTAGGTGCATCCGCACTCGAGGTCGCAGCCCGCCTTGACGGCCGCCGCCGCGGCTTCGACGTCGGTCCCAAACAGCATGTGGTTGAACCAGATGTCGTCGACCGCTCCGCAGTCGGCGACAACGTAGCCTTCGAACCCCCACTCCTCGCGCAGGATCTGCTGCAGGAGGGTCGGGCTGGCGCAGCACGCCTCGCCGTTGGTGCGGTTATAGGCGCCCATCACCGAAAAGACCTTGCCTTCGGTGACCAGGGCCTTGAACGCAG
>JBJYXS010000419.1:0-1959 GCA_046260075.1 Anaerolineales bacterium | reverse complement strand
CATCCCCCCAGAAATATCCCTTGTAGCGCACGGTCTTGATGTAGCGCGGGGAGCGCAGGTCCTCGCCCAGCTTGCGGCGCAATTGGTGGACGTGGTACTTGACCGTCTGCCTCGCCTCGATCTCCTCCGCGTCGTACTGCAGGGCCCGGCGGGCCAGTTCGCGCGGCGAGAGAGTCTCGGGGGCCGCCTCGACCAGAACCCGCAGCAGGTCGAATTCGGCGGTGGTGAGTTCCAGCAATTGCCCGTCGAGCGTGGCCGAGCGGTGGTATTTGTCGATCACCAGTTCGCCGGACCGCAGGAACCTGTCCGGCGCGCGGGCTTTTTCTCCCGAGCCGTTCTCGGATTCCAGCTCCAGCAGGCTGCTGCGCAGGGTCTCGACCTGGTCGAGCAGGCGCGAGCGGCGCGTGACCCGCCGGCTGTAGCGGATCCCCTCGCGGACCCGCTCGCGGATGACCTCCGGCGCGGCGGGCTTGAAGAGGTAGTCGAAGGCCCCCAGCCGCAGCGCCTCGACCGCGCTTTCGATGGTGCTGTGCGCGGTGACGATGATCACCGCCGCGTCGGATCCCTTCTCGCGCAGGGCGTTGATCACCTCGATGCCGTTGACCGGCATCATCTTGAGGTCCAGCAGCAGCACATCGTACGGATCGCCGTTCAGCTTGTTGATCGCCTCGCGGCCGTCGGCGGCCGTCTCCAGCAGGTAGCCTTCCGAGGCGAGCGTCTTTTCGAACACGGCCCGCACGCCGGGCTCGTCGTCGACGATCAACACGCGGGGGGTCTCCGCCGGCTGGGCCGTCATTCGCCGCCCGCCGGGAGCCGCACCTCGAGGCACAGCCCGCTTTCGCGGCGCACCGCCAGCAGCCCGCCCCGTTCGGCTTTGATCAGCCGTTCGGCCGGTTCGAGCCCGGCGGGCAGCACGCCCTCCGGCCCCTCCCCCTCCGCCGGCCCGCTTCCGAACACCGCGCACAGAACCGCCTGCGCGAACCCGCGTTCGCGCCCGGTCTCCACGCGCAGCTCCCCGCCGCCCCGGCGGCCGAGCTCCTCGGAAAGAAAGAAGATCATCATCAGGAAGGCCAGCGTCAGGCGGTCGACCGACCCGAAGACCGCCGGCGGCGGCTTTTCCATCTGTTCTTTGACGGTAATGTTGTTGCGGATCAGATCGTCGGCGGCCATCTTGAGCGCATCCCGCAGCAGCTCATCCAGGGCCGCCTTCTCCGGCGGCGAGGGATCGGGCCGGTAGATCGCGCGCAGGCGGTTGATCTTGGCGCCCAGCACGACGGTCTCCTTGCGGCAGATCGCCAGGTATTCGGCGACCTCGCCGGCAAGGCCCGGCTCCTCGAGCGCCAGGTCGACCGCGCCGCGGATGGTCTGGATCGAGTTATTGACCGCGTGGCAGAAGTAGGAGGTCAGCCGCCCGACGGCCGCCCGGCGTTCGCGTTCGGCGATAGCCTCGGCGGCTTCTTCCCTGCCCAGCCAGCGTTCCAGGCGGTGGCTCAGTTCCGCGCCCGAAAGCGGGCGCAGCGCGTAATCGTCGAACCCGTCCAGGAGCGCGGTCTCGCGCTCCCCGGGCGATGCGATCAGCGCCAGGAGCGGAATGCCCGCCAGGCGGAAGGGATCCAGCCGCGCGGCGGGAATTTGGGTTGTGGCCAGATCGACCAGGATGAGCTTATCGGCATACGCGCCTTCGCCCGGCGCGTTGGAAGGACGCGGAAGCTGCTCCGGCGTGGAGAATACCTCCAGAGCAACCCCCTTTGGCAAAAAGGCTGTGATTTCTTCCCGGGTTGTCGGATCCCCGCTGATCAGAAACACATTCCCCATGAATGCCCCTCTTCATTCTTCGCAGGTATTATACAGGAATCGGCGGAAAAAGCCGTTGTTGAGGCTTGCGGAAAGTGTGCGAACCCCTGACCCCTCCCTTCCCCCCGTCGTTGTACTCCGGGACATGCTCCCCAAATACGTGCG
>JBJYXS010000418.1:0-10161 GCA_046260075.1 Anaerolineales bacterium | reverse complement strand
CTGGTGATCCGGCCGTACGCGGAAGATGTCTTCATCGTCCTGCTGGGTTTGTTCGCCCTGTTGTGCCTGATCGCGCTCCTGGGAATTGGATACGGGACCCTCACCAACGTCCTGGCCGCGCTGTTGACGCGCTGGCTGGGGTGGGGCGGTGTGCTGCTGCCGCTGGCCCTGCTTTGGACCGCCGTCCGGTTGTTGCAGCGGCGCCTGGGCCGGGAGAAAAACGTCTCCTGGCCGCGCGTGATCGCGCTGGAGTTCGCCGCGCTGGCCGGCCTCGGGCTGGCCACGTTGCTCTCCGCGGCCACCCTGGCGGAGTCCGAATCGGGACGCGGCGGCGGGTTGATCGGCTGGGGGATCCATTTTCTCCTTGGGGGGATGATGTCTCCGCCGGTGGAGGGCTTGTTGCTGGCGGGAACCCTTATCCTTTTTGCCGTGTACGGTTTCGGACTGTCGCTGGAAGTCCTGCGCCGGGCGGGCGATTGGATCCGAGAAGGCGCTTCCCCGCCAAGCGGGGAGATCCGGCGGGCTCAGCCCGCCGCCGACGCCCGCCCTTCCGGACCGGCGGCCGAACACGGCAAGCCTCGCGAGAGCCGCCCCGCGGCTGAGACGGCTGACGCCGCCGAACCGATTCGATCCGCCAACACATCCGACCGTCTCCCGAGCCGATTCCGCAAACACCTTAAACCCGGCCGGTCTCTTCCCGAAAAGAAAGCCGCCCCGCGCGCAAAACGCGAAAAGGGTCTGCCTCCGATCGATATCTTCGAAGGCGGAGAACTCTCCGCTCCCTCGATTCGCGAAATCAACCAGATCGCCGGGACGATCGAGAAGACGTTGGAGGAGTTCGGCGTTCCCGCGCGGGTGATCTCCTTCCGCACCGGTCCGACGGTCACCCAGTACGGCGTGGAACCGGGTTTTGTGGAAAAGACCGGTTCCGACGGCGTAGTGCGCCGCGCGAAGGTCCGCGTTTCGCAGATCTCCTCCCTGTCGAACGATTTGGCGCTTGCGCTGGCCGCGCCCACGCTGCGGATCGAGGCGCCCGTCCCCGGGCAGTCCTATGTCGGGATCGAGGTGCCCCATCGGCGGACGTCGCTCGTCCGGCTGCGGATGGTGACGGAATCGCCCGCCTTTCAGAAGATCAAATCCCCGCTGGCGATCGCCCTGGGACTCGACGTGGCCGGGGCGCCGCATGGCGCCGACCTGGCGGCCATGCCCCATCTGCTCATCGGCGGAACGACGGGATCCGGAAAATCGGTCTGCATCACGGCTCTGACCGCCTGCCTGGTGGCCAACAACCCGCCCGAACGGCTGCGCCTTGTGCTGATCGATCCGAAAATGGTCGAGCTGGTGCGCTTCAACGGCTTGCCCCACGTCCTGGGGCGGGTGGAAACCGAACTGGAACGGATCGTGGCGGTGCTTCGCTGGTGCACGCGCGAAATGGACCGACGCTACAAGCTGCTCGAGGAACTCCGGGCGCGGCATATCGACGACTACAACCGCAAGGCCGCCCGGAAGGGAATCGAACCCCTGCCGCGGCTGGTCGTGTTGCTGGATGAAATGGCCGATTTGATGATGACCGCGCCCGACGAGACCGAACGGCACCTGATCCGTCTGGCGCAGATGGCGCGCGCCACCGGCATCCATCTGGTGGTTGCCACCCAGCGGCCAAGCACTGATGTGGTGACCGGTCTGATCAAGGCCAATTTTCCGGCGCGGATCGCCTTCGCGGTTTCGTCCCTGGTGGAGAGCCGGGTGATCCTCGATACGCCCGGGGCCGAATCGCTGCTCGGGCGCGGAGACATGCTCTATTTATCGCCGGAAGCCGGCGCGCCGGTCCGCCTGCAGGGTTGTTTCGTCACCGACCGGGAAATCACGCGGCTGATCGACTTCTGGGGGGAGCAGGCGGGCGAAGACGCCGATGAACCGGCTCCGGCCAAAGCCGCGCCCAAGGCCACGCCGGAACGGAAGGAACCGGCGGACGCGCTGCCGCCGGGCGAACAAGGCGACGAAGCGCCGTGGGAGGATATCGTCAAGGGGTTGGGCGAGGCCGACGACGACGCCGAGGAAGCCGATATACAGGAGGCGACCCGGATCATCCGGCAATACGGCCGGGCCAGCGCATCGCTCCTTCAGCGCAAGATGCGCCTGGGATACCCGAAGGCGGCCCGCCTGATGGACGAATTGCAGAACCGCGGAATCATCGGACGACAGCGGGCCGGCGGACGGACCCGCGAGGTGCTGCGCCGCGGCGAGGACGATCCGGACGACGGGGACGGCGAAGATACCTGACGGGCAAAAAATCCTCCGCCGGAATCCCGCTGCAGCCGTTCCTTGCCGGCCGTAATGCGTGCGGCCGCACCATTTTGGAGGGTTGCTTGCGCCTGCGGCGGTTATGGAATATTCCTTGCGGCGGCGCCCCGCACCCGGCGCGGGGTTGACAGAACCCGGGCCCGCCGGTAGCATCACCCCGGAGGGGGCATCCCCTAATAGAAGGAGTACAATGCAAACCGAGAACCCGCCCGCTGCACGGAACCCCAGTTTCACAGACCGGATGCGGGTGCAATTCAAGGGCCTCTTGGAGGCCGTGGCCGGGTTGTTCAACCGCCTGGGAATCCCGCCCAACGCGATGACCCTGACAGGGTTGCTGGGGACAATGGCGGGAGCGGTTCTGATCGCGCGGGGGGAGATCGCGGCGGGCGGATGGGTGGTTCTGCTGAGCGGCGCGACGGACGCGATCGACGGGACGATGGCCCGCCTGATGGGGAAGGCGTCCCGCTTCGGGGCGTTCCTGGATTCGACGGCCGACCGGTTTGCGGAGTTGTTCATCTTCGGCGCATTGGCGCTGCGCTTCGCGCTGGTTTCCGACCCGGGGGGCGTGGCGGCGGCGTTCGCGGGGGCGATCGGTTCGGTGATGGTCTCGTACGAAAAGGCCCGCGCCGAAGGGTTGGGGTTCGAATGCAAGGTCGGATTGCTCACCCGGATGGAACGCTACATGGTCCTCTGCCCGCTGTTGATCCTCAATTTGCCGTTCTGGGCGGCGGCCGCGGTGGCGGTCCTGGGGAATTTCACCGCGCTGCAGCGGATCTGGCACGTCTACCGCCTTTCGCGGCGCGATGCGTTAAAGTAAAATTTTCTTTTGGGAGAGGAAACCCATGAGTTTTGACGAACTCGGCATTCACATCGGCATCCTGTACATACGGTATTACGGCATCATCCTCATGACGGGCGCGCTGATCATCGCCTGGGTGGGGGAGATTCTCGCCCGCCGGAAAAAACTCGATCCGGATATCGTATGGGATATGTTCCTGTGGATCGTGCTGGGCACGGTCGTCGGGGCGCGGATCTGGCACATTCTCACCCCGCCCGAGAGCATGGTCGAGATGGGAATCGATACCGCCTTCTACCTGACCCATCCTTTCGACGCCGTCAATCTGACCCGCGGCGGCCTCGGCCTGCCCGGCGGGCTGGTCGGCGGCGCGATTGTGATGCTGGTCTACGTGCGGTACCACCATCTGTCGTTCGCGGTGTGGGGTGATATCGCCGTTCCCGGAATCGCGCTCGGGCATGCCATCGGCCGGATCGGAAATTTCATCAACCACGAGTTGTACGGCATGCCGGCCGGGAATTTTCCCTTGTTCATCTACATTCCGCCGGATTTCCGGGTTTCGGAATTCGCAGACCAGGACCGCTATCATCCCCTCTTCCTGTATGAGATGCTCCTCAATTTGGTGAACTGCGGAATCCTGCTTCTGCTGGGGCAGAAATATTCCCATAAATTGAAGGACGGGGATCTGATCCTGGTGTACATTTTCAATTACGGCACGATTCGGTTCTTCCTGGAATTTCTGCGGCTCGATCAGTCGCCGGTGTTTGGTTTGGATGTCAACCAGGCGTTCGCCGCGGTAGCCGCGATCGCGGCCGCCCTGGGTTTGATCTGGCGGCACGGATTGGGGGATTGGATCGCTGCGCGCCGTCCGGCGAAGGCCGCCGGAAAACTGTAGTCCTCTCCGGAGAGACGAAAGGAAGCGTCTCTCCGTTTTTCTTTTCTTTCCCAACCTCCCACCCCCGTCCCCTCCCTCCTTCCCGCGCCGCGGGAAGGAGGGAGGGGAATAAGGGGAGGTAGGATAGGACGGCAGGGACGACCGAATGATTGAAGCTCGCGGCCTGACCAAACGTTACGAACGCGTGACTGCTGTGGACCGGCTTTCGATCCGGGTCGGGAAGGGGGAAGTGCTCGCCCTGCTGGGGCCCAACGGCGCGGGCAAGACCACCACCACGCGGATTCTGGCGGGGATACTGCGTCCCGACGAGGGCGGCGCCCGCGTGGCCGGTTTCGATCTCCTCTCCCAAACCGAACACGTGCGCGCCTCGGTGGGCGTCCTGACCGAGCAGCACGGACTCTACAACCGCATGCGCTGCGGGGAATACCTGGATTTCTACGCCTCGCTGTACGGGCTGACGGACGACGAACGCCGGACGCGTCCCGGCCGGTTGCTGCGCCAGCTGCACCTCGATATCGATTCCGACGCCTGGCTGGCCGAATTTTCCAAGGGCATGCGCCAGCGCCTGGCTTTGGTCCGCGCATTGATCCATTCCCCGCGCATCCTGCTGCTCGACGAACCCACCTCCGCGCTGGATCCCGAATCCGCCCGCGTCGTCCGCAATCTGCTGCGGTCGCTGCGCGAGGCGGGCTGCACGATCCTGGTATGCACGCACAACCTTTCCGAAGCCGAGGAGCTGGCGGACCGGATCGCCATCATCCGCCGCGGCCGATTGATCGCCGAGGGAACGGCGGCCGAGCTGCGCTCGCGCCTGCTCGGTCCGGCCGTATTCGAATTGCGCCTGGCCCGGCCCAGCGACGATCTGGCCTCGGCGCTCGACGGGCTGGCGGAGGCGGTCGAACATAAACCGGACGGGATCCGTTATCGGACCGGCGATCCGTCGGCGGCCAACCCGGAGATCCTCCGCCGGGTGATGCAGCACGGCGGAAAAGTGGTCGAACTGCGGGAGGTCACGCCATCGCTCGAATCGGTCTATTTACAGGCGGTGGCCGAAGGAGAGGATTCGGAACCGATGGCGGAGGACCGATGAACGTCCCATCTCCGGCCGTTCCCCTGCGACTGCGCGCATCGCGGCTGGCGGCGCTCGTCCGCCGCGAGGTGCGGGATCAGTTCCGCGATTGGCGGGTGGTGATCCCGATGGCCATCCTGACGCTCCTCTTCCCGGTCCTGATGAACGTAGCCGCCCGGGTGATCATCGATTACGTGCAGAAGTACGGCGGCCAGGTGGTCGGCGAAGCGGTCTTCCCCTTCCTTTTAATGATCGTCGGATTCTTCCCCACCTCGGTGGGATTGGTGATCGCGCTGGAAAGCTTCGTGGGCGAGAAGGAGCGCTACAGCCTGGAGCCGCTGCTGGCCACGCCGCTTTCCGACGGGGAGCTCTTCCTGGGAAAGGTATTCGCCTCGGTCATCACGCCGCTGGCGGCTGCATACCTTGGAATCGCGGCCTACATGGCGGGCATGTTCCTCCTCTCCGGCTGGGTGCCGCCGGCCGAACTGCTCGGGCAGATCCTCATACTCACCATGGCCCATGCCGTGTGCATGGTGGCCGCGGCGGTGGTGATTTCGGCCCAGACCAATTCAGTGCGGGCCGCCAACCTGCTGGCCTCCTTCGTGATCGTCCCGTTCGCCTTGCTCATGCAGGGCGAGAGCATCGTCATGTTCTACCGGATGTACAGCGCGTTGTGGTGGGTGATCGCCGGTGTGGCCCTCCTGGGGGTGATCTTCATCCGCATCGGGCTGCGCCAGTTCCGGCGCGAGGAACTGCTTTCCCGAGAGATCGAGGAGATCCGCTTCGACCGGATGGGGGCGTTCTTCTGGCGGGCGTTCACCGGCGGCGCGCGGAATCCCCTGGCCTGGTTCCGGCTGGCCGTGCTGCCCGCCCTGCGGCGGACCGTTCCGGCCTTTTCGTGGACGGGTCTGGCTCTGGCGCTTGGCGCGGTGGTCGGGATCCTTCTGTCGGAAAAATTCGCCATTCCGGTCCAAATGCTTCAAACTGAGGTTCACCGGCAGGAATTCCTGGATTCACTCGGCACGCTCGGGTTCTTCACCGCGGGCGGCACTTGGATGATTTTCACCCATAACCTGCAGGCGAT
Source organism: Anaerolineales bacterium (assembly GCA_046260075.1). Classification (GTDB taxonomy): domain Bacteria; phylum Chloroflexota; class Anaerolineae; order Anaerolineales; family RBG-16-64-43; genus JAFGKK01. The sequence goes on along the minus strand of JBJYXS010000418.1, from coordinate 4,013 downwards.
CTTTTTGGCTTCGTTTTTGGGCATGTTGTCGCTTGGCATTCTGGGGCTGGTGGTATTGATGCTTCCCATGGGGGTGATCGCCTACGCCGCGGCTGTCATGTCGCAAGCCGGGATCCCGCCCTGGCTGTTCGTGGCCGGCTTCGTGCTGCCGCACGGAATTCTGGAAATCCCGGCCTTGCTGATCTGCGGAGCCGCGATACTTCGGTGCGGCAATTGCTTTTTGGCCAAGCCGGAGGGACGATCCCTCGGACAGATCTGGCTGCAGGCGCTCGCCGATTGGCTGGCCGTGCTCGTCGGTGTAGTGCTCCCCTTGATGCTCCTGGCGGCTGTGGTGGAAACCTGGATCACGCCGCTGGCGGCGGCAGCGGTGATGGGATGGTGAAGCTCGTTGTGCTCGGCTCTTCGTGTCTGGTATCGACGGAAAAGCGGCGTCCGACCCACTTGGCCTGCCTGGGATCCGAACACGGATTGCTGATCGATTGCGGCGTTTCCCCGCGGGGAAGGCTGGAGGATCTCGGCATCGATCCCGGCCGGATCGGGGACATTTTCATCACCCATTACCATCCGGACCACGCCGCGGGCCTTCCGCTGTTCCTGATGGAGTTGTGCCTGCGGGGAAGGCGCGCTCCGATCCGCGTTCACGGCGGTGCGGCGACCGTCCGGCGGATACGGAAGGCGATGCTGATGTACGAGTGGCGGAAACTGCCGGATCCATATCCGGTTTCCTACTGGACGGTACGGCGCGGGAAGAACGCCGCGGTGCTGGAAAATTCTGAGTTCGCCGTCCGATCCACGCCCGTCCGCCACGTCGTCCCGACCCTTGCGGTGCGGGTGGACATCCGGAAGGCCGGGAAGAACTTCGTGTATTCCGCGGATACCGAACCCTGCGACGATCTGGCCGAGTTGGCCCGGGATGCGGATCTGTTGATCCATGAGGCGACCGGCGAAGGGCCTGGCCATTCCAGCGCCGCCCAGGCAGGGGCCGTCGCCAAGGACGCGCGGGCCAAGCGGCTACTGCTGATCCATACGGATCCTTATGCGGATGCGGACGAACTCATCGCCCAAGCCGGTGCGGTTTTTTCCGGCGAGGTGGCCGTCGCCGCGGATAACATGGAAATCCGCTGGTAGCGCGGCGGATTCCAATTTTTTCCGCGTGATACAATACCCGTTGTTGACAGAAAGGCGGCGCGTATGAGCCCCTCTTCGGCCGATCTCCAGGAATACCGGTGCGAAACCGGCGAACTGCACACCGGTCCCCTGCACAAGCATGAGTACATCACCACCCGCTATGTATTCATCCGGCACACCCATGTCTGGCGGCCGCCGACGGATGTGTATGAAACCGAATCTTCCATCCTGGTTCAGGTGGAAGTGGCGGGGATGGAGCACTCGGATTTCGCCATTACACTGGAGGGAGAAATACTGAAGGTCACCGGCAACCGGAAGGACCATATAGAGCGGAGGGTGTATCACCAGATGGAGATCCACACCGGCGATTTTCTGACCGAAGTGGAATTGCCCGTCCGCGTGGAACCCGATTTCGTGCGCGCCGAATATCACGACGGTTTCCTGCTGGTGGAACTTCGCAAGGTAAAGAAGCCCCCGGACGGCGCCGCATAAAAGATCGGATGCCCTGCGAGGGATGAGTCTGCTGATGACGGATATTCGTACAGGGAACTCCGCCCGAGAAGCCTTCGGGCAGATTGTGTATTCCGCTTCCGCCCCGGAGCCGGAACGGGAGTCGCGCATCGCCATGCCTTCGATCGTCACCCAGGTGCAGGAGGGGGAAGCGCAGGAGACGGCCGCCAAGGCGGAGGCGGACGAGCCCGAATTCCACATCCCCGAAACCCTCCCCATCCTTCCGTTGCGTGGTGTCGTCGTATACCCGCAAACCGTCGTTCCCTTGACGGTCGGCCAGCCCCGGTCGATCCGTCTGGTCGACGACGCCACGGTCGGGGAGCGGGTGATCGGTCTGGTCACCTCGAAGGATCCCGAGCTCTCGACGCCGGGTCCGGCGGATCTCTTCCCGGTCGGGACGGCGGCGATCGTTCACCGGCTGTTCCGCGCGCCGGACGGCACGATCCGGATCGTGGTGCAGGGGCTTTCGCGGATCCGGATCCTTGAATACACGGAGGAAGAACCGTATCTCAAGGCGCGGGTGGAGGTGTCGCCGGAGACGGTGGAATCGGGCCTGGAAGTCGAAGCTCTCTCCCGCAACGTACGCGAACAATTTTCCAAGATCGCCGAACTGATACCCTCCGTGCCGCGGGAGTTGGTGACCACGATCGTCGGCCTCGAGGATCCGCTCCAGGTGGCCTATACCATTTCCAACTACCAGCGGATGGACCTCGAGGAGGGGGAAAAGATCCTCGAGCTGGATTCAGCCGCGGCCAAACTCAAGCTGCTGGTCGGCCTGTTGACCAAGGAGCTGGACGTCCTACAGCTCGGGGCGAAGATCCAGGAGGAAGCCCGGTCCGAGATCGAAAAAGTCCAGCGGCAATATTTCCTGCGCGAGCAGATGAAGGCCATCCAGAAGGAGCTGGGGGAGACCGACGAACAGACGGCTGAAGTCGAGGAGCTTCGCAAAAAGGTGGAAGCGGCCGGCATGCCGGAGGAAGCGGCCGAGCAGGCCCGGCGGGAACTCGACCGGCTGGCCAAACTCCCGCAGGCGATGGCCGAATACGGGGTGATCCGCACCTATCTGGACTGGTTGGTGGGGCTGCCCTGGAATAAAGTCACCGAAGACCACCTCGACGTGGCTGACGCGCGTAAGGTCTTGAACGAGGATCACTACGCCCTCGACGACGTAAAGAAGCGGATCCTGGAATACCTGGCGGTGCGCAAACTGCGGGTCGAGCGCAAGGACGAGCGGAATCCCGGTCTGCGTCCGGGTGACGCCATCCGCCGCGAACGCGAGGGCGCGATCATGTGCTTCATCGGACCGCCCGGGGTGGGCAAGACCTCGCTCGGCCGTTCGATCGCGCGGGCCATGGGCCGGAAATTCGTCCGCATTTCGCTGGGCGGCGTGCACGACGAAGCCGAAATCCGCGGACACCGCCGTACGTACATCGGCTCGATGCCGGGCCGCATCCTGCAAGCCCTCCGGCGCGTGGAAAGCCGCAACCCCGTCTTCATGCTGGATGAGGTCGACAAACTCAGCGCGGACTTCCGGGGCGACCCGGCGGCCGCCCTGCTGGAGGTGCTCGACCCGGAGCAGAATCGCGAATTCCGCGACAATTACCTGGAGGTGGCCTTCGACCTCTCGCAGGTGCTGTTCATCACCACCGCCAATCAGATCGAGACGATCCCCACCCCGCTGCTGGACAGGATGGAAGTGATCGCGATCATGTCGTACACTGAGCGGGAGAAGATCGAAATCGCCAAGGGATACCTCATCCCGCGCCAGTTGCACGAGAACAGCGTGCGGCCGGAGGAGGTGTCGTTCAACGAGGACTCCCTGCGGACGATCATCCGCAGCTACACCCACGAGGCGGGTGTGCGCAGCCTGGAACGCGAAATCGGCGCGGTCTGCCGCAAGGTGGCGGTCAAGATCGCCGAAGGCAAGACGATGCGCGAAAAGATCACGCCCGCCAAGGTCGCCGATTACCTCGGTCCCGGCCGGTTTCTCGCCGCCGAGGAGGTCCAGGAACGCACGTCAATTCCGGGTGTGGCAACCGCCCTGGCCTGGACCCCGGTGGGGGGCGATCTGTTGTTCATCGAGGCGACGCAAATGCCCGGCCGGCGGGGTTTCCAGCTGACCGGTTCGCTGGGGAAGGTGATGCAGGAATCCGCCCACGCGGCGCTTTCTTACGTGCGGGCCAAGGCCCGCATCCTGCAATTGCCGGAGTCCTTCTTCGACACGCACGATATCCACCTGCACATCCCCGGCGGCGCCCAGCCCAAGGACGGACCCTCGGCGGGGATCACCATCGCCACCGCGCTGGTGTCGCTGATCTCCAGCCGGCCGGTGCGTTCCGACGTCGGCATGACCGGCGAGATCACCCTGCGCGGCA
>JBJYXS010000417.1:2785-9849 GCA_046260075.1 Anaerolineales bacterium | reverse complement strand
CCTTCTCGCCGGATGGAAAGACGCTCGCCTCCGGGACCGGGCAGGGGAGGCTGACTCTGTGGGATCTGGATTGGTGGCGGTAGGAGATGCGGCCTGGATTTCCGCCGAAGACGTGCGCGGGAAAACGATAAAAGGTATTACGCATTTTTTTATGGGTGGTCACGGAACGGGGGAATTCGCAAAGGCGGCAATGCCTGCGCGCCGGTTGTATATAACGACATGAAGCTGGCTTCCGGACAAAGTGGCGGAAAGTCCGCGGAGAAGATCATGAGGAGTAAGAAGTTCCGTAGCTGCTGGGTGTGTATTCTTTTCTCGTGTGCCATTATCTTCTGCCGTACCGGCCAGGCGCTTTCGCCGACCATCGAACCCTCCGCCACTGCGCAAAAAACCGATACGCTTACTGCTTCGCCGGTTCCGACCGGCACGAAGACCATCACGGCCACCAGAAAAATCCGGCCCACTTCCACCCCCCGGCCGACGTCCACGCAGACGCGCACCTTCACGGTCACCAATACGCCGTTGCCCGTATCGCAGCAGGGACCGTGGCTCGTCCTCGGGACCGAGGACGGCCTGTGGGCGGTAAACGCGGATGGAACCGGCCTCCGGCGGATCGTGGATGTTCCGGACGAATACATGAATCAAAACATCCTGGATAACCCCACCTATATCAACTATGAGCCGGCGCCGCGCGGCGGCCGGCTGGCATTTACGCTCAACGATCCGCAAACGGGAGGCTACTACAGCACCGAGCATTTTCTGGAAAATCCGCCCAATCTGTATATCCTCGATTTTCCGGATCTCTCGGCGGTGAAAATCACGTCATTGTTGGACAGGGACCAGGTGGAGACTTTACTCGCAGAGAAGACGGAGGAAGAACTGGAGTGGGAAATGTGGAAATCGCTGCGGACGGTGGAGGCCGCCGTCACGCGCCCGGGCAGCCTGGCCTGGTCGAACGGGGGCCGTCAATTGGCGTTTGCCGCCGTCAAGGACGGGCCGTCCGCCGACGTTTACCACTTCGACTTGGGCACGCTGGCGATCACCCGATTGACCAGCGGGGACGACACCCAGGCGGTCAACCTTTCGTGGTCTCCCGACGACCGGTACGTCCTGCACGATGCCGCCTCATTTATCAACATCGGCAGCAGCGGCCCGATGATGGAATCGGACGGCATTTGGGCTGCATCGGCCGATGGATTGGACGTTCATCAATTCCTGTCGGGGGACGATTTTCTCATCCGGTGGCTATCGAACGATACGCTGCTGGCGGCATCCTACGCGCTTTATTGCGGAGCATACCGTCTGATGAAGGTCAATTACCTGTCGGCGGAACAATGGATCGTCTGGCCGGAAATGTTCGATACGGCGGATGCCGATCCGGAGACGGGGGTCATTCTGGTAGGGAGCAGCATTATTGAAGAAATACCTGAAAAATTTGGATGCCCGCCGCTTGCGGAAGCGGGAATGTATATTTTGGAGGGCCCATACGCATTGCCCCGGCGGATCGGCAATTTCACGGTGGACAGCTGGCTGACGCCCGATTACATTTATTGGTCTTCGATTTTACGGAAGTTCCTTGTCCAATCTTCTGAAGGGATAGTGACGGTCTCCACGTCCGGAGAGGTGTCGGATCCGATCACGATCGGCACATCCATCGATTCCATCCTGTTCAGCCTGCCGCACATCTCTCCCTCCGGCCGGTATTGGGCGATTCCGCCCAACCGCCATGCCGGCGTCTGGGTGCGGATGCCGGACGGGGAGATCATCGAGGTCTACGACGGGCTGGCTTGCAATGTCACCTGGCGGCCGGATGATGGAGGCTTCTTCTTCTACGGCGGGGATATGCCCAAAACATTATATTGGGCGGAAGCCCCCGATTTTCAACTCCGGGAAGTTGCCTCCGGCATGTCGTTATCCTGCGAATCGTATCCGCGATGGGTCATGCCGTAGCCTGAGCTTCGGTTTCCACATACGCTGAGTTCGCCGAACGCGCAACCCGCCATTCGGCCGGCGGGTTTTTCCCCGGGCGGCGATGCGGTATCATTACGGAAAGGATCCGCCGCGGCCGTCCGGCCGACCACATCACGAAAGGATCGGGAAAACATGTCGACCAAGAAACGGGGATCGGTCCCCACCCACCTGCTGCCGCTGTTCAGCGTGATCATGGCGCTGGTCGTCGCCTGTTGCTGCTGCTGCTCGGGACTCGGCGACGGAAACTACGAAGATTGGGAAGATTGGGAAGACTGGCTCGACGATTACTCGTCGGTGGTTTCGCCCTTCGGAGCGATCGAAATTCCGGGGGATTGATCCCCGTCGGCAAGGATCCGCATGGGGGCGTGCGGGGAGGAAGGCGCCTCTCCCGGAGATAAGGAATGGAATGCAATAAGGAAAAGAACTTGCAGCTCTGCAACTGCACGTACCCGTCCTGCAGCCGCAAGGGGCTGTGCTGCGAATGCATCCGGTACCATCTGCGGAGCCGGGAGCTGCCCGGGTGTTGCTTCCCGGAGGACGCCGAGAAAACGTACGACCGGTCGTTTGAGGCTTTCGCCAAACTGGTGGCGGAAGGCCGAGTCTGACCCGGCGAGGATTGTGCCGGACCGGTGAAGAATCAAAATTGCGGTGAATTCCCGACGAGACGGGGACGGCCCGTGATGCCTTCCTGCGGCTGCGGGTCGTCTTTCGTCTCTGTTGCGGGAGGATCCGCTATCGATCGGCGGTCGCACCCGGCTGTCCGTCCGATATAACCGCTGCGGCGGCCCTCGGGCGAGCGGCGGATTCCGCTCGACACGGATATCTCCAGACTCTTGCGCGGAAGAACGGATTGATGGATAATGCCGTTCGCCCGCGGCTTTATCCGCCACCCCGCATTTTATGAAAGGAAAGCCGAGTAGAAGCCTCCGCCGGATCCGGACGGGGGCGGCCATGCCGTATGGATAAACCGAGAACACTCGTCGTATTGCAGGGGGATCAGACCGGGCAGGAGCTGCTGGAGGAAAGCCTGCGCGTACTGGCGCCCGGCGTCACCGGGACGGAGGTGCGTTTCCTGCGCTTCGACCTCTCGCTGGAAAACCGCCGGCGGACTCAAAACCGGATCGTACACGAGGCGGCCGAAGCGCTGTGCGAACACGGCCTGGGCTTGAAGGCCGCCACGATCACGCCGGAGGCCAAAGGCGACGTGCCGTCGCCCAATGCCATCCTGCGCGAGGCGATCGACGGCAAGGTGATCCTGCGCACCGGCCGCCGCATTCCCGGCGTGCGGCCGCTGGGCGGAGTCCATGCGCCGATCGCGGTGGTGCGCATGGCGGTGGACGACGCCTACGGCGCCAAGGAGTGGCGCGAGGGAAGCGGGGACGGGGAATGCGCGTTCCGGACGGTGAAAATCTGCCGCACCACCTGCCGCGCGGTGGCGGAGTTTACCTTCCAGTACGCGGAACGGTACGATGCCAAAGTGTTCGGCGGGCCGAAATTCACCGTCTCCCCGGTCTATGAAGGCATGTTCAAAGAAGAGCTGGATGCCGCCGCCGCCCGCCATCCCGCGGTGAAATATGAGCCCCACCTGATCGACGCCACCCTGGCCCTGCTGCTGACCTCGGCCGGCGACGGGATGGTCATACCCACTCTCAACCGCGACGGCGACCTGATCTCGGACCTCGTCCTGCAGATGTTCGGCAGCATCGCCGGATCGGAATCGCTGGTGTTGGGGTTCGACCCGGAGGCGATGCGGGTGAAGGTCGTCCTGGCGGAGGCGCCGCACGGCACCGCGCCCTCGCTGCAGGGCAAGAACGTCGCCAATCCGATGGCGATGATCCTGGCCGCCGCCGCCCTGCTGGGGTATTTCGGCGAGCCGGGCGCGGAAAAGGCTTCCCGCGCAGTGTACGAATCGGTCTTCGAAGCCGTATACGACGGCGTCCGGACCGCGGACCTCGGCGGGCCGAGCACGACGACCGAATTCACCGACGAGGTCATCCGCCGCGTGCGGGCCAAGCGAGAAGTCTGGAGCGCTCTGGGGTGATTTCCAACCGGGGAGGTTCGAAAAGCCGGATCGTCCGCCCGTTCTGCTCACCGAATCGATCGGTCCGGCTTTTCGTCCCGGCGCTTAACTGACGCCGGGGGCGGCATAAGGCCGCCCCCGGTATGGCTGAGGCCGGCGGCGATCCGCCGCCGGTCCGTTTACGGGGTCGTGTATCCCAAAGTCGACGGGCCGAAATAAATGTTCGACGCGCTGTCGACCATCACGTTCGAGCAGTTGTATACCTCGAAATCATATCTTGCGGGCAGCATAAGGAACGTTGCCCGTGCGCCGTTGGGAACATGGTCGCCCTCATCGTGAACGACCACCCAATCGAAGCCCACCCGGCGCATCCGTATCTTGCAGATATCGAACCCGTGGTGGTTCTCGAGGTAGAACTCGATTTGCTGATCGACCACCAGGTTGCGGGTCCCGGCGTCGGCGCCGATCGGCGTATCGTACTTCTCGAACAGCGTGCCTCCGGTGAAGTCGTTGATCAGCACGTCGTAGAATCCGGCCGTGAGGGTCATGCTGAAGGACTCGTCCGGATGCAGATTCGAGGAGATTTTATCGGCGCCCCAGGCGGCGGCGTCCTTTTCGCGGATGAAAATATCTCCGATGTCCAAGCCGGTCTTATTGGTGATGACCAACTGAATTTCCGGCAGGGGCGGGGCTTCGCGCTCCGGCAGGAGGGCCGGGTTTCCGGTTTTGGTCGAACTGCCGCCGAAGGCCCAGCATTCAGTCCCGTCGCTCATGCGGACATAGTAATACTCATCCCATTCCTCCGGCGCCCGGGCCAGCAGGGTGACGGTTTCGCCCTCGGTGATCTTGGCCACCCATTCGAAGAGCGCCCAATGCGGGCCCTTGACGCAGCTCAGATCCTGGCCGGCGGTCATGGTAACGGGTTCGACGCTGAAGGTCGGTGTCAATTCCAGTGTCGGCGTGGCGGCCGGCTCCGAATCCGGAGGCTGTTCCTGGGAATCGGGGGTGGCCGTGACGACGAGGATCTGCGGCGTCGCCGTCGGACCGGCGGCTGTCTCTCCAATGATGCAGCCGCTTCCGACGACCAGCGCGGCCAGTATGGTGGTCCATCGCAGAAGGATCTTGGATTCACGTTTCATGTTCTTCTCCTTTTTATCGTGCGGATGTTATTGCCGGACATTATGGGAAGATATACCCGTCGAGCGCCGGGCCGAAATACCAGCCCAACCCGTTGACGACATTGGGGCCGCTGCATCTGTCGATTCGGATATCGTAGAAGCCGGGCAGAAGATCGACGGTGATCCTCTCCCCCGTGGCGACCGCGCCGTCCGCAGCGGAGTGCACGGTGTCCCACGTACACGATCCGATCGGCCGCAGCTGGAACTCGCATAACGTGAAGGCATAATTGTTCTGAATGTAGAACTCCATTTTTTGGTTTAACACCAGGTAGCGGTAGTTGGCATCGGCGCCGATCGGCCGGTCGTGCATCTCGTACAGCGGGTGGTGGGTGGGATCGCTGATCTTCACGTCGTAAAATCCCGCCGTCAGAGTCAGGCTGAACGTTCCGCCGATGGGGATGGTGCCGGTGGCGCCAAGTCGGTCCGCTCCCCAGTCGGTCGAGTCTTCTTCACGGATGAACACGTCGAAGATTTCCAGGCCGGTCTGGTTCTCGATGGTGAATTCGATCTCCGGCAGGGGCGGGGCTTCGCGGACCGGCAGATTGTAATACTCGCCGGTCTTGGTCGAACTGCCGCCGAAAGCCCAGCATTCGGTCCCGTTGCTCTTGCGGACGTAGTAGTACTCCTCCCAATCCTCCGAGGCTTTGGCCAGCAGGGTGACGGTCTCGCCCTCGGAGACCTTGGCCACCCATTCGAAGAGGATCCAGTGCGGCCCCTTCACGCAGCTGAGTTCCTGACCGGCGGTCATGGTGGGCAGCGCTTCGGTAGCGGTCGGGGTGTGGGTCGGCGTGAATTCCAGGGTGGGGGTATGGGTCGCGGCCGGTTCCGAATCCGGCGGCGGCTGTTGCTGCGTGTCGGCGGGTTGGGAATCGGGGGTGGCCGTAACGATGAGGACCTGCGGCGACCCCGAGGAATCCGCCGAGAGGGTCAGGTTGCAGGCGCCGGTCGTCGCCGCGACGGCCAGCAAGGCGATCCATCGCAGGACGGTTTGGGTTATCGTTTTCATGATCTCCTCCTGTGCTCGAGTTTACATCACATGGACACCGTGCGGTCAAGGTGCGCCGGCGGGCGGCGGATCGGGTTCATCGGGCGGAAGCGGCGGGAACCCTTCGAACGGCAGGGAGGCGAGATCCCCCTCCACGACGTCGAGCAGCCCGGACGCTATCCAGCAGCGCAGATCCGCCTTCGGCGGGGCGACCTTTACGTATAGCCCGTCTTCGCTGATCGCGACGGCTTCCGCTGATTCGCCCTGCATCAACACTGCCAGGACCCGGTAATCTTCACCGCCGCCCTCGCGGCAATTGCTGTTCTTCCTGGCCGCCACCATCACTTTTACGGAGAGCCCGGCGGCCGGTGTGGGCGTGGACTTAAGCATGGGCGGTGTGGATCGGGCGGCGAGAGTCTCGATCACGTCGACCTCGACCGTTCCCGGTTCCCCCCATTGGCCGTTGCCGAAGGCACGAATGGAGATTGAAAAGTGCCCGATGGAGGGCGGAGTCCAGAGGTATTCGGCGTAGAAGGCGTGCCCGCAGCCCGCCCCGCAGGATCCCATGCTGAGGGGCGGAACGGTGGCGACGACCGTGTTATCCACCGACACCTCAAAGTAATCGATCCCCATCAGCGCCGTGCTCTCGAAGGTGATGGTGTAGGCGGCGAGGGACAGCACCTGGTTCATCTGGGGATCCAGGATATCGGTTTGGGTCGGTCCCGGGCCCGGGGTCGGTGTGGCGCAGGCCGCCAGGCTGCTGAACATCATGAGGGTGAGCCATCGGTATTTCGCATGCATAAGGTTTTCCCTTCCCCGTGCGGTGGTCCGCGCGGGTTGCATACGTATCGTATGGCAGATTCGGACGGCTGTCCATCGGCAGGCAACCGATTCGGCGGCGATTGGAGGTTTT
>JBJYXS010000417.1:0-2685 GCA_046260075.1 Anaerolineales bacterium | reverse complement strand
CGGCGGGATCGCGGGAATGCAGATTATCGTTTCGTCGGTGCGGCCGGGCGTTCCGGACCGGCCGGAGTTATCTATGGAACGCCTTCCATCGCCGGGCCGACGTACACATTGCCATAGGCGCCGAAGAAAGCGCCTCCGCAACCCTGGAAACTAAATTGGTATTTTCCGGCCAGCAGTTCCAATCCGATCTGCTCGCCGGGGTCGATAACGCCGTCGTCCGGGATGGTGACTTCCGACAGCGTTCCGCCCATCGGCCCGGTTTTCAACTCGCAGATAGCGTTCGGATGCGTGTTCTCGAAGTAGAACCGGATCATGGGCTGCACCAATGTCGTCCGGGAGCCCGGGTCCGAGCCGATGGGGATATCGTGCTCTTCGTAGAGGACGCCGCCCATATAGTCCGTAACCTGCACATCGTAGAATCCCGCGGTGAGCGGAAGGCTGAAAGATTCGCCCGGGTGCAGATCCGCGGAAAGCCGGTTGGCGCCCCAAGCGGTTTCGTCCTGGCCGCGGATAAGTATGCCGGACACGTTCAACAACGTGCGGTTTTCAATGACGTAGGTAATCTCCGGCAAGGGCGGGGCTTCACGTTCCGGGAGCCCGGCGGTGGATCCGTCGATGACGGAACTCCCGCCGAAGGCCCAACACTCCGTGCCGTCGGCCTTGCGGACGTAGTAGTAATCCGCCCATTCCTCCGGAGCCCTGGCCAGCAGGATGACGGTCTCGCCTTCGGCGATCTTGGCCACCCATTCGTACAGAGCCCAATGGGGTCCCTTCACGCAGCTGAGTTCCTGACCGGCGGTCATCGTGGGCGGCGCCTCGATAGTGGCCGTCCATTCCAGGGTGAAGGTGGGGGTAGGAGCCGCTTCTCCGCCCCCTCCGTCGCGGGTGGCGGTGATCACGACAACCTGTGGCGAGGATGCGGAGGCCATGGGCGTCGAGGCGATGCAGGCGCCGCCGATAATCGATGCGGCTAGGAGGACCAGGACTCTTCCGGTGGCATTTCGTCTTCCGATCATATTTCCCTCCGATCCTTATTATTAACTGTTTTTGGCGCAGCGTCCATCGGAAAACGGGGATTTTCGTATACGCTGGAGGTTTTCTGGAGATATTTGGGACGAATCGACCGCTCCCGCAATTGCGGGGAGGTGCCGGTGCGGGCATCCCCGGCCGGCGGCGGGAAGGCCGGACGAATGTACCGATCCGTTATTGTCTGAAAAAATGCAAATATTCCCCCGCCTTAGCGGAAAGTACTTCCGGATGAGTACATGGAAGGCTGGAGCGGAAAAAACCTCCCCAAATCCAGTGATTTGGGGAGGTTTGCCCCTTCGGGATTCACGGGCGGAAAAAGGCGGCAGCAAGGAATGGACTACTGCGGGAACAGGAACTCGGATTCCCAGTCAAACGAAGCCGAATCCTCCGCGTATTTCGGCCAGTGGCTGCACCAGTCCGGAACGCGGGTTTCGCGGATCCGATCGGAACACGGATGGTACGGTTTCAGGTCGAGGACCGGCGAGCCGTCCGCGGCGTCGATGTAGGGCAGCACCAGCAGCCCCGCTTCCGGATCGATGTGCAGGATGGGAACGGTTGTGGTCAGCACCGGATTGGGCCGGCGTTCGGAACGGGTGGCGAAAATCCCCAATTGCCCGGGCGCCTTGCGGTATGGTTTTTTCACTTCGACGACGCCGCGGGATTCGGGGTTGTCGCATTGATCCGGCCACCACAACACCGTCACGTGCCCGAAACCGTCGAGTCCGGACAGGGCCGGGCGGTATTTCTTTTGTATCTCCAGCCGGAAACCTTCGTCGTCGGACCGCACGACGCCGATCGGGTGGAGTTCGATTTTCTTTGCCATGATTCCTCCTGAAGGTGGGATGGTTTGACCGCCGCCGGGGGGGCCGCCCGGCGTTAGCCGCAATAGGAATTTTGGGATGATGCCAAAAAGCGATGCTGTTTATTCCAACGGCACCTGGATCTCCGCCACCGTGTGGGTATCCAGCTTGGAGGATTCCGGCTGGATGCTCAAGACCACCTGGCGGACCGGGCCGGCCGTGGTGCGGTTGTTGGCGTCGATCCACCGGAAAACGGCGCGGTAAGCCGGGTCGATCCCGCGGAAGGATCCGTGGTGAACGGTGAAGGCCACGGTCGGCAGGGCCGGCAGGCGCCGGATCTCCACACGGCCTTGCGGTTCGAGCGGTTCTGGGATCGGAAGGCACACCTCGGCGTCGATCTCCGGTTCGTCGGAGTGGTATATGGTGATGAATGGCGGGGCGAAGGCGACCTTGCGGGGCGCGAGGAAGTCGTGCAGCTCCTGCCATAACCGGGATTGCTCTTCCGGCGCCGCCAAGCGGCCGCGCAACGATGCGACGAGCCGTTCGGCGGTCGATTTGACCATCACCGCATACGATGGATCGGATCCTTCATCTTCCAGCATCCGCAACCGCGCCTCCAGCCGTTCCAGGCGGGCCGTCCGCTGCGTGATGTCGCCGCGCAACTCGGTCTGCTTGAGCCGCAGCAATGAACGCAGTTCCGCCAACGGGATGTCTTCGCCGAGCATCGCGGCGATCTGCTCGAGCGTGAATCCGAGGTCCTTGTAGGCCAGGATCCGGTTTAATCGCGGGAGCTGGTCGAAGGCGTAGTAGCGGTATCCGGTATCGCCGTCGATGCGGACCGGTTTGAACAAATCCA
>JBJYXS010000416.1:0-7527 GCA_046260075.1 Anaerolineales bacterium | reverse complement strand
AGGCGGCGAAGCGGATGCTGGCGGAATGCGATTTCGTGGTGCTCAGCGCGCCGCTGACCGATTCCACGCGGGCGTGGTTCGACGCCGGAATGATCGACTCGATGCGCGAGGGGGCGTGCCTGGTGGACATCTCACGCGGGGGAATCCTCGACGAGCAGGCTCTGCATAAAGCGCTGCAGTCGGGGAAGCTTTCGGGAGCGGCCTTGGATGTCTTTGCGGCTGAGCCCCTGGAGCCGGGCAGCAAACTGTGGGATACGCCGGGCATGTTCCTGACGCCGCACATCGCCGGCAATTCCCCGCAGTACGACCTCCGTGCGGCCGATATGTTCGCGGAGAACTTGCGCCGGTATCTGGATGGCCGGCCGTTGTTGAACCTGTTCGATCCACGGAAGGGATACTGAGCGGAGACATGCTGTCCGGCGCGATATTCGATTACGGATCCACACTCATTACGTTCGACGGCGACTACGCGGCGGTCCGTACGCGGGCCCATCGGGCGCTGATCGACGCCCTGCGGAGCGAGGGCGTGACGGTGCGCGAACCGTCGTTCCCCAGCCGGTGGGTGAGGAAATTCGACGCCTACAATAAAAAACGAACCTCCGATCACAAAGAAACCACGGCTTATTGCGTGCTCGAGGAAACGATCCGCGATGAGGGAATCCCCCCGCAGGATCCCGCGCTGCTTCGCCGGGCGTTGCGGGCGATGTTCGCAATATTTGAAGCCCATTGGAAGCTGTTCCCCGACACGCGGAAGGCGCTGGAAAGAATCCGGTCTTCCGGGCTGCGCATGGCGATGCTCTCCAATGCCTCCGATGAAGAAAACGTCCGGCGGATGCTGGCCGACCACGGATTGCAGCCGTATTTCGATCCGGTGGTCATCTCCGCCGCAATCGGGATCCGCAAACCGGATGCGCGCGCGTTCCAACCGATTCTTGCGGCGTGGGATGTGCCGGCTCCCGATGTCGTGATGGTCGGGGACCAATTGGGCGCCGACATCCTTGGGGCGAAGACTCTCGGCATGCGGACGATCTGGCTGACCACCGAGGCGGAATCGCCGACGAACCGCGCCGTCCGGGGAAAAATATCCCCCGACGCCCAGGTCGGGACCGTCGGCGAAGCCGCGGCTCTCATACTCCATTGGAAAGGATATGCGGCGGAATGAGTCTTTCGTATTGGGACGGTGCGTACCGCAACCAGCGGAAAATCTGGGGATCCCAGCCGGGGGAAGCGGCCCGCGAGGCGGCGAAGTTCATCGACGAAGCGGGAATCTCCGCGGCAGGGAAACGCCTGCTGGATCTCGGCTGCGGATACGGAAGGGATCTATTTTTTCTGGCGTCGCGGTGGGACGTGCGGGCCGTGGGGGTGGATGCTTCCCAACAGGCGATCGATATCGCCCGGTCGGAACTTGCGCGCAGCCGGCGGCGGAACATGGAATTTCGCTGTTCGCAGTTCCAGGACATCACGGATGGACCGTACGATCTGGTCCTAGCCGCCAATATGTATCAAATCCTCTCCCGCCAAGAGCGGGCCGAGTTATGCCGGACGGTGAAATCCCTGCTGGCGCCGGACGGGTTGTTCCTGCTTAGCACACTCTCCGTGCGGGATCCGGAACACGCCGGCAAGGGGCGGGCGGTGCCGGGGGATCCCAACTCCTGGGTGGATCAGACGTTCGTCCATCTGAGCGGGGGGGATGAATTGGAACGCGACTTCTCCTTTCTGAGATTTCAGAGATTCTACGAACACGAATTCCTGGAACCGCGGGCGGGAGGATCGACCCATCATCATATTTCGTGGATCCTCATCGGACAGCCCGTCGAAAACGGGCGCTCGCCGTAGCGCGTGGAAGGCATTCGGGCGGTGGCGGAGATCCCGGAAGTATCGAAAAAACAATCGGCGTTGGAGGACATCCTGCGCGCGATGGGATCGGTCGTCGTCGCCTATTCCGGTGGAGTGGATTCCAGCTTCCTGTTGTGGGCGGCGGCACGGGCTGTGGGAGCGGAAAACGTCCTCGCGGCGACGGCGCGATCGCCGATCTACGTTGAACAGGATGATGCGGCGATCGGGGATCTTCCCCGGAGGCTCGGCGTACGGCATGTCTTCTTCGCCGCCCGGCAGCTCGAACAAGAAAACTTTGTCCGCAACCCGCAGGAGCGATGTTACTTCTGCAAATCGGGCGTGCTGGGCGGCCTTTCCAAGTTGGCTCATGATGCAGGAATAGACTGGATCGTAGAAGGTTCGAACTGCGACGATTTGACGGATTTTCGTCCTGGCGAACGGGCGGTCCGGGAGGCCGGCGCGCGCAGCCCGCTTCGGGAAGCCGGATTGACCAAGGCGGACATCCGAACGTCGGCGCGCGATGCGGGATTGGCCAATTGGAATCAACCCGCCGAATCCTGTCTGGCGACCCGCTTCCCCTACGGGGCGCGCATCACGCCGGAAGGGCTGCGCCGGGTGCGGAAAAGCGAGGCGGCGTTGAAAGCCATGGGGTTCGGCGTTGTCCGCGTCAGGGATTACGGGAACATGGCTCGTGTGGAAGTCGAACCGGAAGCCGTCGCCCGTCTGGCCGCTCCGGAAACGGCCGCACAGGCGGTGGCGGCTCTCCGTGCCGCCGGGTACGCATTCATCGCCCTGGATCTGCAGGGCTATCGCCGGGGAAGCCTGAACGAGACCTTGTCTTCGGCTGCCCGCGGGAGTCGCCATGGATAGCGAGCACATCCGCAAATTGCTGGAACAAGTCCGCACGGGAGCAGTAACCGTGGAGGACGCCTTCAGCCGGTTGAAGGACTTGCCGTATGAGGATCTCGGATTTGCGCGTCTTGACACCCACCGGGGGTTGCGCCAGGGATTTCCGGAAGTGATCTTCTGTCCCGGAAAGACGACCTGGCAGATAGTGGATATTTTCGAACGGATGGCCGGTCGTGAACAAAGGGTGATGGCCGCCCGCGCCACTGCCGAGACGGCGGAGGCGGTGAGGGATAAGATCCCGGAGGCGGTGTACCATGCCGTGGCCCGGATCATCACGTTGGGCGATCCGCCGGATGTGACCGGAAAGGGGACGGTGCTGGTGATCAGCGCGGGAACGGCGGATATCCCGGTCGCCGATGAAGCCGCCGTCACCGCCGAAATGCTCGGCAGCCCGGTGGAGCGGCTGTTCGACGTCGGGGTGGCGGGGATCCACCGCCTGCTGGACCGGCGGGAAACACTGTTCACGGCCAACGTCCTGGTGGTGGTGGCCGGGATGGACGGCGCTCTTCCCAGCGTGGTCGGCGGATTGGTCGGCCGTCCGGTGATCGCGGTGCCGACCAGCGTCGGATACGGGGCTTCGTTCGGCGGCCTGGCGGCGTTGCTGACCATGTTGAACTCCTGCGCGCCGGGTGTGACGGTGGTCAATATCGACAATGGATTCGGCGCCGGGTATAACGCACATATCATGAACCGCTAACCCGGCGGCAGACAACGGCCGGTTCGATTCGGCGGGTGTGCCGGAATCTTCCGCCGGTTTGCAGATCCACGAGAGACGGTACCTGCGGCCGCGGAACCGGCATGCACCGCGTCCATAGGATAGAGAAAGGAAAGATGATATCCGGATCTCTGCCATCCCAATCCCGACGCGCTGTGGAGGCCGCGCCCGGTACGAGCGGGCTGGCGGTCACCAGCCTGATCCTGGGGGTTCTGTCATGGATCGGCATGCCGTTGCTTGGCGGGATCGCCGCCGTCATCGCCGGGCACGTGGCCCGCAATGATATCCGCAAAGCCGCCGGACGGGTCGGCGGAGACGGGATGGCCTTGGCCGGAATTGTGTTGGGATACGCCAATATCGCCCTGGGTGTGCTGATCTTTTTATGCATCGCCGGTATCGTCGTCATCTCGCTCCTCAGTGCGATGTATTCGTAAGTGGTCCGCCGAACGGGGCGGCGGGGCGTCAGGATACGGCGCGTACAGGGGAGAGACCATCCGCGTGATGGCGGATGCGTGATGAACGGCCGCCGTTGATTGGATGGTTCCGCCCACTCCGGCGGCTTTACGTAGGAAGGGCCGGAAAATGTCTTCTGTGAAGAAAGGGCGGTCGTATCTGCCGCCGGAAGACCCCCTGCATCGCATGAGCCGGCTGGCGGTCTACAGCATGACGATGGGGATCCTGAGCTGGACCGTCTTACCCCTGGTATGCGGGATCATCGCCATCATCCTGGGTCATAAAGCCAGGATCGAGATCGCCGAATCGCGGGGGCGCCTGACGGGCGATACGACCGCGATCATCGGACTCTGGTTGGGATATGCCAACGTCGCGCTGGTCGCGCTGATCGGCTTGTGCATCGCGTCTTTCTTTCTCCTGCTGCCCATCCTGGATTGGCTGGCCTCGTCGTAGGACGGATGCACGATGCGGGCATCCTGCGTTGATAATCAACGCAACAGGTGTGAAAAGGAGTGAACTTGCGACGGCTCGGGCGTTGCGGCGCCTGGACTGTCCGGGTGAATCGTTATGGCTGTGATTGCATACTTCGACTGCTTTTCCGGAATCAGCGGGAACATGGTGCTGGGTGCGCTGCTGGATTGCGGCGTTCCGATCGACGCCTTGCTCGATGAATTGAAGCCGCTCGCCGTTGACGGATACCGGCTGGAAGTGCGGGAGACGAACAAGGCCGGGCTGCGCGGGCTGATGGTGGAGGTCCGGGTGAAAGGCGAACAGCCGCACCGGCACCTGAAGGACATCGAGGATATCCTCCGATCCGGCGGCCTTTCCGAAGGCGTCCGCGAGCGGGCCCTGCGGACGTTTCGGCTGCTTGCCGAGGCCGAATCGCGGGCTCACGGCGAGCCCGTGGAACGGATCCACTTCCATGAAGTGGGCGCTGTGGATTCGATTGTCGACATCGTCGGAGCCGCCGTTTGCCTTGAACAGCTCGGGGTGGAGACGGTCTACGCCTCGCCGCTGCATATCGGAGCCGGAAACGTGCAAACCGCGCACGGCCTGCTGCCCCTTCCGGCCCCGGCCACGGCGGAATTGTTGAAGGGGATTCCGGTGTACGGGCGCGATGTCGATGCGGAGCTGGTCACCCCGACCGGGGCGGCGCTGCTGGCCGCTATGGGGGCGACTTTCGGCTCCGCGCCGCCGATGCGGATCGACAGCGTCGGGTACGGCGCCGGTACCCGCGATCTGCCGTGGGCCAATCTGCTACGGGTCGCCGTCGGCCGCACCGAACCCTCCGGCGGCGGGCCGGAATCCGCGGAGCGGGAGATGGTGGTGGAAGCCAATATCGACGACATGAACCCGCAGTGGTACGAGCATGTCTTCGACCGGCTGTTCGCCGCCGGGGCGCTGGATGTTTTCCTCACCCCGATCCAAATGAAGCGCAGCCGGCCCGGCGTGACGCTTGGGATGCTGGTGGAGCAATCCAAACTGGAAAAGGCGTTGGGCGCGCTCTTCGCGGAGACGACGACCATCGGCGTGCGCATGTACGAAGTGCAGCGGCGGAAACTCGACCGGGCGCAGCGCACCGTGCAGACGGCATATGGAGCGGTGCGGATCAAGACCGCCTCGTGGCAGGGCCGCACGTTGAACGCCGCCCCCGAATACCGGGATTGCCTGCGCCTGGCCGAGGATAAGGGCGTTCCGTTGAAGGATGTCTACCAGGCCGCGCTGGCCGCCGCACAGGAATTAAAACCCGATAACCGCAAAGGCGCAAAGACCGCAAAGAAAAAATGAAAAAGCCTTGGCGTGCTTTGCGCCTTCGTGGTGGAGGTTTTTCGAAAATTTAGTTGGTTTCGTGTAAGAAAAAGGAATGAATATGCCATTGAACCATAAAGCTGACTCGGGTGATCGCAAGGCGGACGTGGTGTTGTACTGCACCCCGTGGTGCTCCGGCTGCAGCCGGGCGCGCGCTTTCCTCCGGCAGCATCATGTCGAATATTTGGAAGTGGATATCGAAAAGGACCGCGAGGCCGCGGCGCGCGTGCGCGGCTGGGCGAACGGAAACGAAACCACGCCCACCTTCGATATCCGCGGGGAGATCGTGGTGGATTGGCGCCCGGAGCGGGTGGCCGAACTGTTGGGAATCGAATAAGGCGCTGCATCATTCGTTAAAAAAACGAAGGACGGAAATTGTTTATCGGTCCCGTCCTTCGTTTTTCTCATGCACCAGGGAAAGTCCGTCGCTATCCGCCCGGCAATCCCCAAAGAAAGACGCCGTTCTTGTAGGAAGTCGAAGCCAGGATCGAACCGTCCGGCGAAACGGCCAGATTTTCCGCGGCCTGCGTGTGGCCGATGAGGGCGGCCAGCTTGCCGCCGGATTCCGCGTCCCAGATCATGATCGTGACGTCGCGCGATGCGGAAAAGAGCAGCCTGCCGTCCGGCGAGAACGCCAAGTCGGTGATGCTGTCGGTGTGGCCGGAGAAGGAGCGCAGCTGGCGTCCGGTGGAGGTATTCCAAAGGAGGGGCGTATTCATCGCATTATGGTCTGAGAACGGAAAAATTATACACCGGCTGATACCGAAGGGGATCCGGCTGCCGCGGCGGCGGCCGGCATGCCGGCAACCGTCCCGCGGAGAAATCGCATCATACACGTTTTCCCGGCGGACAACCTTTTTTTCTTCCGGTCGTTTTTTCCGTTCGACGGATCCCCGGAACCGGCCGATGCGCGCGGATTCAACCTGCAGGATATCGTCTATGCGGAAAATCCTCCCTTGCTTCGTGGATTCCTTTTTGGCAGCGTGCTATACTTCCGCACGTGGACCTCTTCGATCATGCGTTGAAGGAACGGTTGACCCGCGAGGCGCCGCTGGCGGCGCGGATGCGCCCGCGGACCCTGGCGGAGTTCGCCGGCCAGGAAGACATCGTCGGGCCGGGCAAACTGCTCCGCCGGGCGATCGAGTCCGACCGCCTCTTCTCATCGATCCTGCTGTGGGGACCGCCCGGCAGCGGCAAGACGACCCTCGCCCGGATCATCGCCAATTCCACCAAATCCCATTTCGAAACCCTCAGCGCGGTGCTGGCCGGCGTGGCGCAGCTGCGGAAGGTGATCGCCCAGGCGGTCGACCGCCGCAAGCTGCACAACGTGCGGACGATTCTGTTCGTCGACGAAGTCCACCGCTGGAACAAGGCCCAGCAGGACGCGCTGCTTCCGCACGTGGAAAACGGAACGGTGGTGCTCATCGGCGCAACGACCGAGAATCCCTACTTCGAGGTGATCGGCGCGCTGGTGTCGCGGTCGCGCATTTTCCAGCTGCGGCCGCTTTCTCAAGACGATGTCCGCACGCTGCTCCGGCGGGCGTTGGCGGACGGCGAGCGGGGATACGGCGGCCGAAAGGTGGACCTGACGGAAGAAGCCGAGGCGCACCTGGTCGATGTGGCCGGGGGGGACGCCCGCAACGCGCTCAACGCGCTCGAGCTGGCGGTGGAATCCACGCCGCCGGATTCGGAAGGCACGATCCGGATCGACCTCACCGTGGCCCAGGAATCCATCCAGCGCCGGGCTCTGCTCTACGACCGCGACGGGGATGCGCACTACGATACGATCAGCGCGTTCATCAAAT
>JBJYXS010000415.1:0-7164 GCA_046260075.1 Anaerolineales bacterium | reverse complement strand
GTCCGTCGTGCCAGACGGCATCTTGGCGGATGATGATATTGTAGGTTTCTCCGCCGTCGGAAATTACCCATCCCTCGGCCAAGTCCGGGATCGGGACACCGGTGCAATCGAAACGCACCAGGCCGGAAAAAACGAGATGGTCGACGTCACGGTCCGGGGGATTGCGGGCATCCAAGACGGGATTCAGGCGCTGCAGCGCCCCGACGAGGGCTTCCGAGTACCGGCCGCCGCGGTTTTCCGGGACGTCCGCCGTCTGCTGCGGGGCGGAACCGCGCACCCCCCAGATCAGCAGCAGGACCAATGCAACGCCCGCCGCCGCGATCAGGATTTGCCAGCGGAAACGCTTCATGATGGAATAGGGTCGAGCCGGGGCATCGTTATCGGCACACTTCCGTTCCTGCGGCGGGCTGCCCGCGGGCGGCGATCTACCGGAAGGCGAGCACGGTCACGAAGGAGAGGACGAAGAACAACACGCTGAGGACGATCGTTCCATTAAAGAGCGCCTTCTCCACTCCCCGCCGCGCCCGGAACACACCGCCCGAATCGCCGCCGGTCAGGCCGCCCAATCCGGCCTCCTTGTTCTGCAAGACGATGACGACGATCAGGACGACGCCCAGGATGATTTGTGCGATGCTTAAATAATCTTTCACGGAACCTCCGCATACGTTATGCTGCCCAAGGTGCGGGCGGGATTATATCAGAAAGGGCCCTGGAAGCCGGTTATACCGGAAACAGGAAGAATGCCCAGGCCAGGATCGCATACACCGCGATCAGCACGCTGCCTTCCAGCCAGTTGCTGCGGCCGTCCACGGCGATCAGCGCCACGACGCCCACGCCCGCGATAACCGCCATCACTTCGAACGGGTTGAACACCAGGGTCAGCGGATTCCCCATGGCCAGGCTGGCGAACACCAGCAGCGGCGCGACCAGCAAGGCGATCTGCAGGCACGAGCCGAGGGCGACCTCCAGGCTGAGTTCCATCTGGTTCCGGACGGCCACGTCCACCGCGACGAAATGCTCCGCCACGTTGCCGACCACCGGCACCAGGATGATGCCGAGGAAAAATTCCGACACGCCGCTGGCGTGGATCACCGGTTCGACCGCGCCGACGAGGATTTCACTCAGGACGACCACTCCGGCGGTGGCCAGGCCCAGGCGGAGGAATGCGGTCCATCCTCCAGCCCGCGAAGGAGCGTCATCCGCCTCGCGGGGCGGCGTAAACACGCCGTTTCGGTCTTTCAGGGAATACACCAGGCTGAGGGCGTAGATCAGGATCATGGCTCCCGCCACCCCCAGGCTGAGATACTCAACCCGGGCGTCCATCGGATCCCCAATGGTCTGGCCGAACACCGACGGGACGCACAGGGCGACCACCGCCAGAGTCAGCAGGGTGGCATACCGGCCGGCGGCTTCGTGGGAGAACCGCTGTACGCCGTTCCGTATACCGCCCGCCAGCAAGCTGAAACCAAGCACCAGCAACAGATTTCCGATGATCGATCCGGTGATGGACGCCTTGGCCAGTTCGATGTACCCCTCGCGGATGGCCACCAGGGTGATGATGAGTTCCGCCGCGTTCCCCAGGGTGGCGTTCAACAACCCGCCCACCCGCGGGCCCGCCCGGGCCGCAAGAACCTCGGTGGCGGCACCCATCTGCTTGGCCAGGGGGATCAATCCGACGCAGGCCAGCAGAAATACCAGCACCGGCGGCGCTTGCAGCGCCCAGGCCGCGACGGCCAGGAGCGAGGCCGCCAGCAGGGCGTCGAGGAAACCGATGCGGATGTTCGGAAGGGAGATTTTCTTCACTTGTCCGTCTTTCCAGTTGTTTTCGGTTGATTTCCCAACAAGCGAACGACGGGATTATACCGTAGGGGACATCCCCCATTCCCTTTGGGAACGGTGGGCTACAGGGGGGCAAGTAGACCCGCCGCCGGCCGGCCAGCTCATTGGTACAATAAAACCGCCATGGAACGAGATGTGTTGCTGAACGACCGGTACCGGCTTCTCAAGCCGCTGGCCAGCGGGGGCATGGCGCACGTCTGGCTCGGCCGCGACGAGCTGCTCGGCCGCACCGTGGCGATCAAGATTCTCCGCGAGGAATACACCCGCAAGCCGGATTTCCAGGACCGTTTCCGCAAAGAAGCCCAGGCGATCGCCAAGCTCTCGCACCCCAACCTGGTCACGGTCTACGACTTCGGCATCCAGGGGGACCGGTATTTCATGATCATGGAATACGTCGAGGGGGAGGATTTGAAGATTTTCCTGCACCGGGCCCGCCCGCAGCCTATGGACGTCTGGCTCGACATCGCCATCCAAGTGTGCGAAGGCCTCGGCCTGGCCCACCGCGCCGGCCTGGTGCACTGCGACATCAAACCCCGGAACATCCTCCTGACCGGCGACCTATTGGCGAAAATCGCTGATTTCGGGATCGCCCGCGCGATCGTGTACAAGGGAACCCGGCACGGCGGACAGACCCAGCCTCCGGAGGAGGAAATCATCTGGGGCAGTCCGCAATATGCATCACCGGAGCAGGCCGCCGGCAAAGACCTGACGCCCGCCAGCGATGTATATTCCACCGGGATTATGCTGTTCGAAATGCTCACCGGAAGGCTTCCCTTCCCCGGCAAGGATCCACGCACGCTTTCCCTCCTCCACCAGAACGAGCCGGCGCCCTCTCCCCGCCTGTTGAATCCCGCCATTCCCGAGGAACTGGCGGGAATCGTCCTGCGTTCCCTGGAAAAAAACCCCGCCAAGCGCTACCGCAACGGCGATCAAATGGCGCGGGTGCTGAAAGCCTACTTGGAAGAACGGACGGCGCCGCTCTCCTCCGAGAGCGGTCCGCCGGAACGGGAAGAGCCGGCGGAGGAACCGGTCATCGATTGGGCCGGGATCGGGCTGGGATTCCTCAGCTTGGTTTCAGCCGGCGGATTGATCCCCCTGTGGGTGTACGTCTTCTTCCTGTACAACCCCCCCGGCTAACCCTTTTGCCCCTTTGCGCCGCCGGCGCCGTTCGGCGGGTTTTCCCGCGGATTCCCTTTCCGGACGCGTTAACGGAATACCAATCAAGCATTGGTATAATCTATCGATACGGATAGGACCTTTCGTTCCAAGGCCGGTCAAACGGTAAAAACCGCCGATCCAGCCTTTTTCCCCGCGCCGGACGGCTCGTTCCACTATCCGACGCAACACAATACACAAAACACGCGGAGAGAACCCCTTTCCGCGGGTCCGCATCGAATCGGAGGCAGGTGTGAATTCCAACCGCTCGCGCAACATTACGGCCATCGTCATCGTCGCCGTATTCATGGGAATCCTGCTGATTAACTGGTACAACACCCAGCAGGCAAGCATTCCGACCATCCCCCTCAGCCAGGTGGCTCAAGAAATCCGGGACGGAAAAATCGAGCAGATCCTCGTCGAGGAAGACAATCTGGAAATTCATTACGGCGAAGACCAGCAGGCCAAGGCCCGCAAGGAACCCACCCTGCCGCTCGCCTCGCAATTGCAGGCCTTCGGCGTAACCGCCGAGGAACTCGACGAGGTGGAAATCGAGATCAAATCACCCAACAACTGGGGGTTTGTGTTCAACCTGCTTTCGTATGTGTTGCCGGTGTTGGTGCTCGGGGTGTTCATCTACTTCATGGTCCGCCAAATGCAAGGCAGCAACAACCAGGCGATCATGTTCGGGAAAAGCAAGGCTCGCATGCTCTCGGGCGATCAGCCGACCGTGACATTCGAGGACGTAGCCGGCGTAGAAGAAGCCAAGGAGGAGCTGCGCGAGGTGGTGGAGTTCCTCAAGGAGCCGGAGAAGTTCATCTCACTCGGCGCGCGGATCCCCAAGGGGGTGCTGGTGGTGGGTTCGCCGGGAACCGGCAAGACTCTCATGGCCAAGGCCGTTTCGGGCGAAGCCGGCGTGCCGTTCTTCTCGATCAGCGGTTCCGAGTTCGTGGAGATGTTCGTCGGCGTGGGCGCCAGCCGCGTGCGCGACCTGTTCGAACAGGCCAAGCGCCACTCGCCGTGCATCGTCTTCGTCGATGAAATCGACGCCGTCGGACGCCAACGCGGCACAGGGCTCGGCGGAAGCCACGACGAACGCGAACAGACCCTCAACCAGATCCTGGTGGAGATGGACGGGTTCGACACCGACACTAATGTGATCGTCATGGCGGCCACCAACCGGCCCGACATCCTCGACCCGGCGCTGCTGCGTCCCGGCCGTTTCGACCGCCGGGTGGTGCTCGACCGGCCCGACATGCGCGGCCGCGAGGCGATCCTCAAGGTGCACGTGCGCGGCAAGCCGCTGGAAGCGGAAGTCGACCTGACCAAGGTGGCCAAGGGCACGCCGGGATTCGTCGGGGCCGACATCGAAAACCTGGTCAACGAAGCGGCGATCCTGGCGGCGCGCCGGAATAAGAAATCGATCGGCCAGGACGAATTCGAGGAATCGGTCGAGCGGGTGATCGCCGGCCCGGAGCGCAAGAGCCGCCTGATCACCGACGCCGAGAAGAAGATCATCGCCTACCACGAAGCGGGACACGCGGTGGTCATGCAGGCCATCCCGGAATGCGACCCGATCCACAAAGTCTCGATCATCGCCCGCGGGATGATGGGCGGGTACACGCTGGCCCTGCCCGAGGAGGACCGCACCGTGCGCGGGAAACGGGAATACATGGCCGAACTGGCCGGCCTCCTGGGCGGACGGGCTTCGGAGGAGCTGGTCTTCAACGACATCACCACCGGGGCCGCCTCCGACATGGAACGGGCCACCAAAACCGCCCGCAATATGGTCACCCGCTGGGGAATGAGCGACCGCCTCGGGCCGATGGTCTACGGCCAGAAGGAGGAACTGATCTTCCTCGGCCGCGAAATCTCCGAACAGCGTGATTACTCGGACCAGGTGGCCAACGAAATCGACGAAGAGGTGCGCAAGATCGTCAACGGAGCCTACGAGGAAGCCAAGTCCATCCTCACCAAATACCGCGACACGCTCGACCAGATCGCGGACCGCCTGATCGAGGTGGAGACGATAGATGAAGAGGAGTTCAACCAACTCTTCCCCGCTCCCCAACCCAAACGCAGCGGAACGCCGATACCGCGTTCCTGACCTCTCCATCCTTCGATCCGATGTTTCCGCCGCCGGCAGTCGCATCCTGCCGGCGGTTTCTTTTCGCCGGACCCCGCGCACAGTGCTCACAGGTCCGTTTCCGCGTTTTCAGCCCGCGCGGAATTACTCCCCGAAATCGGAAAACCTTGTCCGAATTCCATGCCACAATGAAAGAAAATTTACATATACTTCATGCGTCGCCGCAACTACCATGCTATAATCCTCACATTAATGCGCCATTCCGTTGATTCCGGGAGGAATCCGGAGGGAATTTTGCGGCTTGTTGGAGACAACCCATCCGCCCAGCGACCGCGGATGGAACGCGCCACGATCAAGGACGCCGCATGAAATGGAATAAGCAAGCAGTAGCAGTAAACAAGATCAAGCATTTCATCAAACGCCACGGCGGAAAGGCCGTCGCGGTTCTCTTCCTCCTGCTCCTCTTCACTTCCTTCCTCCAGCCGCAATACACCGTTCAAGCCGACACCACGCTTTCGATCACGCCGCTCACCTGGAACGTGATCGGATTGGATTCCAACGATGTCACCACCGGGCCGGAGAATTTCCCGGTCGGTGTACGGGTATGCAACACCGGCGCCGAGAACGCGACGAACGTGGAAACCCATTTCGTGTGGGACATCCCCGGCGCCGACCCCTACCTCAACCTCCGCAGCGGATCGTTGGTGGAGTATGTGGGGGCGAACGCCGTACCGACGCTCACGCCCGGCGCCTGCGCCGACTTCTACTACGAAGTCGCCATCACCCGCAACAGCTTGGCCTACAACTACACACGCCGCTACCACATCACGGCCAACGCGGGCAACGTGGTCGGTTCCGTCAGCACACCCGTTCCGCGCGAGATATTCGTTGAAAAGCTGATCTCCCAGAACCGCAATTCCACATCCAACGTGGAATACCGGTTGACGGGCGCGCCCATCTATACCTCCGTCCCGGCCGGCGGAACGATGGCGTTATTTGTCGGCGAGACCTACGACATCCGCCTGACCGGCTCGACCGCCACCAACGGTTACGAGCAGATCGAAACCTTCATCAACTTCGACAACACCATCTTCAAGATTAACAGCGTCACCACCACCTACACCGCCAATACGGGGAGCGATGCGTGGTGGGCGTCGAAGCTGTACGGCGACGGCTGCGGCTGGGTCAACGACCCCAATGCTCCCAACTACCGCGCCTGTTCCGCCACCGGCAAGTACGGCGGCGTCGTCACCACCACCTACGAGGTGGAAATCATCTCCGGCGGCGGGACGAGCCAGACCCTCAGCAACCTGATCTACGACTTCTCCGGCAGCAGCTACCACTACAACTCCGATTACTCCGTCGGCGCGCGGATCGCGGCGATCATCGACCCGGCATCCGCGACCATCGACAAGGCCTTCACTCCGTCCACGACCTACCCCGGTGGCACGTCGACCCTCACCTTCACGCTCACAAACCCCAACGACGCGGCCCTGACCGAAGCCAACTTTACCGACACCTTCCCGAACACCGGCGGCGGGGCGCCGGGCGACATGGTGGTGGCGGCTCCGGCCGCCTATTCCACCAGCGGGTGCGGTACGCCGACGTTTGCGCCGGCGGCCGGAGCCGGGTCGATCTCCTTTTCCGACGGGACGATCGCGGCCAACAGCACCTGCACCGTCAGCGTGGTCGTCACCGTCCCGGCGGTCGGTGCCTACAACAACGTTTCCGACAACCTGTTCATCGGGGCGACCGACACCGGCGACGACGCCAGCGCCACCCTTACCGCCACCACCGAGCCGACGGCCCCGTCCTGCACCCCGAACCTGGAACTGGCCCGCTGGACGATGGAAACATCACAGGGCACAAGCCTTCCACCGGCCCCGTCGTTCGTATCCAGCCTGGTATCGAGCGCAGCCGCCTCCTTCAACACCACCCTGCCTCCTCCGGCCGGAAACAGCATTTATACCGGACCGATCCTGGGAACCCAGCCGTTGAACTACTGGGAGGGCATCGGGTGGCTGTTCAGCGGAACCGTCGACCCGGCGACCGACACCTCGTTCCAATTCACGGTGGATACCAGC
>JBJYXS010000414.1:0-3254 GCA_046260075.1 Anaerolineales bacterium | reverse complement strand
GCAGCGCGCGTGAGTATACCCTCCGCCGCCCTCCACCGTCAAGCAAAACGACCGATGAAACCATCCATCGAGAGATGCCGGATGCCGAAAAGGGTTACCCCTGGTTTCGAGGAAAACCCGCCCCGGGCTGGAACCTGCCCCCGCTGCGTTATCATGGATGGGAGACGAAAGACACTGGGTGCCCGACAGGATCACTCGGGTATGACGAAAAAAAAGGATCACGCGGGCATGACGAAAAAACCGCCGGAAAAATCCGGCGGTCGTCTTCGGATTTGTATATGATCCGTCCGAATCAGGCAGCCGCCTTTTCCGCCGCCTCCAGGGTTTGGGCGATCAGCATCGCCCGGGTCATCGGGCCCACGCCGCCGGGAACCGGCGTGTAGGCCGAGCACCGTTCGATCACCGCGGACAGTTCGACATCCCCGACGTTCCCCGGGTTGTATCCGGCGTCGATCACCACCGCCCCGTCCCGGATCCAATCGCCGCGGATGAACTCCGGCTTGCCGACGGCTCCGACGACGATCTCCCCCTCGCGCACCACATCCGGCAAGTCTTTCGTCCGCGAATGGCAGACCGTCACCGTCGCGTGCTCGTTCATCATCATCATCGCCAGCGGTTTGCCGAGGATCGGGCTGCGACCGACCACCACCGCCCGCAGGCCCTTGAGCGGGATCTTGTAATGATCCAACAACCGCATGATTCCGGCGGGCGTCGCCGAGCCGTAGGCGGGCAGCCCCATCGCCATTCGTCCGAAACCCAGGCAGGTTACGCCGTCGACATCCTTGGCCAGGTCGATGCGGTCGAAACAGGCTCGTTCGTCGATCTGCTGAGGCACGGGATGCTGGAGAAGAATCCCTTGGACGTTGGGGTCGGCGTTCAACCGGTCGATTTCCGCCAACACCTGCTCGGTCGTGCTGTCCTCCGGCATGGCGACCTTCACCGACTCCATGCCCACCCGCCGGCAGTCGTTGCCCTTCATGCGCACATAGGTGACCGAAGCCGGATCCTCACCCACGAGAATCGCCGCCAGAACGGGAACCTTGCCGCCGTTCCGGGCAAGCAATGCCTGCACCCGTTCTTTCAAATCGGCTTCGATCTGTTTAGACAGAGCTTTTCCGTCCAACCGAAGACCCGTCATGGCATCTACTCCTTGAGCATCGCCACCGGCGGAGGGTTCCGCCGGTGATGGCAAACCGGTTCAGGCGGTGGCCAATCGGCCGACCGATTCCCGGATGCCCAAACGAAATCTGCTCCACAACTTCACCATGCCGAACGCCACCGCCGCACATCCAATTCCGGCCAGGATGTCGATCAGGTAATGGTGTCCGAGGTAGATGGACGCGACCGCAACCCCGATCGGGAGCACCGCCACCGGAAGGGCTTTCCGGCCCCACTCATCCAATGCGAACAGCAGCAGATACATCGGCCATGCCGTATGCAGGGACGGCATCGCCCCCAGAGGATTGGCCGTGGCGAAGATATGCTCCGGCGAAAGCAGGCTGTGCGAAAGGCCCACCGCCTCCTCCCCAAGGTATCCGTTCATCGACGCCCACCAGGGCGGCGCCGCGGGGAAGACTACATAGGTGAGAAATCCCGCATACGAAAGCGCGGTCAATCCGACGACAAATATCCCATACTGCGGCCTGCGGCGGACCCACAGCACGATCCCCATCAGGATCACCGAGAAAAAATGGGTCATGTAGAAACTGTTGGCCACGACATCCAGAAATCCGGCGTACGCGGTTGTGCCCCAAGCCTGCTGCAGGACGGAAGAGGGAATGATCCCCGCGCACAAGGTGCGCTCCCAGGCGATCAGATCCATTACGTGCACCCCATCGGTGCCGACCGCTTGGATGACGCTGCGAATGACCTCATACGTACACAGCATCAGCAGGAACGGCGCGAAATCCAGCCAGGAGAACCTGTCGCGCAACATCCAGAGCAAGAGCGTCAACAGGATCAGGCCCGCCATATCCAGCCCCGGCACTTTTCCCCGGCTGAAGATGAAACCGGACATGACGGCGATCATGATCATTTGAATTATCAGTACGGTGCGTTGCAGGCTGAATGGGTTTTTGGATTCCTGGACGTTGTCGGTCATCGGCTCCGGTCCGCGAGCTGAAATGGACTGCGTTCTTCGCTCGGGAAGATGCAGGTTGTCGGTACGGGAAAGGGTGGCGCCGCGGTTCCTTCCCCCCAGCCGGGCGGATTCCGTACGCCGTTTCGAACCGCAGTCGGGGTGGGCGGACTTGAACCGCCGACTCCTGCGTCCCAAACGCAGTGCGCTACCATCTGCGCTACACCCCGGCCCGCGGAGTATAATGCGCTGCATCTTCACCGTCAAGCAAAATCATGGATTCTTACGATTCCATCGCTCGATTCTACGATCTCGAGAACGCCGGGTTCACCGAGGATCTTCCGTTCTGGGCCGATTTGGCGCGCGAACACGGCGGGCCGGTCCTCGAATTGGGATGCGGAAGCGGCCGTGTGCTGCTGTACCTGGCGCGCGAAGGATTCCGGGCTTCAGGAGTGGATTCTTCCCCCAAGATGCTGGACCTTGCCCGCCGCCGGTTGGCGCTGCAACCGGCTATCGCCGGGAACGTCGAACTCCGGGAGGAAAGCTTCACCCGTCTGCGGCTCGAAGAAACTTTCCCGCTGGTCATCCTTCCATTCAACACCTTTTCCCATATGACGGCGGATGAAGACGTGCGGGCGGCCTTGGATACCATCGCCGCGCACCTGTCGCCCGGCGGAACCGCGGTGCTTTCCCTTCCCAACCCGATCCCCCTGTACGGCGATCCGGACGAGGCGCTGGTGCTGGAAAGGACGTTTCGCGACGAAGAACGCGGTGTGACCATCCAGCAATTTTCCAGCCTGCGGGTGGACCGCGCCGCCCAGTTGGGCCGCATCACTTGGGTCTATGACGAGATCGGACCGGGCGGTGATGTAAACCGTACGACGGCCCCGATGACGCTGCGTTACTTCTTTCCGAACGAGTTGACCGTATGGTTCGAGCGTTCCGGACTGCTCCTGAAAAGTTTGTGGGGGGACTACGACCGCTCGCCGTTCGAGGACGGCTCCCCGGAATTGATTGTGGTCGGCCGCCGTCCCGGGTAGCCGCGATCGGCGCCGGTCGTCCCCTCCGGCGGCTCCCAATACGCCCTTCCGCGATGAAAATGCAGCACGCCCCCCGGCGGCACCTGCCGCAAGACGATGGCCGCGGCGACCAGATCCCCGCCCGATCCCAGACTGTT
>JBJYXS010000413.1:2919-9672 GCA_046260075.1 Anaerolineales bacterium | reverse complement strand
CGTGAAGAAACCGGATCGGTTGGGCCAGGAAGCGGTATTCGGCGCCTTCCGCAACCGCCAGTGTGCGGTCTTTTTTCCCGCCAGGCATTTCCGCCTCTGTGCGGCGGTACAGGCAAGTCGCCTGGCCGGCGCCCATCCGCAGGGCGCTCCGCAGACAGTCTGACGCGGTATCTCCGCCGCCGATGACGACCACTTTTTCCCCCACGATAAGCGGTTCCCGCCACGACGCGGGAAGTTTTTCCGCTTCCATGTTCAATCGGGCGAGGAACTCATCCGGCCCGTACACTCCAGCCAGATCCGTTCCGGGAACATTCAGGCGGGCGGGGATTGGGGCGCCGGTTCCCAGAAAGACCGCCTGATACCCTTCCGCAAATAGGCGGTCCACCGGGTAATCCGTCCCGATCGGTGTCCGGAGGCGGAATTCCACCCCGGCATGGCGCAAGTCCTCCACCAACGACCGGACGATGGAGGGATCCATTTTAAATCCGGGTATGCCGTAGGTGAGCATGCCCCCGGGGGCGGAAGCGGCTTCGAAAACCGTCACCTGATGGCCGCGAAGGACCAGCTGTTCGGCGCAGGTCATCCCGGCCGGTCCGGCTCCCACGACGGCGACCCGTTTGCCGGTGGCGGGGCCGGGGGTGATCCAGAAGGGATTTTGCTTGCGTTCGTAATCGGCAACGAAGGCCTCGAGTGCCCCGCACAAGACCGGCTGGTGGTTCTTGTTCCGCACGCAGGAACATTGGCAAAGTTGATCCTGCGGACAAACCCGGCCGCATATCTGGGGCATGGTCGAGGTGCGGCGGAAATCTACCGCCGCACCCAGGAAGTCGCCCTGTGCGATTTTCTGCAATGCCCCCGGGATGTCGTTGCCGGCCGGGCAGGCTTTCACGCACGGCGCCATGGGGCACTGCAGGCATCGGGATGCCTCACGGATGGCTTGTTCCGGGGTGAGGGGCAGATGTGCTTCACGGAAGTCCTTCAGCCGTTCCGCGACAGGCCGGACAGGCTGCGGTTGAAAAGGGATTTTCATCCGTGCTTTGCGGTCGATTGTCGGGGTGTTCTGGGGAATCACCATACGCTGGCTCCGGGGTTGATCGACTGGGTGGTGGGTAGCGATGAATTAAGCGTTATTTTATCTGATTTTTAACTCTTTATACATATAATTTCCACATTCGGGAAGTAGAATCCGGATATACCGGCAACCGGTTGGCGGGCGGCGGGAATCACCGTCCGCCAACCGGAAAAATGGGGCCTTCTTCCTAGGTCCGGCCCGGAGGAACCCGAAAGGGATTTCTCCCGTATGTGCAAACGGTATTGTCCATATCGTTTTCGGACTGTAGAATCGCTTTTCGGCACGAAATCGACCGCTATTCGGACCGAAAAACACGCCGATTATTTCGGCGGAAATGATAAGCTTTCCAGGGGGTATATGCCGGGGCGTCCCGGCATTCTCATGGTCGATCGGCGGCCGGGGGATCGCTGACGCGAAGAACGGGGCCGGCCGGCGCAAAGGGAAGGAACAGCCCTGACGGGTAATGGAATCTTTGGAGGCAGTATGAAGAAACATTGGCGGGCAATTCTGGCGGTGGTGGTGCTGGTGGCGGTGGTCATCGGCGGTGTGTCGATCTATCAACGGATCCGCTCCCAGCAGGAGGCTCAGTCTTATCAAACGGCCGTCATCGGCCGCGGCACGCTCTCGGCTTCCATCGGCGCCACGGGAAGCGTGGAGGCGCGGCAACAGGCATCCCTGGCCTTTGCGATCGGCGGCAGGGTGGGGGAAGTCAATGTGAGCATGGGCGATCGGGTCGCCGCCGGCGATATCCTCGCCGCGTTGGATCCGGCCGACTATCCGCAACAGGTCATCTCCGCACAGATCGAACTCATCAATGCGCAGAAAGCATTGGATAATTTGGTGACATCCGATTCCTCGTTGGCTGCCGCGGAATTGGCCCTGGCGAATGCTAAAAAGGCGCTGGACGACGCCCAAACGGACTACGACGAAGCGGTGAAAAACAACAATCAGGGTTGGGTGGAAAAAGCCCGCGAAAAGGTCAACGAAGCGTATTTCAACTGGATCTACTACCGGTATCATAATGACGGCAGTCCGAAGGCCATGGCCGAACTCCGCAAACGGTATCAGGCGTATATCGCGGCTCTGCAGGAATTGGAAAAAGCGCAGGAATATTACGATCTGGGAATCGGAACCGGCGGCAGCAACAAAGACACCCAGATGGCGCTGGAAATCGCCAAGGGGAAACTGGCCGTGGCCCAAGCGCAATACGACGATGCGCTGGCCGAATTCAACCGCTTGAAGGACGGCATCCCCGCAGAGGATTTGCAAGCCGCGCAGGCAAGGGTCGACGCCGCCCGCGCGATTCTGGACCAGGTCAATATCACCGCCCCCTTCTCGGGAACCATCCTGTCGATCGAATTGATACCGGGGGATCTCGTCACGCCCGGCGGGGCCGTGATCGTCATCGCCGATCTTTCGGAATTGCATGTAGATGTCCCCATCGCCGAGGTGGATTACAACCGCCTGGCTATCGGGCAGACCGCGAGCTTGGCCTTGGATGCGATCCCGGAAACCGCCTACCACGGACAGGTGGAACAGATCAACCTGAACGCCACCACCCTGTCCGGATCGGTGTCGTATCCGGTCAAGGTGGTCATCACGGATGCCGATAAGAAAGTGCTGCCGGGGATGACCGTAGCGGTTCAGATCGAGGTGGCCCACCTGGAGGATGTGCTGTTGGTGCCGAACCGGGCCGTGCGCACGGTCGACGGCTCCCGGGTGGTATATATCTCCGTCAACGGGTCACTCAAATCGGTAGAGATCGAACTGGGATCCAGCAACGATACGATGAGCGAGGTCGTGTCGGGCGATTTGAAGGAAGGGGACATCGTCGTCCTGAATCCACCGACGACGTTCTTCAATGGTTCCGGCGGACCAATGAGCGGCGGCGGCGGCGGCTTTTTCGGCAACTAGGACGGGTGAAATGAACGATTGGGTCATCGAACTGGAAGACATCCGCAAGGTGTATCGGATGGGCGAAGTGGAGGTAAACGCCCTGGCCGGATTATCGATGCGCGTCCCGCGGGGGGAAGTGCTGGCGATCATGGGTCCGTCGGGCTCCGGGAAGAGCACGCTGATGAATATCATCGGCTGCCTGGACCGGCCGACGTCGGGCACGTACCGGCTGGACGGAAAGACGGTTTCACAAATGCAGGATGACGACCTGGCGACCATCCGCAACCGGAAAGTGGGGTTCGTCTTCCAGAGTTTCAATCTGCTGGGCCGGTCGACGGCGACGGCGAATGTGGAATTGCCGTTGCGCTACGCCGGGGTCAACCGCGGCCGCCGCGAGCGCGCCCAGGAAGTGCTGGGCCTGGTCGGTCTGGAGGACCGCGTGGAGCACAAACCCATGGAACTTTCCGGCGGCCAGCAGCAGCGGGTGGCCATCGCCCGGGCGCTGGTGAACGATCCGGCGATCATCCTGGCCGACGAGCCGACCGGGAACCTCGACAGCCGGTCCGGAGCGGAGATCCTGGACTTGCTGATGCAGCTCAACCGCGACCGGGGCACCACGTTGGTGATCGTCACCCATGATCCCAACGTGGCCGACCACGCGCAGCGAATCATCCGGTTAAAGGACGGGTGCATCGAGGAGGAGCATGTTTCTAACGCAGAACCTGCGTGAGGCGCTGGAAAGCCTGACCTCCAACAAACTGCGGTCCGGCTTGACGATGCTGGGAATCGTCATCGGAGTCGGCGCGGTGATTGCCATGTTGTCGGTCGGCCAGGGCGCTTCGGAGACCATCTCCGGCTCGATCAACTCGATCGGGACAAACCTGATCTTTGTGGTCGGCGTGTCCGATCCGGATGTCACGATCCGCCGCCCGCTCACCCTCGAGGATGCGAACGCGATCGGTGATCCGCTCAACGCCCCATCGATTCTGCAGACGTCGGTGATCTATATGCTGGGGCGGATAAAAGTGGCGGCCGCCGGTGAGACGGTCACGATGGCCGTCACCGCCGTGACGCCTACCTACGACGACATCCGCAACTTGGAAATGGCGGACGGGGAATTCATTTCCGAAATCCAGATGATCGGTCGCGCGTCGGTGGCCGTCTTGGGGACCACAACGGCTGAAAATCTGTTCGGAACGGCGGAAAACATCATCGGCGAGACCATCCGCATCCAGGGCCAGCCCTTCCGGGTGATCGGCATCCAGGCATCCAAAGGGGGGAGCGGATTTTCCGACGAGGACGACGTCCTGTACGTCCCGTATTCCACCGCGGTCAGCCGATTGGCCCAACGCAGCGGAGAGGCGCCCAACCGGGTCGACATGATCGTCGCCTCGGCGGTCAGCGCTTCGGTGGTCAACGACGCCTCCGAGGAAATCCGGCAGATTTTACGGATGCGCCACCATACCGAGGTGGGCAAGGATGATTTCACCCTGATGACCCAGCAGGATTTCCTCAGCCTGACCGCTCAGATCATGGGCGTCCTGACCATTTTCCTCGGCGGAATCGCCGCGATCTCCCTGCTGGTGGGGGGGATCGGGATCATGAACATCATGCTGGTGTCGGTGACGGAACGGACTCGCGAAATCGGGTTACGCAAGGCTCTCGGAGCCCGCCGCAAGGATATTCTCATCCAATTCCTGACCGAATCGGCCACGCTCAGCCTGTTCGGCGGACTGATCGGCATCGCACTGGGCGCCGCTCTGGCGTTCGCGGTCGGCCAGATTGCCCAAGCCACCGGCAATCCTTTTACTCCCGTCATCGGATTGGATTCGATTCTGTTGGCTACGCTGTTTTCCGCGGGAGTCGGATTGTTTTTCGGGATCTATCCCGCTTCACGGGCCGCCGGGCTGGAACCCGTCGAGGCCTTGCGGTATGAATAGGGCGTAGGATGCGGGAACGAGTCCGGGTCATCACAGACTATAACCGCGGTCGTCGACCGCGGTTTTTTCTCCACAAAGGGGTCATCAATCCGGGATCAAAAGCAACTGTGTGTCGGGACCGATGGCGGTATGCGCCGGAATGACCGAATCCTTGGGGATGACCACCACGCCGTCGCGCACATACCAGCAGCCGTCCTCGCTGTCCAAGCGGGCGCCGGGCGGAAAAGGCTGAATGACGACGCCCGACCCGATGCGTGCGTTCTTGTCGATGATCGCCCCTTCGATCCGACTCTCCGCTCCGATCCCCATCGGCACGCCATGCGGCGATTCCAATCCGGGTACTTCGAAATAATCGGCTCCGAGGATGACGCTGTTGCACAGTTCCACGCCGTCGGCGATCCGGCTGCGGACACCGACCACCGAACGGCGGATCCGGGCGCGGTGGATTCTGCATCCTTCCGCCAGCAAGACGTTCTCCAAATCGCTGTCTTGTACGATCGAGCCGGGGAGGAACCGGGGGTGCGTGTAGATCGGCCGGCGGGGATCGTAGAAATTGAACGGTGTATTGGGTGAGGTCAGCGCCAGATTGGTTTCGTAAAAAGAGCGGATGGTTCCGATATCCACCCAGTAGCTGTCGAAATCGAATCCGAACACCTTATTCGAGTAAATCGCCTTCGGAATCACTTCGCTGCCGAAATCGCTGTGGGTGGAATGTTCGAGTATGTCCAGCAAGACCGGCGTTTTAAACAGGTACACGCCCATCGATCCGAGGAAAGGGCGGGCCGGGTCGTTGCGGCTGACCATCTCCGCCAGGACGGCGGGATCCTTGGGCTTTTCGGCGAAGTATTGGATGCGCAGGTTGGTGTCGCGCTTGAGGATTCCCAGGCGCGAGGCGTCGGCGACCGACACCGGATGGACCGCAACGGTGATGTCCGCATCGGTTTCCAGATGGAATTCCGCCATTGCGGTGTAATCCATGCGGTAGAGGTGGTCTCCGGACAGGATCAGGACGAACGGCGCCCGCGTGGAGCGGATTTGTCCGAGTTGTTTGCGCACGGCATCCGCTGTTCCCTGATACCAGTCCTCATGCAGCGGCGTCTGTTCCGCCGCCAAAACCTGCACCCAGCCGGTGTGGAATACGTCGAAGTGATAGGTGTTGGCGATGTGCCGGTGGAGGGAGACGGAATTGAATTGGGTGAGCACTGCGACACGGAAAATCCCGGAGTTGATGCAATTGCTGATGGGAATATCGATCAGGCGGTATTTTCCGGCGAAGGGAACCGCGGGTTTGGCGCGCATCCGGGTAAGGGGGAACAGCCGGCTGCCGCGACCGCCGCCGAGGATGACCGCCAGGATATCATCCATAGTGGACATGGAAAACCTCCGCCGGGAGGGCGCCGGCCGGATAGAAGGGAACCTGCATCCAACCGATGCCCGCAAGACAAATCATAGCATAGACAACGGCGGCGCCCGTTAGCGGCCGGTGAGGAAGAACGTCAATGTCTTGTCGGCAAAGGCGTCCGCTTCGATCTCCGTATTGCGTCCCGCAACCTGACGGGTACGGCGCAGGAAGTGGAAGGACTCATGCGCCAGCACCCAAACGACGGCTTCGTCCAGGGTCCGCAGACGCGTGGAACCCAATACCCGGATCCATTCGCGGCCGGTGCGCATATCCCGTACCCGGTCGCCCGGTCGAGTACCGGGCGGAAAGGGCGGGTGGGATCCGTCCGGAGAGAGATAAAGGGGGGATTTGCGGGTGGGGATCTCGTAGGGAAACGGGCCGGGCACCTGGCAGCTGATCCGGTAGAAGGGGATTTTCCGGCTGGGATACCAGCAGCGTCCGTA
>JBJYXS010000413.1:0-2819 GCA_046260075.1 Anaerolineales bacterium | reverse complement strand
CCCGAAAACACCGGCAGGTTTGCGCATGTGATATGATCCTGGCCGTTGTCTCGGCGGAAACCAGGGAGCATGTATGCATATCCGGAATCCCAACCGAAGCTGTCTTTTATTGATCGCCCTCTGCGTGACGGCTTTAGCGGCCGCATGCCAGCCGCTGACCGGCCACTCGCCGACGGCGGCTTCGACGGATGCATCGATCTTCACCCCGCCGTCGACGGATACCGTTCTTCCGACGCCGTCGGCCGGCGTCTCCTCGTTGGTGATCTGGCTTCCGCCTGCTTTCCGGCCGGATAGCAATTCCCCTGCGGGAAACCTGTTGCAGCAACGCATGGAAGCGTTCAAGGCGCAACATTACGGTGTGGACATCTTGGTGCGGATAAAGGCCGCCACCGGCGCCGGCGGCCTGCGCGATTCCCTGACCGCGGCGGCGGCGGCGGCGCCGGGAGCGCTTCCGGATGTGGTCGCCTTGGATCAATCCAATCTGCGAGCGGCCGCCATTAAAAGCCTCATCCATCCGTTGAACAGTTTGCTTCCGTCGGATATATGGTCAGTGTATTATCCGTTTGCCCGGCAGATGGTTGTGGTGGACGGCCAGTACTTTGGATTGCCCTTTGCGGCGGACGCGATGGTGATGGCCAACACGCTGATACCCGCGTCCGATCCGCTCCATTGGGAGGATGCCCATGCATGGGCCAATCCGCTGGTGCTGCCGCTGGGCGATTCCCGCGCCCTGTTTCTCTTCTATGGATATTACGCGGCCGGCGGAGCGCAAATGCTGTCGGTCGCCGATGCGGTGATCGATCCGGAACCGCTTGCGCAGGAATTGGATTGGCTGTACGTCATGCAAGAGCAAGAAGTGCTTTCCGGGCGTAGTCTGCAGATCGATACCTTCGATGCGTCCTTTCTGGCGATTACCAATTTCGGCGAATCCGCCGCTACCATGTACTCCATCGCCTCCGGTGCCGGCGATTTCTACTTGGGGTTTTTGCCCACCCCGCACGGGGAGACATTCTCCCTGGCTACGGGCTGGTCATGGGCTGTTGCCACGCCCGATCCGCTTCGCCAGACGATGGCGGCGGAATTAATGGCTTGGCTGTCCGATCCGGAATTTTTAGCGGAATGGACGGAAGCGCAGGGAGTCCTCCCGCCGTCGACCGGGGTGTTGGAGCTTTGGCCGATCGGTTTGCGGGCCTCGCTGGCTGAGGGAGTCCTCGATGACGCACCGGCTTTTCCCAACGACGAGATCACTGCTTTTGCCGGGCCGATCCTGGCCAAGGC
Source organism: Anaerolineales bacterium (assembly GCA_046260075.1). GTDB lineage: Bacteria > Chloroflexota > Anaerolineae > Anaerolineales > RBG-16-64-43 > JAFGKK01. The sequence goes on along the minus strand of JBJYXS010000413.1, from coordinate 1,541 downwards.
CGCCCGGAAGGTGTTGTTGGAAGGCATACTGCCGATGGATGCGGCGAATGAAGCGGCCAAGGCCATTCAACCCTAAGGCATTTCCTGTTGAGTATAATGGCTTGCCGCGCGCGTGACGGTACTCGGAGAATCCTATCAATAGACCCGCGATGACCTTAAGCATTCGCAGAGAAAAACCGGGCGATGAACATGCGGTCTACACGCTGAACCTCCGCGCCTTCGGCCGGGATTCCGAACCGAAGATCGTCGACGAGCTGCGGAAAAACTGCCCGGAAGGGATTTCCATGGTGGCGGAGCAGGATGGGCGGATCATCGGCCATATCCTCTTCACCCCGGCGCGGATCGAAGGGGAGGAGAAGGGGATACCGGGCATGGGATTGGGCCCGATGGCGGTGCTCCCCGAATGCCAGGGAAAAGGAGCCGGCTCCGCCCTGATTCGAGCAGGATTGGCCGTTGTACGGCGGACCGGATCCCTGTTCGTGGCGGTGGTGGGGCATCCGCGGTTCTATCCGAAGTTCGGCTTCGTGCCGGCTTCGCGGTACGGTGTCCGATGCCCGTACGAAGGGGTGCCCGACGACGCTTTCATGGTCCATGCATTCGATCCGCAGGCGTTCCGCGGAGTGCACGGCATCGTCCGCATGCGGCCCGAGTTTGACTCGGCTCTGTGAGCGGATGGCGGCAGGGAGAAAACGGCGGTCCATTTGCCCTGACCGAACAGCAACGCCAGACGGCCGATCGGGCGATGGGTTGCAGAGGGGAATTCCGGGATAACGGCGGCGATCGGCCGCCATGTCATCCCATAGGGAGAACCGGTTCATGAGCATACATTTCGGCACTGACGGCTGGCGGGCCGTCATTTCGGATACCTTCACTTTTACCAATTTGCGGCTGGTGGCGCAGGCCATCGCCGACGCCGCCGCTGCGCCGGATTGGAACCGGCTGCCCGCCCGCTCGACGGATACGGGGGAGAAATCCATGGTCGTCGGTTTCGACACGCGGTTCCTCTCGGACCGGTTTGCCGTGGAAGTGGCGCGTGTCTTGGCGGCCAACGGATACACCGTCCATCTGGCCCAGGCCGACGCGCCCACTCCGGCGATTTCCTTCATGGTACGGCAGGCGCATGCCATGGGCGGGGTGATGATCACCGCCTCGCACAACGCGCCGCGCTACAACGGCGTGAAACTTAAATCCTCATACGGTGCATCGGCACCGCCCGAACAATGCCGTCGGGTGGAAATCTACCTCACCGACAACGAGGCCCAGGGCCGCGGACCCAACTTGATGGACTACGCGCAGGCTCTGAAGGCCGGTCAGATCCGGCGGTTTAATCCGACGACGGCTTACCACGAACACTTGCGCACGTTGATCGATTTCGATGCGATTGCCGCCAACCCTCCGCGGGTGGTTGTGGATTCCATGTTCGGATCCGGCCGCTGTCAGATAAAAACCATCCTGCAGGGGACGGGCTGCGAGGTGTTCGAGGTGCGCGGGGAGATGAATCCCGGCTTCGGCGGCGTGCATCCCGAACCGATCGCGCGCAA
>JBJYXS010000412.1:2135-5851 GCA_046260075.1 Anaerolineales bacterium | reverse complement strand
ATTGCGGGAGGTGTACCGCGCGCCGGCGTTCAACCTGGGGGCGAACATCGGCGAAGCCGCCGGCGCCGGCGTTGCCGATCATGTCCATCTGCACATCATCCCGCGCTGGTCGGGCGATACCAACTTCCTCTCCGTCGTGGACCAGGTCCGCGTCCTGCCGGAGAGCCTCGAAGAAACGTGGCGGAAGCTGTGCGAGGCGTGGTAGGCGGTATTCTCCAAGCCATTGACGAATCAAACAGGCCCTGAGGGTTTCTCAAATCCTCAGGGCCTGCTGTCGCAAAGGCCAATCCCGCCACCCGCCCGATCAACCGGCCGTCTCTTCCCCATGGCCGCGGGAGCCGGTCCCATCGTCCATATCGCAATACAGCCTGTCCGGCAGGCAATTCTCACATTCCATTTGCAGGGTGGCGTGCCGGATTCCGTAACGGTCGCACAGCAGCCGGTCGATCGCCTCCCGGATCCGCGCGCTTTCCCGGACCGAGATGTCGCCCACCAGGATGTGGGCCGAGAGGGTCCTCAGCCTCCGGGTGATCGACCATACGTGCAGGTCGTGGACTCCAAGCACCCCGTCCACCCGGCGCACATCCGCCACGAGGCGTTCCGGATCGATATCTTCGGGCGTGCCCTCCAGCAGAATGTGGACCGTCTCGCGCAGGATGCCCCAGGCGTTCCACAGGATGAGGACGCCGATCAGCACGCTGAGGAGCGGATCCCATCCGTTCCAGCCGGTCAGGGCGATGGCCACTCCGGCGGCGACGGCTCCGGCCGTCGAGAGGACATCCCCCATGAGGTGCACGAAGGCGCCGCGCACATTAAGATCGTCGCGGCTTCCGCGCCGGATCATCAGGGCGGTGGCCAGGTTGATCGCGAAGGCGACGGCCGCCACGCCGGTCAGGATGGCGGGGTCGACATCCGGCGGCTGCCGGAACCGCCGGTAGGCCTCGTAGAAAATCCCCAGGGCGATCAGCACCAGACCGGTGGAATTGACCAGCGCCGCCAGGATCCCCGCGCGATGGTACCCGTAGGTTTTGCCGGGGTGCGCCGGCCGCAGCGTCATCCGCAGGGCATACCAGCTTAACCCCAGGGCGATCACATCGGTGACGTTATGGGCTGCGTCCGTCAGGAGTGCAAGGCTGTTGCCCAGCAGTCCGGCGGCCGCCTCCACGGCGACCAAGGCGACCGTCAAGGCGGCGGCCGTCCCCAGCCGGCGGGGAAGCCCGTTCATTCCGTGTTCCATATGCGTATGGGCTGTCATTCGGTCCCTTTAAGCCTTAAAATTATATCGCCCTCTCACACGCCGAGAAAGACGCCGGATTTCGCTCCGGTATACGGGCGAATCTGCTTGAAACGGCCCGGAACGGCTCTTCGGCGGGCGCAGCTTGGCTGCGCTATAATCCCTTTCTGCACCGATCGAGAGGGAGCCATGAACGATCCGACGGTCTTGATTCCAATCGCGGTAGTTCTCAGCATCACATCGGCGGCGCTGCTGGTTTCCTTCCGCCGCGGAAAGGGGCAATCCCTCCGGCCCCTGACGGTGCGGGCCAAGCCGGCCGCGCCGGCGCCCCGCACCGTCAGGGGCCGGAAGCCGAAAAAGGGAAGGACCGCTCCTTCACCCGCCGCCGAGGAAAATAACAGACCCTCTCCTGCCGAAGGCGGCCAACTCGAGGCCGGACACCGGCAACTGGCCGGGATTCTGATCTTCATGGGGTTTGCATTCGGCTTGCTCAGCCTTTCCCTGCGCAAAGATCTGCCTGCGGCGAACCCGTCCGCCTATCTGCCCTTCCTCGTCCTGGGATTGCTGTTCTTCATGGGCGGGATGTATTTTTCATCGCGGCTCACAAAAAGGGGAATGCTCGATTCGGCGCTGGAGTGGATCGCCTGGAAAATGGACATCCGCCCGGCGCAATTCGTCTGCCTGCTCGGCGGCATACTGCTCGCCGTGCTGGCCACCGTCGCCGCAGGCACCCATTCGTTGATGATCAGCCCGACGGTGTCGATCGTCTCCTGGCTGGCCGGGATCGTTCTGACGGTTCTCGGCGGCTGGCGGTTCACCTCCTCGGAAGGAAAATCCCCCATTCCCAGAAACGCGCTGGCCTGGGCGGCGGGGCTGACCCTGGCCGCGTTTCTCCTGCGCGCCGTATTGGCCGGTCAAATTCCGGTCATGCTTACCGGTGATGAAGGGGCGACCGGCCTCGACGCGCTGCAATTCCGGGCCGGAACCATCGACAACCCGTTCGGGATCTTCGGCTGGCATCCGTTTCCTTCGATGTATTTCTTCATCGAATCCGTCGGAATCGCCATCTTCGGGCGCACCGCCGCGGCCCTGCGCTATCCATCGGCTGTGGCCGGGGCGCTTTCCGTCGGCGGGCTGTATCTCCTGGTGCGGTCGATGTACAGCCACCGTCACGGATTGGCGGCGGCGGTGTTCCTCTCCGCGCTTCACCTGCACATGCACTTCAGCCGGATGGGAGTGATGAACGTCTGGGACGGACTGTGGTACCTGATGGTCCTGGGCGGTTTGTGGTACGGCTGGCATACCGGGAAGCGGTCCTACTGGATCCTCGCCGGACTGGCGCTGGGATTTGGACAATATTTCTACGCCACCACGCGGATCCTGTTCGCAGTCGTTCCGCTCTGGCTGCTTGCAGCGACGGCATTTGACCGCGACGGATGGCGCCGCAACCGGCGCAATCTTGTGCCGGCCCTCGCCGCGTTCATCGCCGCCGTGCTGCCCTTGTTGTGGTACGCGGGCACCAACTTTGACCGCTACCAAGGCGACGTCAGGAAGAACTCCATCCTCGGACCGTGGATGGAATTCGCCGTTCAGCAAACGGGACTCCCGGCGTGGCGGATCCTGCTTAAGCAGCTCGGCCTCGGATTCGGCGGTTTCATCAGCGTCAATCTCGGCTGGTTCTACCGCCCCCAGGTGCCGATCCTGCGCACGTTGCCGGCCGTCTTCTTCGTATTCGGGCTGGGGATCCTCATACTGCGCTTGCGCCGGACGCGCACGTGGATTCCCCTGTTGTGGTTGGCGGCATACGGCACAGCCGTTTCACTCAGCGAAAGCGCCCCCGCCGCACAGCGGTTTGCGGGAGTCGGACCGGCGTGCGCGCTGGTAGTCGGCTTCGGAGTGGTGGAAATCACGTCGATCTGTATGAACCTCTTTACCGCACGCAAATGGATCGTGAATGTCGCCGCCGCAGCCCTGATCGGGTTCATGGCCGTCGACGATCTTCATTTCTACTTCTTTACGTACACTCCGCAAAGCGTCTACCAGGGGCGATATGATTTCGTCGGGCGCGGCGGGGAGGTCGCCAGGGAATTGGTCCGGCAATTGGCGGAACGGCCCGGTCCGTGGCAGGTGGTGTTCCTGAACAACAAACTGATGGGGTTTTTCTCCGACCCCGCGCTGCGGTTCCTCTCGCCGAATGTCGAAGGGATGGACGTGAAAATGGCCTGGGGATCGCCCGACAATCTCCCCATTCCGGACGGTAATTTGTTCATCGTCATCATGCCCGGCCGCGAGGAGGAAATCCCCCTGATCCGGACGGACTATCCCGGAGGGACGTTGGCGGAGGTGTATGCGCCGGACGGAAGCGTTTTATATACCTACTATGAATTCCGGCGCGAAACGTAGCGCCCGAAAAGAAAGCGCCCCCTGGCATGGCTGATCTTTCGCTTGAGATTGTCATCTTCCTGGGTATACTGATTGTCCT
>JBJYXS010000412.1:0-2035 GCA_046260075.1 Anaerolineales bacterium | reverse complement strand
CGGCGCGCCTCCCTTTCCGTCCGCGGGAAAACCGGCCGCACCGCGCACGTGGACATCTCGATGGTTCTGCCCGAAGGCGAGAGCATCCGCCTGACACTGGAATCGGTCGGCAGCGGCGTTTCCTTCCCCGAAAGGGGAATGGGCGGCTTGGTCGGCGCCGCCGCCCAGGCTTTGAAACGTCTATGGGCGTGGCTTTCTGCGGCCTGGGCTTTCGCCGTCTCCACCCTCCGCACCCTCGGAAGCACCGCCCGCTATATGTTCGCACTGGCGTTGACCCTCTACCTTCTGACCCGGCTGATCGGCCTGACGGACTGGCCGATCTACTTCTTCACCGACGAGGCGGTGCAGACCAACTTCGCCGCCGAACTGGTCGAGAACGGTTTCACCGGCAACGACGGCGAAATCCTGCCTACCTTCTTCGAGAACGCCGGCCAGTACGAAATGAACTTCAGCGTGTACGTCCAGGTCATCCCCTACTTAATCCTCGGAAAATCGGCCTTCGTGACCCGCGGGGTGTCGGTCCTGATCACGCTGCTGGGAGCGGCGGCCGTGTCGTGGATTCTGCGGCGGGCGTTCCGGCTGCCGTTGTGGTGGTGCGGCGTGCTGGTGCTATCGATTATTCCGGTTTGGTTCCTTCATTCGCGGACCGCTTTCGAACCGGGCGAATCGATCGCCTTCTACGGCTTGTTCCTGTATTTCTATATGCGCTATCGCGAGGATTCGCCGTGGTTGCTCCTCCCGGCGCTGTTCTTCGGAGCCCTTTCGGCCTACACGTACAGCCCCTCGCAGGTGGCCGTCGCCGCCACCGGAGCATTGCTCCTGATATCCGACCTGCCCTATCATTGGCGGCACAAGGGGGTCGCCCTGGCGGGCCTCGGCGTCCTGGTCCTTTGCGCGCTCCCCTACCTGCGGTTCCTGTACCTGCACCCGGAGGCCAACCAGCGTCAACTGGAGATCGTCAGCTCCTATTGGCTGAACGAGATTCCCTTCTCCGAAAAGCTGCAGCTGTTCGTCCGGCAATACTTCAGCGGACTCGACCCGCGCTATTGGTACTTCGCCGATCCCCCGGAGGGCGTGCACCACGACATCATCCGCCATCTGATGAAAGGGTACGGCCACATCTCACTGTGGAGCCTTCCGTTCGCGGCAATCGGGGTCGTGCTGTGCCTGGTCAACATCCGATCCTCCCATTTCCGCACACTGCTGATCGCGCTGCTGGCGGCGCCGACGGGCGGGGCGATCGCGCAGGTCACCATCACCCGCACGCTGATCATGGTCATCCCGATCTCGCTGCTTACCGCACTGGGCATCTGCTGGCTGCTGGCGCTGTTCGAGCGGGCGGAGGATCCGCCCCAACCGGCGTTCCTGGCTTCGTGGAAGGACCGGCTGGCGCGCTGGGCGGCTGCTCCGACGGCCCTGCGCGACGTGTTGTCCGCGCCGGCAAAACGGTCCCGGGCGGGCGGTCTCCTCAAGCGGTGGCGCAAACGGATCCACGCAATCGCCTCCGCCTCGCCGGGAGTCGCGCGGATCCCCCGCATAGTCCTCGCCCTGGCCTTGTTCGCCGTGCTGGGATCGGTGAACATATATATGCTGTGGGACAGCCTGAACAACGGCCCCACCTGGTATACGAATTATGAACTCTACGGCATGCAATACGGCGGGGAACAGCTCGCCTCGGCGTTGGTGGAATATAAAATCCAGCATCCCGGCGCCAACCTGATCGTCTCGACCGCCTGGGCCAACGGCACGGACCAGATCTTCAGCTTCTTCCTGCCGGAAGGGTTCGCGATGCGGACGGGATCGGTGATCGCGTATGTCCAAGATTACATCCCCATCAATCCGCAGGACGTCTTCGTGATGACGGCCGGCGAATACACGATCGCCGCCTCCTGCGGGCGGTTCGCCGATATTCGTATCGATCAGACCATCCCATACCCCGACGGACGGGACGGCTTCTACTTCGCGCGCCTGACCTACGTGCCCGACATCCAGGAGATCATCGCAGCGGAAAAGGCCGAGCGGGCCAAACCCGTCA
>JBJYXS010000411.1:0-6599 GCA_046260075.1 Anaerolineales bacterium | reverse complement strand
CCGACGCGAAGACCGATGGATAATCTGACGCCCGTTCGCAGGCAATACCTCGATATTAAGCGCAAGTACCCGCATGCCCTGCTGTTCTTCCGGTTGGGCGATTTCTACGAGACGTTCGATTCGGACGCCGAGATCGCTTCACGGGAGCTCGACATCGTGCTGACGTCGCGCAACGTCGCCAAGGGAACCCGCGTGCCGATGGCGGGGATCCCCTACCACGCCGCCGAATCTTACATCGCCAAGTTGATCCACCGGGGGTATCACGTGGCGGTGTGCGAACAACTGGGCGAACCGGTGAAGGGATTGATGCCGCGGCAGGTCACCCGCGTGATCACGCCCGGTACGGTCATGGAACCCGGGATGCTCTCGCCAAAAAAGAACAACTACCTGGCATGCGGCGTGGTGCAGGCCAAACGCGGTGCGGTGGCTTTCATGGACATCACCACCGGCGAATTCCGGGTGACGGAGTTCGAATCCGATGATCCCCGGCCGGCGCTTCGAGCCGAGATCGTCCGTCTTAGCCCGGCGGAAGTTCTCCTGCCGGAAGGGGCGGCGGACGACAGGACAGGAAGCGCAGCGCTCACGGAATGGCCGGCATGGCGATTCGAGACCGGCCGCTGCGAACAGACGCTGCTTCGCCATTTCGAGGCGGCTTCGCTGGAAGGATTCGGGCTGGCCCGAAAATCCGCGGCGGTTTGCGCGGCGGGAGTCCTCTTGCAGTATTTGCAGGAGACCCAGCCGGCGGCAATGGACCAGATCCGCCGGGTCCAGACCTATTCGCTGTCGGATTTCATGGTCCTCGATCCGGCTACGCGACGCGGGCTGGAGCTGACCGAAACGCTGCGCACAGGCGACGTCCAGGGATCGCTGTTGGGCGTGCTGGACCAAACCGTATCACCGATGGGCGGCCGGCTTCTGCGGCAGTGGATCCTACAGCCGCTGCTGGATATCGATCACATCCGGCGACGCCAATCCTGGGTGCAGGCGTTCTTCGATGCCGGATTGTCGCGGACCGCCTTCCGGGAAGCCGTCCGCGGTCTGCACGACATCGAACGGCTGATCGGACGGATCGGATCCGGGAATGCCCAGCCGCGGGATCTGACCGCGCTGCGCGATTCGTTGCAGGTGCTGCCGAACGTCCGGAAACCGCTCCAGGAACTCCCCGAAGGCGTGGCGGAAGGGTTGCCCGATCCGAAGGAATGTCCCCAATTGCTGTCGCTGTTGAAACGATCCATCGCCGAAGATCCGCCGGCGACCTTGGCCCATACGGGCATCATCCGGACCGGGTACAGTGAGGAACTGGATGATGTGGTGGAGGGCGCCCGCCAATCCCGGGAATGGATCGCCAATCTGGAGGCGGCGGAAAAAGCCCGCACGGGGATTAAGACCCTCAAAGTGGGATACAACAAAGTCTTCGGCTATTACCTGGAAGTGTCGCGCGGGCAATCAAAATCGGTTCCGCCCGAATACATCCGCAAACAAACCTTGGTCAATGCCGAGCGGTTCATCACGCCGGAGATGAAGGAATATGAAACGCGTGTGCTGCACGCCGAGGAACGGATCCGCGAGATCGAGGGGCGTCTGTTCGGCGAAGTATGCCGGCGCGTAGCCGCCGAACGCGAGGCGTTGCTTTCGACGGCGCGATCCGCGGCCGAATTGGATTGCGCGGCGGCATTGGCGGAAACCGCCGCCAAGCAGGATTACGTCCGGCCCGAGGTGACGGAGGAAACGACGCTCGATATCCGCGACGGGCGGCATCCGGTGGTGGAGCTGTTTCTCGAAGGGGAACGGTTCGTTCCGAACGACATCCGCCTGGAGGAAGGGGAGATCATCCGAGTCATCACCGGGCCGAACATGAGCGGCAAATCCACCTACCTCCGTCAAGTCGGCCTGCTGTGCCTGATGGCCCAGGTCGGATCATTTGTGCCGGCCCGTTCGGCGCGGATCGGCCTGGTTGACCGTATCTTCACCCGGATCGGAGCCCGGGATGAGATCCATGCCGGACAGTCGACCTTCATGGTGGAGATGGTGGAAACCGCCAACATCCTGCATCACGCCACCCGGCGCAGCCTGTTGATATTCGACGAAGTGGGACGCGGAACGTCGACCTACGACGGCGTATCGATCGCCTGGGCGGTGATTGAATACATCCACAACCATCCCCGCCTGCAGGCGCGGACCTTTTTCGCGACCCATTACCATGAATTGATTCGTCTGGAAACCCTGCTGCCCGGCGTGCGGAATTACAACGTCTCGGTTGCGGAGGAGGCGGGAAAGGTGGTTTTCCTGCACCGCATCGTCCCCGGCGGGGCCGACCGGTCGTACGGCATACACGTCGCCCAGTTGGCCGGCATGCCCAAGCCGACGGTCGTGCGGGCGGAGGAAATCCTTTCTGAATTGGAGCAAAGCGCCGGCCGGCCGGGAGAGGTGGAATCCCCGCACCAGTTGAGAATGTTTTCGGAATCCGATCCCCTGCACGAGGAATTGGAGGGGCTGGACCTTTCCTCGATGACCCCGTTGGAAGCCCTGAGCCGTTTATACGAATGGCAAAAGAAATTCCCGCCCGAATCCGGATAAGATGCGGGATTCGATGGGCGGGCGGGGGATGTACGCAGCGAAGCCGGACGGCCGCTAAATACCGGTTTGTGCCGATGGCATGGATCCCGCGGAGGCGGCGGATTCGACGGCCTGTTGAATGGCCTTCACGGCCTGCGGCATGGCGAGCCGCACGGGCTCGCTCAGGTTGCTGCCCAGCGCGACCTGCGATACTTCGATCCCGATCAGGATCAGCACATCCGGCAGACGCTTTCCCGCCGTCCGGGCAAGGGCGATGGATTCGGCGATGCCAAATCCGTGGGCCGTCTTCTCCCCGGCGCTCGGTCTGCTCTCCGGAAACGGATCAAATACCTGGACGGTCCCCGGCGGCTTACCGGAGGTGACGGCGTCCACCAGCACCGCGGCATCCGCTCCTTCCAAATAATCCAGGAGTTCGAGGCCGGGTGTTTCCATCAGCAGGATGTCGATAATGGGGTCGTGGAGTACCGCGGGATGTTGTTGTTGCCAGCAGCGGACCGCTTGCGGACCGGCGCCATCGTCGCCGCGGAGCTCATGGCCGATTCCCAGAACGAGGAGTCTCATCCGGCGCCGGATGGGTTCCTTTTCCCGGCCGTCGTATGGGGCTGGATGACATCGTGGACGGGAAGGATGGTCAACGGCAAAATCAGGCTCATGACGACCGCTGACGCAAGGCACCACAGACAGGTCGCGCCGATGACGAACGGTTCCAGGAAAGTAAGGTATGAAGAATACGTGACGCCGAAGACGGCGAAACCGTACATGGCGATCGCGGCGGCGGTGCGGATCCGGCCGCGCAGATAGCGGTGGACCAGCCAGGCCAGGCCGATCAGCAGGTAGCCGAGCATGCCGAATTCACCGACGGTGATAACGCCGAAAATCCTCGAATACTGGCTTTCGTGCACGTCCTGACAGCGGCTGATCCCGCCGCAGATCACGTCGGACTCGGTGAGTTCCGCGTGCGTCAGGTAGGAAGCCACCGCGAAACCCACTATCAGAAGGACGGGGAACACCCAGTCCGGAATGTCCGATAGGAATTTCGGGGCGGGCCGGAACGTTACCAGGATGGAGAACAAGAGCGAAAGGATCAGGCCGGCCAGGACGATGACGGCCAGCGTATTTCCCACCAGATCGCTGGCGAACTTCTCCCAGGGAGTCTCCGGCGCGCGGGTGAAACCCGCTTTGCGGAGGATGTCCTCCATCCCCGGAATGTCCGGCCATTCCGTCCCGCCGCTCTGGAGTCCTTCCGCGATCAAACCGGGCAGTTTTTCGCGGATATCGGCCAGTCCGGAGAGATAGGCATTTTCCAAAACGATCAGGGGAATGAACTGGTCGTCCGGCGGAATGTCCATGGCGGAGAGGGCGGATTGATACAGATCCCTGCCCTCCGCATTGTCGACGTCGACGGTGAGCACCGTCAGGTTTTGTCCGTGTTCCACCAGCAGCGGCGGCAAACTGTCGTTGAGGAACGCGCGGCAGGCTTCGTCGTCGGGGGAATAGAACAGGATCGTCCGAACAGACGGTTCCTGCGCGCGGACGGGCAGGGCGGTCAGCAGGAAGAAACATCCGGCAAGGAGGAGGGCGCGTCCGCGGAGGGTCATGTCGTAAGGGGTCCTATTCTCCTATGCGAACGAGATGGACGGAGCAGGAAATGCACGGATCGTACGACCGGATCAGATGTTCGCAGGCCAGTTGGGCTTCTTCATGCGGTCGGCGGATGACCTGGGGGGCCAACTCCCACAAATCCGCCTCCATGCGGGCGAAATTCTGAGAAGTCGGCGGAACGATCCGCGCCTTGCGGATCATCCCATCGGAACCGACGGAATATTTGTGGAACAACAAACCGCGCGGTGCTTCGGATGCGCCGCACCCTTCACCTGCATGCGGCTGGAAGGATATCCGGCTCTCGCCCTGCGGATTATACTCTCTAATCAACCGGATAGCGCCTTCGTAGCTGTCCAGCAGTTCGATCGACCGGGCGAATAAATTTTTGAACGGATTGCGGATCGGGAATTTGATTTTCAATTCCTTCAGCAAGCCTTGCGCCGTCTTCCCCGCCTGGCTGTGGTTGAGGTTCAAACGGGCGAGCGGGCCCACCATGTAGCTGTCGCCCTTGCGGGTGCGGCTGTGCAGCGAATTGCAATGCTCGACGTGCTCCTCAAGATAGTGCTGTTCGAATTCATCGACAGGTATGTCCAGCCCCGTTGAGGAGACCACCCGGCCTTCCAGCATGCCGTATTCGTCCGTGTGGCGGGTGGCGACGTATTCGGCATCCACTTCAAAATCGGGGTAGGGAAGCCCGGCGGCCCAGCGCACGGCATCGACCGCGGCATCGGCCGACCACTCCAACTCGGGGAGCAGCGCCTCCAAATCCTCCTTGGCGGGCCAGCGGTAGAAACCGCCGACGGTGATGGAAACGGGATGAACGGAACGCCCGCCGATCACCCGCAACAGATCGTTGCCGACCTTCTTCATACGAAGCGCTTTGGTCACCACCTCCGGAGCGACGGCCGCCAGGCTTATGGCGCTCTCCTGCCCGAGCAAATCCGGAGCCTGGAGCAGGTATATGTGCAGGGCGTGGCTTTCGATCCACTCGGCGAAGTACAGCAGTTTGCGCAGTTCCCGGATGGAAGGGGTTATCGCCACGCCTTGCGCGGCTTCCAAGGCGTTGGATGAACTCATCTGGTAGGCCACCGGGCAGATCCCGCAGATCCGGGCGGTGATATCGGGCACTTCGTAGAGCGACCGGCCGCGCAGGAAACCCTCGAAGAACCGCGGCGGTTCGTAGATATTCACCTTGACGTCGCTGACCTTGCCGTCCTTCACGCCGATGTAGAAGCCGCCTTCGCCCTCGACTCGCGCCAGAGCGGCGACCTCGATCGAGCGGATATCCTTGGATTTGGTTGCGCTCATTTCTTTTTCTCCTCGGCAAGGATCGCTTCCGCGGCCTTGGCGAACGCGGGGGCAAATCCCGAAACATGGCTGAGCAGCCGCACGGTTTCGCGGGGATCCTTCTCGATCGCCCGCAGGGCGGGAACCAGGGTGTCCAGATCGACCCCCGGCTGGGGGCCGAAGCAACCGTAACAGCCGCGGCCGCTGGAGGGACACAGGGCGCCGCATCCCGCACGGGTGACGGGTCCAAGGCAGAGCATGCCCTTGGCCACCATCACGCACACCGTTCCCTTGCGCTTGCATTCCAGGCAAACCGAATGCTGGGGCAGGTTGGGTTTCCGGTTGTGCAGCAGGGCGGTGATCGCCTCCAGCACCTCGGCGCGGCTGACGGGGCAGCCGTACAGTTCCAGGTCCACCGGAACATGAGCCGAGATCGGCGTGGCCGAATCGAGATACTTCAAGTATTCGGGATGCGGATATACTTCCCGGGCGAATTCGTCGGCGTCGGCGCGGTTGCGCAGGGCCTGGATCCCGCCGGCCGTGGCACAGGCGCCGATGGCGATCAGGATCTTGGCCTGCCCGCGGATTTCCTTTATGTATTCGGCCTCGTGCGGCGTGCTCACCGAACCCTCGACCAGCACGACGTCGTACGGGCCGGGCAGCACACGCCGGCGCGCTTCCAGGAAATTGGCGATCTCCACCGTGCCGGCCAGTGCCAGCAATTCGTCCTCCATGTTCAATAATTGCAGCTGGCATCCGTCGCAGGAGGAGAACTTGAACACCGCTACGGTGGTTTTGCAGGGGGCAGGCATCAGAATTCCTCCACGTTAAAGTAGGGCTCCAGTACGGAATAGGGGAAGACCGGTCCATCCTTGCAGACGAAAAACGGTCCCAACTGGCAGTGGCCGCAGAAACCCTGCCCGCACTTCATGTTCCGTTCCAGCGAGACGTAGATCTTTTCCGCAGGGATCCGGCGGGCGAGAGCTTCGAAAATGACGAAGCGGATCATGATCTCAGGCCCGCAGGTCATCACGGCGGTTTTGGCATGGTCAAGGCGGACTTGGTAGAACAGCAGCGGGACCACGCCCACCTGGCCCTTCCAGGTGTCGTCCGCGCGGTCGACAGTGATCTGC
>JBJYXS010000410.1:0-7758 GCA_046260075.1 Anaerolineales bacterium | reverse complement strand
TGCTGCCGACGGACCGGAATATTCTGCTCGTGGCGGACGACTACCCCAAGGCGCTGGAAGCCGCCGCCTGGGCCCGGCGGGCGGGGGTGGATAGGATCGCCGGCTACCTCGACGGCGGGATGATCGCCTGGGTCCTGGCGGGTTTGCCCACCGCCAGCATCGGGCTGGCGTCCGCCGAAGAGCTGCACGAAAGAGTCGCCGGGAAGGATAATTTCATCCTGCTGGACGTGCGCGCGCCGATGGAATACGAAGACAATCACATTAAGGGCGCCGTCAACATCCCGGTGGCGGACCTTCGCACGCGCCACGGCGAGCTTCAAAAGGACAAACCGATCCTGCTCATCTGCAGCTCGGGAAACCGGTCCAGCCTCGGCGCAAGCATCCTCGCGGGGCGGGGCTTCACAAACCTCTGCAACGTCGCCGGCGGGATGTCGGGCTACAGCGCCGCAGGGTACACCCGGGAGTGCCGGGTGTGCGTGAACCCGCACGGATCGAGGACGTTCTCCAATTTCCGGTCCATCAAGAAACACTGGGATACGGTCTGAAAAAAAGAAAGGCGGTTCCATGGAATTCCTGACGGACGCACGCTGGTCGCCCTATGCCGTGGGAATCGGCATCGGCATACTCAGTTGGCTGAGTTTTCTGATTTCCCGAAAGCCGATCGCGTGTTCCACCACCTTCGCCAAAGCGGGCGGGATGCTGGAACGGCTGTTGCGGGGGAAATCGGTCGAGCAAAAACCGTACTACCGGAAGATCACCCTGGCCGTGGATTGGCAATCGATGCTGGTGGCCGGGATCGTGGCCGGATCCCTGATCTCGTCGCTGCTCTCCGGCGATTTTGCATGGCGCTGGGTGCCTTCGGTCTGGGCGGAGGCATTCGGCGGCCAGCCGGCGCTGCGGCTTCTGGCCGCGCTGGCCGGAGGGGTCCTGCTCGGCTTCGGCGCGCGCTGGGCCGACGGCTGCACCAGCGGCCACGGCATCAGCGGAACGATGCAGCTCGCCGTTTCCAGCTGGATATCCGCCGCCTGCTTTTTCATCGGCGGCATCCTGACGGCCCAATTGCTGTTCCACCTCATCGGATAAGGGGAAGACCATGCAGACATCGAAACCCACCGCTCGGTCCGCGAACGCCGGATCCTCCCGCATCTGGGGCCTGGCGTTCGGCGTCGTGTTCGGTTTCCTGCTCCACAGAGGCGGCGCCACGAAATACGACGTGATCATCGGCCAGCTTCTGCTGACGGATTTCACCGTGCTTAAAATCATGCTCTCGGCGGTTCTGACCGGGATGATCGGAATTCACTTCATGAAAGCGCTGGGGTGGATCGAGCTTTCGCCCAAACCGGGCTCGCTCGGCAAGAACATCCTCGGCGGATTGATCTTCGGGGTCGGTTTCGCCCTGTTGGGCTACTGTCCCGGCACGATCGCGGGCGCGATCGGCAACGGCTGGCTGGACGCCGTGTTCGGCGGATTGGCCGGGATCCTGATCGGCTCGATCCTGTTCGCGGCTCTCTATCCCCGGCTTCAACAGGGGGTTCTGGCCAAAGGCGATTTCGGAACCCTGACCCTGCCGAAGCTGTTCCGGACGAGGGACGGATTCGTCGTGATCCCGGCGGCCGTGCTGATCGCCTTGCTGCTGTTCTGGGTGGAACGGACCTTCGGGTAGCCTTCCGGCGCGGAAAAGGGAAGGCCGCCGGCGAAGGCGCGGGATGGCGGTTTTTCCCAACGCGGCTTCCGGTTCCCGGAAAGAGAATATTATCGGCGTACCACATCCCGCCGACGGCATGTTTTTTTCCGGAAGGCGATTTTTCCGCGGGCGGTGACGATGGACATGCCGATGCAACACCGGATATCCGCCGATATCGGCGTTTTTTTGATTGCATCTTTTTTGGTTGCGCCCTGGATCCGGCCCGCCCCTGAAAGTATTGGGTGAATAATGGCTAAAGTCCACCCGATTGCGAAGGAACTCATCGCCCCCTGCGGGATGAACTGCGCCGTCTGCAGCCGCTATCTGGCCTACCTCAACGGCCTGAAGAAAAGCCAATGCATCGGCTGCCGGCCGCGGAACGAGCCCTGCACGTACCTGTTCAAGGACTGCGCGGGCCCCGCGAACATCGCCGAGGGCAACGCCGTATTCTGCTACGAATGCGATGCGTACCCCTGCCAGCAGATCGAACGCATGGATAAACGGTACCGGGAAAACTACCACATGAGCATCAAGGAAAACCTGGAGTTCATCCAGGAGAAGGGAATCGACCGCTTCTTAAAGGAACAATACAGGAAATACCGCTGCAAGAAATGCGGCGGGCTGATCTCGGTTCACAACCGGAAGTGCTTTCATTGCGAGGTGATCACCCATTTGGTGGTGAAATATAAATAGTCCGGAATTATTGGGGATTTTTCCGTAGGGCGGCACGGGCCGCAGCGGGCACCCGGGACGGCCGGCGCGGGGGAAAATATGGAATTCCGGCATCGGCGATAGAATCATTATTCCGGCGGCCGAGCCCGGCTGCCAAAGCGCCGCCGTCGGCGGTAAGCTGCAACGACGGCTGAACACAGGAAGAAAATGTCCCGCAATCTCCCCAAGATAATCCTGACTGTGCTGCTTCTCCCAACGATCACTTGTTCATGGGCCGCCGCCTTGCTGGGAGAAGAGGGAACCGCCGGGCCGAATGCTGCGGACGGCACCGTGTACACTTCCGCCGATCAGATCATCCCCTGGCCGTTGCCGATGCCGAACAGAGAACAGATCAGGGAGGCGCGGGCCTGTGAAATCGATGGTTTGCTTGCCGAGCGATATCCGGAAAGTGTCTCTGCGGAGGATTTTCCGGATCACTATCCGGTCTCAAACGCATGCGATTGGGCCGTCCTGGCGGCCGCCTATGCCTTGCGCACCGAAAACAATAGAACCCTTCTGGCGGACGGCCGTATAGCCTGGATCAACGCCGTTTTGCAGAATGCGGCCTATGCATTCACCAATGAGTTGTTTATCGGCTATTTTGAAGCGCCGGGCGCCGTCGCCGCTCCCCCCTTTGCCCTTGAAAGGCTTGTGCGGATTGCCATGGACTATGCATGGAAAGGGTACGGGGACGAGGTCGCATACAGCATCGAAATAGAAAATGCGCATCTGTCGCCGGACGCCGCCGGAACGGTCGATGACAAACCGTTCTCCTCCGGCTTGTCTGTGGAGACCGCACAGGCTCTGGGGCGGTCGTTGACGGATCTGTTGCCGGTTGAAAAAGAATTTCCGATCGTCGTTTGCTACGATAATTATCCCAATTGGTCGCTTTCGTTGACCTATGAGAACGGGGAGACTGTGGAACTGCGGACCAACGGCTCCAATTTCTACGGACTTGGCGGCCCGTGGTGGGCGACCATCGACGGACAGTTATACCTCCAGTCCGCAAATGCCGTCATCCAATCGTTGAGGAACATCGTTGATGAACTGGATTTACCGTTCGGAAAACCGGAGGCCATGTATTGTTATGGGCTGAAGGAAAGCCTGCTGTATATTCTGTATTAATCATTAAGGTGTAAAAGAGTTACTGGGCGGCCGGGCCAGGCGGAAATATGGCATTCCGGGATTGGGTGTACAATTCGGTTATCCGACGGCCGATCCGGCCGCTGAACTCCGGGCGGCGGAAAATTTATGGCCTTTACAGGCGGATAAACGCATGTTCCTTACCGGTTGGGGATGAACAAAACAGCTTATTGGTATAGGTATCGACCGCTGCAGGTTCATTGTCCATCATAGCGACTCGGCATGATAAAAGGGCCGTTTCATCATGCCGACGGCCGGATGGACGGAAAGCGAGCCTCCGATGTTCATTTATAAATGGATTAAACCCCCGCTGTACGAAGACGCCGAGAAGAACCGGGTCGCGAATTTGATGAACCTGATCCTGCTGTTCAACGGCGCCTTTATCATTCTCTTGCTGGCGGGATTCATCCTATTCGGACTGACGAAGGTCCGCTATATCGTCCCGGTGGCTTCCGCATTGATACTGTACGGGTTGTTCTATGCGATATTACGAAGGGGATTTGTTCATTTCTCGGCATTCCTGTTTGTCGTTTCCAGCTATCTGTTGTTCATGATCGTCACGGTCATCTACGGCGGGATCCGCGCCCCGCAGCTGTTCCTGTTTTTCACGACCCTCGTCATTGCCTCGGCGGTCTTCCGTGAGATCCCCGCCCTGGCCGCCTATCTGCTGGTCATGGTGTCGGCGATCGGGATCTATCTCATGGAGCGCGCCGGATGGATGCCCGATATCTACCAGCCGAATTTGGAATTCGCTCCGCTGATCATCCTGGGAACCAACCTGGTCATCATGGGGGGAGTCATCTTCCTTTCCAACCGGAATTTCCGGCAGACCCTGGCCCTGTATAGGAACGAACTGGAAACACGGAAAAAGGCCGAGCGGGAAGTGAGTAAAATGAACAGCGTGCTGGAAAAGGCCTATCAAACCACGCTGGAGGGCTGGTCGCGGGCGTTGGAATTGAAGGACAAGGAAACAGAGGGACACTGCCGCCGGGTGGCGGAGTTGACGATCCGGGCCGCCAGAGCATTCGGTTTCACCGACCAAGCCGTCAAATACGTCTACTACGGCGTGTTGCTGCACGATATCGGGAAGATGGGGATCCCGGATGACATCCTCAAAAAGCACGGACCGCTGACCGCGAAAGAACGGGCGATCATCCGCCGGCATCCGGCGTTGGCCCTCGAAATGCTGAGGGACATCGAATATCTCCAACCGGCCATCTCGATACCCTATTCCCATCATGAGAATTGGGACGGCACGGGATATCCGCAGGGACTTCGGGGGGAGGCGATACCGCTTTCGGCGAGGATCTTCTCGGTCGTGGATAATTGGGACGCGCTCACATCGGACCGCTCGTATCGCAACGCCTGGCCGGTGGAAAAAACCATCGGCTATATAAAGGAACAAAGCGGCAGGAAATTCGATCCGCAAGTGGTGGATGTGTTCCTCCATCAGGTGATGGGAATGACGTAGCCGCCGCCGAACGTCCCGCATCGGCGAACGCGCCCGGCGGGCGCCGGTCCGTGACGGGCGTGCCCAGGCACGCCCCCGGATGAACCCGTGTCTGCATATCGGCGACTATAATTCCGGAATGGAAATTAAGAAAACAAGGGGTTCGCGGAAGGGAGACGCCCGATGAAGAAATCGGTAATCCCCATTCTGGTGTTTGCGGTCCTTTTCCTGTTCCTCCTCCAGGCGGCCGGCACGCTGGTCGAATCCATATACATCCTCAACCTCCTGCAGGCGGCGATGGACGAGAAGGTGCTGGGCGTGCTGTTCTTCTTTGCGCCCGTCCTGCTCCTTCCCTTCTACAAACGGTTTCCGCGCCCGCTGGTTTGGGCGATGTTCGCCGTGCTGTTTTTCGCGCGCGGAGTCCTCCCCTATGTGGATACCACCGGCCGCATGCTCGCCTCGGGCTGCGCGACGTTCGCCGTCTTGAGCCTGATCTTTCTCCTCCCGGCGGCGATGGGCGGGGAATCCCGCGGGAAGGCGGGCCTGCGGGCCTCGGCCGGGCTGGGGCTGGCCGTGTGTCTTTCCGTGCTGCTGCGCGCCGCCGGACGCGGCATCGAATATTCGCTGACGCCCGCCGGCGGATGGGCGGGATGGGCGCTGGGACTCTTGCTGGGGGGGATGCTGGCGCTCTCGGATCTCTCCGCTGCGTCATCCCCCGCGAAGAAGGAAAAGGGCGGCGTCACGGCCGGGGTGCTCGGCCTGTTCCTCGTCGTCGCCCTGGTCTGGTTCTCCTTTTCCGCCCCGGCGGTCATTGCCCGCTGGACCGGGGCCGATTACTTCCCGATCGTCATCGCGGTCGGCCTGCTTTCCGCCGGCTGGGTCCTGCTCCTGCTCGCCCGTCCGGAATGGACCGGCAGGATCGGTCCGCGGTTTCTCCTGATATGGAATGCGCTCTTCACCCTCTGCCTGACCGGGACCATCCTGGTTAACCGGGTTCCTTTCCCGCCGGCGGTCGATTCCGCTCCCGTCGTCGTGGCTTCGCCCAGCGGCATGGCTTTCATCCCCTTGATCCTGACGCTGCTGCTTTTCCCGGTCGTATTCTTCGATGCGAGCCTTTTCATCCGCCGGATCGAAGGCCGGATCTCCTCTCCGGGCGATCTGGCGCCGGGCATGTTGTTGGGGGGATTACTGTTGATCCTGCTGGTGTTTATCCACATCTTCACCAACGTGTGGGGTTACGTTCCGCCGGTCAGCACGGTCTTCCGGAATATGTTCTGGCTGCCGTATTTCCTGGCCGCCGGAGGCATAACCCTGCTGCTATGGCTCGCCCTTCGCACCGGTGGACAGCCCGCGCCGGATTCTCAACCGGCGTTTCATTGGGGTTGGGCCGTTCTGCCGGTCGGGATCTTTCTGGCAACCGCCGTCTTGGCGTTTCCCGCCCGGCGCGAAGCGTTTCCCGATATGTACCGGTCCTCGCTGCGGTCTTCGCTGACGGTGATGACCGTCAACGCCCAGCAGTTCAACGATATGCACGGCGAAAAATCCTTCCAACGGCAGCTGGCCCTCATCCGGGAAGTATCGCCCGATATCCTGGCGATGCAGGAGACCGATTCGGCGCGGATCTCGCTCAACAACAACGATTACGTCCGCTGCATCGCCGAACAGATGGGCTATTACTCGTATTACGGACCGGCCACCGTCGCCGGAACGTTCGGGACCGCGATCCTCTCCAAATATCCGCTGCTGAACACCCGCACGGTATTCACCTACAGCGACACCGACGAGATAGGGATCGCGGAGGCGGAAATAGCGGTGGACGGCCGCCGTATCTCCATATTCAACGTCCATCCCGACGGATCGGATGAGGCCATGCTGGCGTTCGCCAGGGCGCTCCTGGAACGCGCCGAGGATCGGGAATACGTCATCGCGCTGGGCGATTTCAACCTGAGGGATTACGAGGAAGCCTACCGGTTGATCGGCGGCGTCCTGGTCGATGCCTGGTTGAGCGTCTATCCGTCCAAGATCGGGCCGGACGGGGTGGACATGTCGGGCGAAAACCGCATCGACCACATCTTCCTCTCGCCCAACCTGGCCGCGCGCAATCCGGTATATGTGCTCCCTCCGGATTCCGCCACCGATCACCCCGTCCTGTGGGCGGAGGTTTACTGGTTGGGGGGTTAGGCGTACGGAATGTCGGCTTCGAGCCATCCTGTCCCAACCCCCTCTTCCCCTTCTCGTATAACGGGAAGGGGGAGAGCCTGTCCCCGACCGCTTGTCCTGAGCGAAGCGAAGGAC
Organism: Anaerolineales bacterium; assembly: GCA_046260075.1. Lineage (GTDB taxonomy): Bacteria > Chloroflexota > Anaerolineae > Anaerolineales > RBG-16-64-43 > JAFGKK01. The sequence goes on along the minus strand of JBJYXS010000410.1, from coordinate 475 downwards.
AGGGAGGGGAGGGGATAAGGGGGGAGAGGAGGTTGGGACAGCAACTGCACGGGAAGGTGTAAAGTCTCTCCCCGCCGTTTTCTTCCCGGCAATTTCTTCTGAATACATGCGGACCCCTCCTTTTTCCTCTCCAAATACGTGCGAGAGGAGTACCTCCACGAGAAATATGCTGCATGTATTTGGGGAGGAGATTCCCGAACGCAGTGAGGGAGCAGGGAGGGGTCATCGCAGGTTTGTTCTTCGGGGGAGGATGGTGTAGACTGGCCCCGGTCCGGATTATTCGACGCAACTGCTGCATACTGATTATTTGGCAATCAGGAAAATCATATGGGCAACCTGAAAGACATCTCACGCAAGCGGAAGAAGGCGCACGCCAAACTGATCGCGGCCAAGTCGCGGGTCTACGCGGCGTTCCTGGAAATGGAGCAGGCCGCCTTCGCCGACGGCGCGCTTCCCAAGAAGCACAAGGAACTCA
>JBJYXS010000409.1:0-13006 GCA_046260075.1 Anaerolineales bacterium | reverse complement strand
CCAGGACCAGCAGCACCGAAGACCAACGCTCCAGGAGATCCTCCCGCAACCGGGCGCCCATGAAAAACGCGGACCGTTTTACGCCGTGATGGTCTGCACTTCGGTCTGTATGGTCTGCCATATCTGCCATTTCAAATCCACCGCTTCCTGCCGGGAAGCCGCCTGGAGAGTCCGCGGCCGCGCAAGCGGCACCGGATACTCCTCCAGGATCCTTCCCGGGCGGCCGCTCATCACCAGCACCCGGTCGCCCAGCATGATCGCCTCATCGATATCGTGGGTCACATACACCACCGTCTGTTTTTTCTCCGCCCAACATTGCAGCAATTCGGTTTGCAGAAGCAGACGCATCTGCGCATCCAGCGCGCTGAACGGCTCGTCCATCAGGAGAATCGGCGCATCGGCCAGAAAGGCGCGTCCCAGCGCCGCGCGCTGTCGCATCCCCCCGGAAAGTTCGTGCGGGTAGTTGCGGGCGAAGGGTTCCAACCCCATGCTCCGCAGCCATCGGGCGGCTTCCCGGCGACGGTCCGCCGGCGGAACACCCTGCGCTTCCAGGCCGTAGGCCGCGTTATCGAGGACGGTCATCCAGGGAAAGAGACCGTGATCCTGAAAGACCATGGAGCACCGCGGCTTCCGCTGTGGCGCCGGTTTTTCAAAATGAATGACTCCCTTGGTGGGGGGAAGGATTCCGGCAATCAGTTTGAGGAGAGTGGTTTTTCCGCACCCGCTGGGCCCGACAATGCACAGGAACTCATGGGTATCGGCATCCAGGGATAATCCCTCAAGGGCGGTGATGTGGCCGTTCCGGGAGGGGTATGTTTTCGATATCTGACGGCACGAAAATTCCATTTCGACCTATGGACAGCGGAAAACCGGGATCGTTACACGGGAGGTCATTATACCCCGTTCAGATTTCCCCCACCGATGCAGGCGGCTTCAGACCGCCATATTTCGTGACACGCGCAGGAAACATCCGGGGACCGGGATGCGTGCTCCCCGCCTTCCCCAGCGGGCGGCCCCTGCCCGTTGCCGCAGGTTCCTTCGTTGCGGGAAGCAATTTCCCGATGGAACGCCGCATGTTTTGCTCGACAAAACCCCCCCGTTCCGGTATTATTCCGCAAACTCCCGGAGAATCCCCCATGGACAAAACCGCAAAGCTTTTACAGGAACTCACCGAAGCCAACGGCGTTTCGGGGCACGAAGCCGAGATCCGCGCCGTGATCGAAAAACACCTCACCGGTCTGGGAACCCTGGAAAAGGACCGGATCGGCAGCCTGATCTGCCGCAAGGAAGGCGGCGTCCAATCGCCGGTGGTGATGATCGCCGGGCACATGGACGAGATCGGATTCATGGTCAAGCTGATCTCCAAAGAAGGATTCCTGAAATTCCTCCCGCTGGGAGGATGGTTCGACCAGGTCCTGCTCGGCCAGCGCGTGTCGGTGATGACGGCCAAGGGAACGGTGGAAGGCGTGATCGGCGCCAAGCCGCCACACCTGCTGCCGCGCGAGGAACGCGAGAAAGTCGTCCAAAAGAAGGACATGTACATCGACATCGGCGCAACCTCCAAGGAGGAGGTCGAAAAGGCCGGCATCCGCGTCGGCGATCCGGTCGTCCCGCAGGCCGGCTTCTCAGTGCTGACCGGGGGAAAGACCTACCTGGCCAAGGCCTTCGACGACCGGGTGGGCGTGGCGCTGACGATCCAGGCCCTGGAAGACTTGCAAACCGGCGGCCACCCCAACACCGTGTGCGGCGTTGCGACGGTGATGGAGGAAGTGGGCGTGCGCGGAGCGACCACCAGCGTGGAAGCCGTCAACCCGGACGTGGCGATCGTGCTCGAATCCGACATCGCCGGCGACGTGCCGGGGATCACCGAGGACCAATCCGCCGTCAAGCTGGGCAAGGGGCCGACGGTGGTGCTGTTCGACGCGCGGATGATCCCGAATTTGCGCCTGCGCGACCTGCTGATGGACACCGCCCGCGAACTCTCGCTGCCGCTGCAGACCTCGGCGATCGAAGGCGGGGCCACCGACGGAGCGGCGATCCACCTCCACAAGACCGGCGTTCCGACCGTGGTGCTGGGCGTGCCCGCCCGCCACATTCACTCGCACAGCAGCATCATCCACCGCGACGATTACGACGCCGCGCGCAAGCTGCTGGCGGCCGTGCTGCGCAAGCTCGATTCCGCCGCGGTCGCATCGCTGACGGCCTAGGGATCACGGCATGGCCGACGCTACGCGCAACGTCTCCGAATATCTCCATCAACGGATCGAGCGCTTCCAGCCCGAGGCGACGGTCCACGAGGTCGGACAGGTCGTCGAGGCCGGAGACGGCATCGCCCGCGTGCGCGGGCTGTCGCACGTGGCATCGCAGGAACTGGTCCAGTTCGCCGACGGGACGATCGGCATCGCCTTCAACCTCGAGGCCGAGCAGGTCGGCGTGATCATCATGGGGGATTTCCATCGTATCGAGGAAGGGATGGAAGTGCGGGCCACGGGGCGGATCGCCTCCGTTCCGGTGGGGGACGGCCTGGTCGGCCGGGTGGTGAACGCACTGGGCGAGCCGGTCGACGGCCGCGGCCCGGTCGCCTTCGAACGTTTCCGCCCGATCGAGCGCATCGCCCCGCAGGTGGTCGAACGCCAGGATGTGGATACCCCGCTCCAGACCGGCCTGAAGGCGATCGATTCGATGATCCCGATCGGCCGCGGCCAGCGCGAGCTGATCATCGGGGACCGCCAGACCGGCAAAAGCGCGATCGCGATCGACACAATCATCAACCAGAAATCCAGCGGGGTGCTGTGCATCTACGTGGCGATCGGGCAGAAAAAATCGTCCGTCGCCCAGACGGTCAGCACGCTCGCCCAGCACGGCGCGATGGACCACACCGTGGTGGTGATCGCCGCGGCCGACGAACCCGCCGTCCTGCAATACATTGCGCCCTATGCGGGCTGCGCGATCGGCGAGGATTTCATGGAAAGCGGCCGCGACGCGCTGATCATCTACGACGATCTTTCCAAGCACGCTTGGGCCTACCGCCAGGTGTCGCTCCTGTTGCGCCGCCCGCCCGGCCGCGAAGCCTATCCCGGGGACGTGTTCTATTTGCATTCGCGGCTGCTGGAGCGGGCCGCCCGCTTGGCCGACCGCCACGTCATCGTCCCGGCGTCGTTTTCCGGCGAGGCCGGGGAGGGCGACGCCGTCGACGGGAAAACCTACGGCGGTCCGCTCGGCCGGGCCGAGGCCGAAGCCGCCCGTAAAGCGCTCGGTACCGAGGCGGACCGGCACAAACTCGCCAAGGTCGAGGGGTCCGGCGGCTCGCTCACCGCGTTGCCGATCATCGAAACGCTGCTGGGCGACGTTTCCGCGTACATTCCGACCAACATCATCTCGATCACAGACGGGCAGATCTATTTGGAATCCAGCCTGTTCTACGCCGGGATCCGTCCGGCGGTGAACGCCGGCATTTCCGTCTCGCGGGTGGGCGGCGACGCCCAGACCGAGGCGATGAAGCAGGTGGCGGCCCGTCTGAGGTTGAACATGGCCCAGTACCGCGAACTGGCCGCCTTCGCGCAATTCGGATCCGACCTGGACCGGGCCACCCAGACGCAGCTCGACCGGGGCCGGCACCTGCAGGAGATCCTCAAACAGTCCCAGTACGAGCCGATGCCGCTGGGGCACCAGGTGGCGGCGCTCTACGCCGGCGTCAACGGGATGATCGATTCGATCCCGCTCGACCAGGTGCACGAGTGGGAGGACGGCCTGCACAGCTTCCTGGGCGCCACCCACGGACCGCTGCTCGAGACGATCGGGCGCGAGGGGCGGATGTCCGCCGAAAACGAGGCCGAATTGAAATCTGCGATCGCCGCCTACAACGCCTCCTGGCAGTAGCCGAAAATGTCTTCGCTGCGCGAAAAGCGGCTCCACATCCGGAGCGTCAGGAACATCGCCCAGGTCACCCGCGCCCTGCAGACGGTGAGCGCCAGCAAAGTCCGCCGCTCGCAGGCGGCGCTGATGGCCACGCGCCCGTACGCCGAAAAGGCGCTCGAAGTGCTGGACCACCTGTACGGACGCCGCGCTTCGCTCCACCATCCGCTGCTGACCCCGCGCAAACGGGCCGGCGTGATGCTGCTGATCGTCGTTTCCGGGGACCGCGGGCTGGCCGGCGCCTACAACCCCCTAGTGGTGCGCAAGGCATTGGCCCACAGCGCGGAGGCGACGGTTCCGGTCAACTACCTGGTCATCGGGAAGCGGGGCCGGGACATGCTGCAGAGAAAGGGGGCGACGATCCGGGCCGAATTCAGCGGGCTGCCGGCCGCGCCCGCCTACGGCGACCTTTCGGCGATCGGCCGGCTGGCGATCGAAGAATATCTGGCCGAGAAGGTGGACCGGGTGGACATCGTCTACACCGCCTTCGTCAGCATGATCCAGCAGCGCCCGACCGTGCGCCAGCTGATCCCCGTCCCCGACATCCTTCCCGCGGGCGACGGCATGTTCGTCCGCGGCGGACGGCGGAGCGCCGAGTACCTGTTCGAGCCCGGGCAGTCGCAACTGCTCGACGTCGTCCTCCACCGCCTGATCTCGCTGGAGATCTACGAGTGCATCCTCGAATCGCTGACCAGCGAGCACGCATCGCGGATGGTGATGATGCGCAACGCGAGCGAAAACGCATCCGAAATGATGCACGACCTGCAATTGGCCTACAACAAGGCCCGCCAGCAGGACATCACCGCCGATCTGCTCGACATCGCGGTCGGCACCGAAGCGCTTGCCCATTAGGAATACATCATGCGGAATGCTGAAGGAAAAATCGTTCAAATACTCGGCGGGGTGGTGGATTGCTCGTTCCCCGCCGAGGAGCTCCCCGAAATTTACGAGGCGCTGGAGGTCGACCGCGAGACGGGCGGACCGGTCACGCTGGAGGTGCAGAAATCGCTCGGCGGGAACTGGGTGCGCTGCGTGGCGATGGATTCGACCGACGGATTGCGGCGCGGCATGCCGGTCCGGGCGACCCGCGCGCCGATCCGCGTCCCGGTGGGGCAAGCCTCGCTCGGGCGGATGTTCGATGTGCTGGGACGGCCGATCGACCGGCTCGGCCCGGTGCGCTCGGCCCGCCAGGCTCCGATCCACCACGCCGCCCCGCCGTTCGACGAACAGACCACCCAGGTGGAGGTGTTCGAAACCGGGATCAAGGTGATCGACCTGATCGCGCCCTTCACCAAGGGCGGAAAAACCGGGATCTTCGGCGGCGCGGGGGTGGGCAAGACGGTCATCATCCAGGAACTGATCCGTTCGATCGCGACGGTCCACCAGGGCAACTCGGTGTTCGCGGGCGTGGGGGAACGCACGCGCGAAGGCACGCAGCTCTATTGCGAGATGGTGGAGAGCGGCGTGCTGAAGGACACGGTCCTGGTCTTCGGGCAGATGAACGAACCGCCGGGCGTGCGGCTGCGCGTGGCGCTTTCGGGCCTGACCATGGCGGAATACTTCCGCGACCAGGGGAAGGACGTGCTGCTGTTCATCGACAACGTTTTCCGCTTCAGCCTGGCCGGAGCGGAGGTTTCGGCGCTGATGGGGCGGCTGCCGTCGGCGGTCGGCTACCAGCCCACGCTCTCAACCGAGATGGGCGAGCTGCAGGAGCGGATCACCTCCACCCGGCGCGGCTCGATCACCTCGATGCAGGCGGTCTACGTTCCGGCCGACGATTATTCCGATCCTGCCCCGGTGGCGACCTTCACCCACCTCGACGCGACGATCGCGCTCGAACGGTCGATCGTCGACAAGGGCATCTATCCGGCGGTGGACCCCCTGGCCAGCACTTCGCGGATCCTCGATCCGCGGATCGTCGGGCCGGACCATTACCGCACCGCCCGCGACGTGCAGCGCATCCTGCAGCGCTACAAGGATCTCCAGGACCTGATCGCGATCCTCGGCATCGACGAACTCAGCGAATCGGACCGGCAGACCGTCTCGCGGGCGCGGAAGATCGAGCGGTTCCTCTCCCAGCCGATGTTCGTGGCCGAGAAGTTCACCGGATTGAAGGGCGTCTACGTGCCGATCGCCGACACCATCCGCGGATTCCGCGAGATCATCGACGGCAAGCACGACCCGCTGCCGGAGGCCGCCTTCCACATGGTCGGCACGATCCGCGACGCGCGGGCCAAGGCCCGGCGGTTGATGGCGTAATCCATGCCCATTCGCTGCGATATCGTCACCCAGGACCGCCGGCTGTATTCCGGGGATGCGGACGTCATCGTCGCCCCAGGCAGCCAGGGCGCGCTGGGGATCCTCCCCCACCATGCCCCGCTGCTTACGACGCTCTCCTACGGTGTTTTGGTGGTCAAACGGGCCGGCAACGAAATCGCCTTCGCGATCGCGGGGGGAATCATGGAAGTGCTGCCGAGCGCGGTCACGGTGCTGGCCGACGTGGGCGAACGGGTGGACGAGATCGACGTGGCGCGCGCCGAGGCCGCCAAGGCCCGGGCCGAGGATCGGCTGCGCTCCGCCTACGGCGAATCGGAAGAATCCCGGCGCCGGGCGGAGGCTTCGCTGCGGCGGTCGCAGCTGCGTTTGGACGCCACGCGCAGGTTCCGCAAGGGCTGAGTGATCACCGCAGAGACGGAGAGGACGCAGAGTGATAATAAAAAAAACTCTGCGATCTCTGCGCCTCTGCGGTATAAAGGCCCTTCCTATCTCCTTTGATATAATCGGCCCGGTTTGCAAACGGCGCACCATGAAGATTCCCTCGATTCTGCTCATTTCGATTCTGCTCCTCGGCACGGCAACCGCCTGCGACGCGGCGCCGACGGCTTCGGCCGCGCCCGCGCCGACGGATACAGCCGCCGCCACCGCCACCCGATCCGCGACGCCGCCCGACCTCACCGTCACGATCACCCCCACGCCCACCCGGACCCCCACCCTGGCTCCGGACGCCTGGGAGACGATGCCGATCGTCCCCTCCGTCAGCCAGACGGCCAAACGCATCTACGCCGAAGGGCAGCAACTCGGCAACGATCCGCACGCGTTCTCGATCCTGGGCGACTGCCTCAGCCTGCCGATCAACCTGTTCGGGCGCTACGGCCAGCCGGGGAAGTACAACCTCGGGGATTACGCCTACCTGCAGCCGGTGATCGACTGGTTCCTGGATTCCTTCAACCGCCAGAGCGTCACCCTGGGGGACGGGTTCAACACCGCCGCCGTGCTCTCCCCGCTGCGGGCCGATCCGGAGCGGTGCAAAAAGAGCGAAACGCCGCTTGTGTGCGAGTACCGCATCCACCAGCCGGCCTACGCGCTGATCAGCCTGGGGACCGACGACTGGACGGTCGAGCCGGATATCTATGAGGAGCGGATGCGGCAGATCGTCGAATACACCATCGAACTGGGGATCGTGCCGATCCTTTCGACCAAGGCCGACAACCGCGAGGGCGACAACGCCTTTAATAAAATCGTCGCCCGGCTGGCTTACGAATACGACGTGCCGCTGTGGAACTTCTGGCTGGCCGTCCAGCCGCTGCCCAAGCACGGGGTGGCCAACGACCAGGGCCATCTGACCTGGGCGGATCCCAACCATCTGGAATACACCTACAGCATGCAGGTGGCGGTGCCGGTGCGCAACGTCACCGCCCTGAAGACCATGACGGCGGTGTGGAAGGGGACAGCGGGGGATTGACGCGGCCGGGGATGCCAAGCGCAAACTTTGGGGCGGAAGGAAGGCAACCCGACGAAGGAGAATATACAAATGAATTTCGATGGCTCCTTTTCATACCAAATGAAGGATTTCATTAAACCCTACTTCCTATTGCAGAATTCCGGTTCATCGTCCAAACGCATTCTTGGCCTGCGAAAAATAATTTTCATCATAAACGGCATCGCCGCGTTTTCGATAATTCTAAATTACGGGTTATTGCTCCTGGCAAAATATCTGGTGAATCACCCCGCATTAATGGGTGTTTTTAAAAGCGACTTGTCGATATTGATCGAGAAGACATCCATTTATGCGAATATCCTTTTCATTATTATGATAATAATCATTTTGATTGATATACTATACATGTTCCAGCCATTCACAAGAATGAATATAATGATTAGCTATTTGCAGAAAAGGCATCTATATGAAGATGTATATAAAATCCATATTGACGAAAAACGTATACGGATAATTCACCCCAAAGAAGAAAAAACCTTCGAGTGGGAAACGATTAAAAGCATATATGAGTATAGAGAAGGAATAATTCTCGTCGACAAGGAAAATAATATGGTATTGCTCATTCCGAAGAGGGCATTCTCGGAAAATACGTCGATCGAGGAAATAAAACTGGGTTTCGAGAAAATGGAAGGGAAAGAGATCATGCAATTGGCTTAATCAATAGCCGCCCGCCGGCCGGATTTATCCGCGACGACGAAATCCATCGGGAGACAGCACATGAAAAAGGGAACCATCGTCATGAAGCCGGATAAAAAGATCGGCCTCGTGGCGCACGACAACAAGAAAATGGACCTCATCGAATGGGCCAAGTTCAACCGCGAACTGCTGGCCCACCACACCTTGTTCGCCACCGGGACGACCGGAACCACCCTGGAAAAGGAATTGAAATTGCAGATCCACCGGCTGCAGAGCGGGCCGCTCGGCGGGGATCAGCAAATCGGCGCCAAAATCGTGGAAAATGAAATCGATTTTCTGATTTTCTTCTGGGATCCGCTGGAGCCGCTGCCCCACGATCCGGACATCAAGGCGCTGCTGCGGATGGCCGCGGTGTGGAACATCCCCATCGCCTGCAACCGCTCGTCGGCCGATTTCATGATCTCCTCGCCGTTGATGGACAAGGAGTACGACCGGCTGATCACGGATTACTCGGCGTATCAGAATCGAAGAATAGACATTGATACGACGACATAACTGGTATTCTCTCATTTAACCGCAAAGGCGCAGAGGACGCAGAGTTATCCTTTTTTATCTCTGCGCTCTCCGCGTCTCTGCGGTGATTATTCCTTCGACTTCACGGCAGGAACCGCCGGGCCGTGATCCAGAAATAATCGGCGAAGAACTCCGACATCGGGCGGATGATCACCCCGCGAACGATGTCGGCATCCAGCACCATGTCGTTCCCCCAGTAGATCACCTCGTGGGTGATCTCCCCGCCGCTGGTCGTGGCGGCGAAAACCAGATCGCCCTTGCGCACCGAGTAACGGTCCACGAATTCCCCCTCCAGGGCCTGGTCGTCGGCGTCGCGGCTCATCAGAATGCCGTAGGCGTGGAACAGCCGGTAGGGCATGCCCGAACAATCCAGCGCGTCGGATACCGTCCCGCCCCACTTGTAGGGCGCGCCGATCAGCGATTCGGCCAGGGCGAAGATCCCGTCGGCCGGGACGGCCTGGGAAAGGTCGTCCGTCAGGCGCACGTCTTCGGCCGGCAGCAATCCTTCCATCCCGTCCGGCAACCGCACCCGGACCCACTGCCCCTCCACCGCCGCCACCGGCAAGCGTGAATCCAGGTAGATCAGCATCCCCGGCGAGGCGGCCGCATCCGCCCACAAATGGGTCCGCGCCTTCATCACCACGGCGAACTGCCCGGCTTCGGGCCGGCTCTCGGCCAGGAACTCCGTGCGCACCCAGCCCGGATAGCCGCGCGGATCCTTGTGCGACGGCTGCTCGACGGCCACGATCCGGGACCATTCGCCGCGCCGCTCGAGGATCAGCACCTTTTCTCCAAGGATCAACTGAGTCTGCAGGTTCCAGTAGGATTTCTCGTTTTCGGGATCGTCCCAGACGTCGGCCTTGGTGGCGTTCACGACCGCTTCCGTCGCGCCGGTGGTCGGGCTGGGCGTCGGGGCAATGCTCGCAAGGACCGTCGCCGTGGGCGTTGCCGTCGCCGGGCGTTCGGGCGAGGGGCCCGACCATTCCGCGGTCGCGCTGAGTTCCAGAGTCCGGGCGCCTTCCCGGCAGCCGGCCAGCAGTACGAGCGCGATTAAAGCGGAAGCGCAACGAGCAAATCCGCCGGCTTTGGGAAGCGGACGATGGACGGGTTCACTGCGAGCGTCGATTGCGTCGGGTCGGGTCATCGGCAAGGGAATCGCTCCCCGGAAGGTTCCACAGCAGCGGAGTATACCAAAGGCCGGGCCGTCATTTTTCCAATAAAAGCGGATCGTCCGCGATGGTACAATTTTTTCCGAAAATACCTGCGGGCCGGAGAAAGATCATGCGGCGATGGGCATTGGCCGGGTTGGCCGCCCTGGCCTTCGGATGCAACTTGCTGGCAACGGCGTTCACAAGTCCCGCCGGGACGAATTCCGTTCCGACGGCGTCGCCCGAATCGGAGTGCCGCCCGCCGGAAAAAATCCCCACCGCCGGAGCGGAATCCAGATCCACAACGACGGCCGCCAAAACGCCGGAGGTCGATCCGGAGGATGTCCTGGGTTGGCTGTGCGCCTCGAACGTATACGACCGCGGCAATCCCACGCCGGGCAAGACGGTCCGCTTCGCCGTCCCGGTCGCCATCCATCCACACGGGAACGCCGCCGTACTGACCGCCATCGAACACTACGAAACCGCCACCAGCGGCGCGGTGAGGTTTACGATCGTCTCCTCCGTTCCGAAGGTCGGAATCACCGTCATCGACGGCGACGCGGTCGCGAGCAACCGGGGCGAGCCCGGCTGCGGAAACGTGACCGGCGGCAGGGATCCGACCTCCGGCCACAGATTCCACATCGATCCGCTGGGCGTGTTCAACACGTTGGTGTACGTCCATCTCGGATCAAGCGCCTGCGACGACGAGGCCGCCGGGTACCGTCCCGAATCGGTCGCCGAGCACGAACTGGGCCATGCGCTGGGCGTGGGCGAGCACTTCCGGGGCTTCACCGGCGATGAAGGCCTCTCGGCCAACCTGGCGGCGGTGGTAACGATGCTCTACGGTTTGCCGCCGGGCACCGACATGACGGACGTCTGCGAGGCGCCGCCGTGAACCGCCCGGATCCTGCTTCCATCGCCGGCCGCCCGTTCTTCTGCTCCTGGAGCGGCGGCAAGGATTCCTGCCTGGCGCTGCATCATGCCGTGAGCCAAGGCGGCCTCGCTAAAGGCCTTTATACGATGCTGGCCGAGGACGGCCTTGCCTCGCGCTCCCACGCCCTTCCCCGCCCCCTGCTGGAAGAACAAGCCCGCCGGCTGAACCTTCCGATCCGCTTCGGTTCCGCCTCGTGGAGCGCCTACGAAGGCGCATTCTCGGACGCGCTGCAAACCTACCGGTCCGAGGGAATCACCGCCGGCGTGTTCGGCGACATCGACGTCGAGGATCACCGCGCATGGTGCCGCCGCGTCTGCGCCTCGGCCGGCCTGGCGGCCGTCCACCCCTTGTGGCAACGGGAACGGCGCGAGCTGCTGGAGGAATTCATCGGGCTAGGATTTACGGCGGTGATCGTCGTGGCCAAGGCCGAGAAGCTGGGTCCGGAATGGCTTGGCCGGACGATCGACCACAAGGCCGTCGCCGACTTGGCGGCGGCCGGGATCGATCCCTCCGGCGAATTGGGCGAATACCACACCGTCGTGACCGGCGGCCCGCTCTTCGACGGAGAGCTCCGCCTGGCCGCCCGCGAGACGGTATTGCACGACGGGTATTGGTTTTTACGGGTATCCGTCGATCCGGCCTGACCGCATTTCTTCTCATTTACGTCACCCCGGCGTCCACCTTGGGCCATCCCATCCCACCCTCCCTGCCCTCCTACCCCCTCCCAGCCCCCTGTCGTTTCACTCCGGGACATGCTCCCCAGATACGTGCGGAAGGGTTCTTGTAAAGGATCATCTATTGCACGTATTTGCGGGGATTTGGGATTGGCGTGAAGGGAGGAGAGGGGAAGAAAGGCCAGCAGGAACCAACGGAACTCTACTATACTTATGCATGTGGAGTACTGCTATGAAAACCGTCGACATGGATCCGTATGGGCAGGCGCTGCTCGACTACCAAAACGGGGAGAGTTCCGCCCAGATCACCATCCATCGGGACGATGGATACGACAGCCTGCTGTCGATCGCTGCATTCTTCCGAAAAGAAGCGGATTTCTCCCCTCTGGAGAACACGGCGCTGGATCTGTGCCGTGGAACCGTGCTCGACATCGGCGCGGGGACCGGGTGCCACACGCTGGCGTTGCAGCGGCGGGGACTGCACGTGACGGCGATCGACATTTCCCCCCAGGCCGTAGAGGTCATGACGGCGCGGGGCGCAGCGGACGCCCGCCGGACCGACGTGTTCGATTTGCGCGGGGAGCGGTTCGAAACCCTGCTGATGCTGATGCACGGGATCGGCATGGTGGAAACGTTGGAGGGGCTGGACCGTTTCCTGCGGCACGCCCGCGCGCTCGCCGCTCCGGACGGCCGGCTGGTGTTCGATTCACTGGACGTCCGCCGCACCGAAGACGCGCAGCATTTGGCCTACCATGAAGCCAACCGCAAAGCCGGCCGCTACTTCGGCGAAATCCGCATCCAGTTCGAATACAAAGGAAAGCCGGGGCCGATCTTCGGGTGGCTGCACGTCGACCCCCAAACCCTGGCCGACCGGGCCGGGAAAGCCGGCTGGCGGTGCCGGGTGGCCGCCGAACAGGAGGACGGCAACTATCTGGCGGAGTTAACCCTCTGATACCGGCGCTTCCGGCCGTTCGCCGAAACCAGCGGACAGAGTGAAAGAAACAGATCGGAAAGGAACCGCATCCATGACTCCTCAACAGCAATTCGAAACAGACGTCATCCCCACTTCGGCGGGCGACCTGGCGATCACCTTTTTCGGGCACGCCAGCCTGCGCTTTTCCTTCGGCGGAAAGGAGATCTACGTCGACCCGTTCGGAGAAGCTGCGGATTATTCCGGCCTGCCCAAAGCCGACCTGCTCCTGATCACCCACGAACACTTCGACCACTGCGACGGGCAAGCCATCGCCGCGATCCGGACGGAGCGGACGCAGGTGGTGATGACGGCGGCTTGCACCGCGAAACTCGGGGACGGGATCGTGATGAAGAACGGCGATTCGCGGACGGTGGA
>JBJYXS010000408.1:0-5668 GCA_046260075.1 Anaerolineales bacterium | reverse complement strand
GTTCATCACATTGGAAGGGCCCGAGGGAAGCGGAAAATCCACTCACGCTTCCCGGTTGGCAGAGTACCTGCGCAGCAAGGGCCGCGACGTTCTGCTCACACGCGAACCGGGGGGAACCTCGATCGGCGATCAGATCCGTGCCATCCTGAATGATCACGCCAATGCCGCCATGCAGCCGCGCGCCGAGATTCTGCTCTTTTGCGCTTCGCGGGCGCAATTGGTCAGCCAGATGATCCGCCCGCATTTGGCGCAGGGCGGTACGGTCGTCTGCGACCGGTTCGCCGATTCCACAATCGCCTACCAGGGGTATGGGCGTGGTCTCGACCGAAGGGTATTAAAGTCGATCAGCGATTTCGCCACCAACCGTCTTTTGCCGGATGTGACCCTGCTGCTGGACCTGCCGGTCGAGGTCGGGTTGTCCCGGAGACGGCGGAGTGACAGCGACTGGAACCGTCTGGATGCTCAAGAAGTGGATTTTCATCGGCGGGTCCGCGATGGGTATATTAAACTTGCGCGCCGGTCGCCCAAACGGTGGATTCGAATTGATGCGGATCAGGAAGAAGAGGAAGTCTGGTCGCAGATCCTCCGGGCGGTTTCGGCCCGGATAGCCTTCCGCGACCGACGGGGTTAGGCTCCAAAGTCGTCCGGTGTGCCGTCGTCCATACCGCCACCGAGGCCCGGCATGTTTTTTTCAATCTCCTCCGGGGATTCCCCGGCCTCCAGCCGGTCGACGGTTTCTTGGAAATCCGGTCCCATCTCTTCGCCCAGTTCGCTGCTCATCCGGCGCATCATCTTTGCCATCGAACGGGGATCCTGCTCGTCGATATCACCCCAAGCGGACGGATCGGAAAGGGATTCCAGGCGACTTTCTTCGGAACGAGCAAAACGGACCCGCGAGATCGTCCGCTGCAACCGCGTTCCACCGCAGTTCGGGCAGGCGGGTTGAACTTTTCCGTAGTCCGTGTAGGATTGATGCACCGACACCCGTTTTCGGCAATCGGGGCATCGGTATTCGTAAAGCGGCATGATTCACCTCCGCCGTTCGGATCGGAGCGGTGGATATTATAGCAAGGGGCGCCCATGGCGGATTCTTGGTTTTCCCGGGATCACCCTCCTCTGCTGGTCGTCCTGTCGGGAACGGCGGGATCCGGCAAGGACAGTGTCGTGCGCCGGATGCAGGAGCGCGGGATCCCGTTCGAATTCATCGTGACCTGCACCACGCGTCCGCCGCGCCCCGGCGAGGAAAATGGCCGGGATTACTTCTTCGTCTCCGATCCCGAGTTCCAAGAACTGATCCGCCGCGGCGATCTGCTGGAACACGCCGAAGTATACGGCCATCAATATGGAAATTCCAAAACCCGGGTGCGCCAAGCCCTTGCCGCGGGGCGCGACGCCCTCCTGCGGATCGACGTGCAGGGGGTGGACACCATACGACGCAAGTGCCCAGAGGCGGTCACCATTTTCCTCGCCGCATCCTCGGAAGAGGAGTTAACCCGCCGGTTGCGGAAGCGGGGAAGTGAGACGGCCGAGCAAGTGGCGCTGCGGCTGCGTGCGGCTCGCGAGGAAATGCGGCGGATACCGGATTTCGATTATGTTGTGATCAACGCCGACGGCAAGTTGGATGCCACCGTCGATACGATTGCGGCCATCCTTCGGGCCGAGCACGCCCGGGCCATTCCCAGGATTCTCTCGCTGTGATCGAGTCGCCCGCTCCCGCCCCTCCTCCGCGGCCGCGCTCGATGTCCATTCCGGGTGTGGCGCCGGTTTTCACCTATGTGATCCTGACGGCGACCTGCCTGGTCTTCCTCGGACAATTAACCCTCGGCGACACCTTTACCTACTACGGATTGAAGGTCAACGCGTTGATTCGCCAGGGGGACTACTGGCGGTTTCTTACACCGATATTCTTTCATGGCGGCGCGCTGCACCTTTTTTTCAATATGTATGCGCTGTACAACATCGGGCGGCTGATCGAACGACCACTCGGGTACGGTTTGTTCCTGATGGTTTACTTCTTTTCCGGGTTGGCCGGCGTGGCCGCCAGTTACCTGTTTACGCCGGCCAACTCTCTGGGCGCTTCCGGTGCGGTGTTCGGCTTGATCGGCGCATTGGCCGTCTTCCTCTACCGCAACTCCCGGCTATTGGGATCCATCGGACGCTCCATGCTGGCAAACGTCGTATTCATCATCATCCTCAACCTCTCGCTGAGCGCGTTGCCCGGAATCGACATCTGGGGACACGTCGGCGGCCTGGTGACGGGTCTGGCCATCACCTGGATATTGGGGCCCGTCTTTCAAATCCTACAAGATCCCTTCACCGGACAGGCGACGGTCGTAAACCGCAACCTGCTTTCTCGGCGCCTTCCCCTTGCGTTTTTCCTGCTTCTGATGCTGTTCCTGGCCGCCCTTTGGTGGATCGCCCGATAAGCGTATAATCCCCCCGGACCGCCTATGTCGACAAACAACCACTCCCTTCATCCCCGCTGGATGACCGTCTTCTTGGTATTGGATTTCTTCGGCCTGTTCCTGTTCCTGCTCGGGTTTCAACCCTGGCTTTTCGGATTGGACCGTTCGCCGGTGATCGGATACCTTCAGGTGATGGTATACCTTTCCGGGCTGGGCCTGGTCGTGGTTTCCTCCTTTGCATTGGAATACCTTTTGCGCCCGCCTGGACAGGTGCTGACCATCCGTGAAGACGTGGGGGCTCGGCTGTCCGCCACTGGATACATCCTGGTAGCGGTTGCCTGTACGGCGGATCTGATCGGCCTGGGAAGCCACCCGCTGCCGGGTTCGCCCCATCTGGGTTTGCTGCAAAGCACCGGTCTGATGATTGGCATCGCCATGATCCTCATCGGGTTGGCGATGTACCATCCCCGCAAGCCGAAACCCGTCAAGCCGGCGTCGTAATACGAAGACGAGCGCCCAGATTCGCAAAATCCCCCTACCTCTAGGCATTCCCTGCTGGTAGAATGCGGTCCGTATGCCGGACGGCGGCGTTTCGCCCGGCGGAAAGCAAGCGACAAACGAATCATCAACAAATCCCACCGTCCCATCCCTCATGGAACCGACCATGTCCTCCGAAGATACCAGCTGCATCATCATCCGGGGAGCCCGGGAGCACAATTTAAAAAACCTTCACCTCCGGATTCCGCGAGAAAAACTGATCGTCTTCACCGGCGTATCCGGATCCGGAAAATCATCGCTGGCATTCGATACACTTTATGCCGAAGGTCAGCGACGGTATGTGGAATCCCTCTCCGCATACGCCCGTCAATTCCTGGGCCAGATGGAAAAACCACATGTCGACTACATCGGCGGGCTGAGCCCGGCGATCGCCATCGAACAAAAGGCGGTCTCAAAAAATCCCCGGTCCACCGTCGGGACAGTGACGGAAATCAGCGATTACCTGCGAGTCCTCTTTGCCCGCGCCGGGACCCCATTCTGTCCAAAATGCGGACGCCCCGTATCTCGGCAAACCTCAACACAAATCGTCGATCAAATCCTCGCCCTGCGCCCGGGTTCGAAGATCCTCCTGCTGGCTCCCGTTGTCCGAAAACGAAAAGGCGCTCATGAAGACGTGATGGCGGAAGCCAAAGCCAGCGGATTCCAGCGGGCTCGGGTTAATGGCGTTGTGACCGACCTGGACCGATCCATCCGTCTTGCCAAAACCCGTAAACACGATATTGAAATCGTCATCGACCGCCTGGTCATTCCGACCGGCTCCGATCCGGAATTCCGAACCCGGCTGGCGGATTCGGTGGAAACCGCGCTGCGGGTGGGAGACGGCAGCATCATCGTTTCGGGCGGGTCGCGCAAGGAATTGGAGATGAGCGAGCAAAATGCTTGCGCTCATTGCGGCATCTCCTTCCCGGATCTCTCCCCGCCGATGTTTTCCTTCAACTCGCCGCTGGGGATGTGTCCCGAATGCAACGGGTTGGGTCGCAAGTTTTCCTTCGATCCGGATAATTTCGTATCTCCGGAGAAATCCATCGCCGAAGGCGCGATCCGCGCCTGGGGGCCCTTAAAGACATCCAAATCGGCTCGGGTAGTGGGGGTCAATTTTGCGCGGCATTATAAATTTTCCATGGATACTCCCTGGAAGGATATCCCGGCGAGAGCCCGGAAGGGCCTGCTGTATGGAGACAAACGCGTTCGTGTTCGGTGGAAATGGGGTAATGAAAACGGAGGCCACGGTTCCTGGGTTTCCACATACGAGGGAGTGATCAACGCCGTCTCCCGCCGCTATCACCAAACTCATTCCGAGGGCATGCGCGAGTGGTATTCGCAATTTATGTCCTATCAGGAGTGCCCCGCCTGCCGCGGATCCCGCTTGCGGCCAGAAGCCACATCCGTCCGTTTCGCGGGAAAAACCATTACCGATGTTCAGGCCCTTTCGATCGGCAACGCACTGAATTTCTTTTCCGGCCTGTCGTTGCCATCCGAGCAGATGCAGATCGCTGGTGAAATCCTCAAGGAGATCATCGCGCGGCTGGAATTCCTGATGAATGTCGGTCTGCATTACTTGACCCTCGACCGGTCTGCCCCCACCCTTTCCGGCGGCGAGGGCCAGCGAATCCGTTTGGCCTCACAAATCGGATCAGGATTGGTCGGAGTGATGTACATCCTCGATGAACCTTCGATCGGATTGCACGCCCGCGACAATCGGCGCCTGCTGGAATCCCTCATCCGGTTGCGGGATCTCGGGAACTCCGTCATCGTTGTGGAGCATGACCGCGAGACGATCGAGGCGGCGGATCATATTTTGGATTTCGGGCCCGGCGCAGGCATTCTGGGCGGACATATCGTGGCCTCCGGGAAGCCGCAGGACATCGCCCGTCAATCCGATTCCCTCACGGGCAAATACCTGAGCGGGAAACTGGTGGTGGCCGCCGGTACCCGCCAGGCGGACAGCACCAACGGCCGCCGTTCACCGAACGACCATTGGCTGACGATCAAGGGGGCGCGCCATAATAATTTAAAGAACATCAACGTGCGCTTTCCCGTCGGCCTGTTCACCTGCGTAACCGGCGTATCCGGATCCGGCAAGTCCTCCCTCATCGCCGAGACTCTGTTCCCCGCTTTGGCGGCCCGCCTGCACGGATCCCTGAAAAAACCAGGGGCCTTTCGGGCCATAGAGGGGCTGGACTACTTCGACAAAGTCATTAACATCACCCAGGATCCCATCGGCCGGACGCCGCGCTCCAATCCGGCTACATATATTGGCGTCTACAATGGAATTCGGAATGTATATGCCCTCCTGCCGGAAGCCAAGGCCCGCGGATATGGTCCGGGCAGGTTTTCGTTCAACGTGCGCGGCGGCCGGTGCGAAGCCTGCCGAGGCCATGGAAAAAAACGCGTTGAGATGCACTTCCTTCCCGATGTCTGGATTACCTGCGATGCATGCAAGGGGACGCGGTTCAACCGCGAAACCCTTCAAGTGAAATTCAAGGGCCATTCGATCTCGGAAGTATTGGATATGGATGTCTCCGAGGCCCTGGATTTGTTCGCCGCTATCCCCGGGATTGTCCGCCTGCTGGGGACCCTGAGGGATGTCGGATTGGAATACATCAAATTGGGGCAATCCGCCACGACGCTTTCCGGCGGCGAAGCACAGCGGGTCAAACTTGCCAAGGAACTCAGCAAGCTTTCCACCGGCCGCACCCTGTACA
>JBJYXS010000407.1:10278-19531 GCA_046260075.1 Anaerolineales bacterium | reverse complement strand
CGGCCGATCCTCATGATAAGGGAATTCCCATTCCGGAATTCCGCAAGATGCTTAAGGCGAAATTAGAGATGCTTCAGATCCCGGTGGAGTTCGCTGGACGGTATCTCAATGAGGGTTTTTCCGGCGGGGAAAAGAAACGTGTGGAAGTGCTGCAGATGGCTGTGCTGACGCCGACCATTGCCATCCTGGACGAGACGGATTCCGGACTCGACATCGACGCCCTGCGGATTGTCGCCGGCGGGGTGGAAGCCATTTCCGGACCCGATCTGGGTGTGCTGATCATCACCCATTATCAAAGAATCCTGAATTATATAAAACCGCAATACGTCCACGTCCTGTACGACGGCCGGATAGCCGAATCCGGAGGGGCGGATCTGGCCGAGCGGCTGGAGCGGGAAGGATACGATTGGGTGCGGCAAAAATATTCCAAATCGGGGAAGGAATGACATGCCGCCGGAAGCAAAAGCGCAATGGGAAGGCCCCGAGGAATACCCCTATGGGTTCCGGGATCCGGAAGAGTACCTGTTCCGGGCCCGGCCCGGCCTGCACCGGGAAGTCGTGGAGGAAATATCGGCTCAGAAGGGCGAACCGGAGTGGATGCGCGAAATCCGGTTGAAGGCCTACGACCATTTCATGAGGCGGCCGATGCCGAAGTGGGGCGGCGATCTCTCGGGGCTCAAACTCGATGAGATCACCTTCTACATCCGCCCAAGCGACCGGGCGCACATCTCCTGGGACGAAGTTCCGGAAAATATCAAGCGGACGTTCGACCGTCTGGGCATTCCGGAAGCCGAACGCAAGCTGCTGGCAGGCGTGGGTGCGCAGTACGAATCCGAGATGGTGTACCACAACATCCAGCAGGTCCTGTCCCGGCAGGGAGTGATCTTTCTCAGCAGCGATGACGGGCTGAAGCAGCATCCCGAGATCTACCGCGAATATTTCGGCACGGTGGTTCCTTACACCGACAATACCTTCGCCGCCCTAAATACCGCCTTCTGGTCCGGCGGGTCGTTCGTGTATATTCCCCCCGGAGTCCGTGTCGAGCTGCCGCTGCAGGCCTATTTCCGGCTGAATGCCCAGGGGGTGGGGCAATTCGAGCGGACCCTGATCATCGTTGATGAGGGCGCATCCGTCCATTACGTCGAGGGATGCACCGCGCCGATTTACTCGAAGGATTCGTTGCACAGCGGGGTGATCGAAATCATCGTCCGCCGCGGCGCACGGATGCGTTATACGACCATCCAGAACTGGTCCACCAATGTGTACAACCTGGTCACCCAGCGAGCCAAGGTCGACGAGGATGGGGTGATGGAATGGGTGGATTCCAACCTCGGCAGCCGGCTGACAATGAAATATCCGTCCTGTATCCTAAAGGGCAGGGGCGCGCATGGGGAGATACTTTCCATGGCGTTTGCCGGCCGGGGGCAGCATCAGGACGCCGGTGGAAAAATGATCCATATCGCTCCGCACACCAGCAGCAAGATTACCTCCAAATCCATCAGCAAGTCCGGCGGACGGTCCTCCTACCGCGGTTTGGTGAAGGTCCTGCATGGAGCGGCCGGCGCCAAATCCAAAGTGGTGTGCGACGCCCTGTTGTTGGATCCGGACGCCCGGACCGATACCTACCCGCTCATCCAAACCGATGAAAAGGCCGTGGAGATCGGGCACGAGGCGACCGTCAGCAAGATCGGCCAGGAGCAACTGTTCTATCTGCGCAGCCGCGGTTTGAACGAGGAGGAGGCGGTCACCATGGTCGTTTCCGGGTTCATCGAGCCGCTGGTAAAGGAATTGCCGATGGAATATGCCATTGAGATGAACCGCCTGGTCCAGCTGCAGATGTCGGGATCCGTAGGATAAGACCTCATGAATGACACATCCCTCAGCGCCCCGTTCCGTAAGGCAAGCGGAAAAGCGGGCAAACCGCTTAAGCTGACCGATGTACAGGCGGAGGCCATCGGACGGGAAACGGGCGAACCCGGATGGCTGGTAGATTCGCGGCGCTCCGCTTTGGAAACCTACCGGCGTATGGAATTGCCGGGTGCGGCGGATGATGCCTGGCGCCATGATGGACTGCTCCGGTATCCGTACGCCGATTTGACGCTGGAGGCGCTGGCCGTTGCGGGCAAGAGAAAACATGCGCCCGCCAAGTGGCGAAAGCCCGCCCGCGGAATGAAAATCTCCGGTTGGCTTGCGCAGGAAGATGCGGAGGCGAAACAGCAAACCCTGGACGATGAGTTGAGCCGGGCCGGTGTGATCTTCTTGCCGATCCTTGAAGCGGCCCGCGAGTATCCCGACTTGGTCCGGCCGCTGCTGGGAAGCGCCGTACCCGCCGCGGACGGCCTTTTTTCCGCTTTGGATGCGACGATTTTTGACGCCGGGGTCTTTCTGCACGTTCCCAAGGGCGTGCGGATAGAAAAACCGCTCCATTCCATGTTGTGGTCGTCGGGGAACGGGTTGCGGGCCGGACGTTTGCTGGTGCACTTGGAAGAAGGGGCGGAAGCCGGCTTATTGCATGAGAGCGTGTCGCCGGCGAAGAAAGCGGGTGCGGCCCGCATCGACGTGGTGGAATTGGTCATCCGAAGCGGCGCCTCCCTGCATTTTTACCTGTCGCAGCAATGGGGGGCCAACATGGCGCGGGTGGCCCACCAACGGGCGGTGATCGGGCGCGGGGGGCGCTTGATCTGGGGGGAGACGAACCTCGGCGCACTGTCCGCGAAGACGTTCTCCGCTGTGGAGTTGGAGGAAGAAGGCGCTTCGGCGCAGTGGACGGCCTTGCATGTGCTCGACGGATCACAACAGGCGGATTTTTCGACTTTCCAGCATCATGCCGCACCGAACACACAATCCGATTATCTGGGCAAGTGTGTGGTGGCGGATTCCGCACGGTATATTTCCGCAGGGATGGTCCGTGTGGAATCGGAAGCCCACGGTACGGATGGATATCAGGGAAGCCGGATCCTGACACTTTCCGACGCCGCCAAAGCCGAAGCAGTGCCCGGCTTGGAAATCCTTTCCGACGATGTGCGGTGTTCGCACGGGGTTACGATCGGGGAATTGGATCCGGAGGAATTGTTCTACCTGCGGTCGCGGGGAATCTCCGTCCGGGAAGCCCGGAAAGTGCTGGCGGAAGGGTTCTTGGAGGAAGCCCTGGGACGGATTCCGGAGACGGATATCCGGAAGCGGGTGCGCCTTGCCGTCCTGGCGAAAATGGAGACAATGGAAGCAGTGCACATACGTATCAAAACAAACGGGCCGCCGCGTTCGCGGGCCGAGGATCAGGGAGTGCCTCCATGACGCCTGTAGCGATTTCCATCGGGGATATCGTGGCTGTTTTTTGCGACCATAAAAAAAGCGGACGGCGGGTGCGTGACTGGGTCGATGGAGTCGTCGTCCACGCCGACGACCGGATGACGGCTATCCAGTTCCGGAACGACGTCTATCTCACCGACGGTTGGATGGTCCCCGACCGCATTCTGTGGTTCAACAAGGGAACCGACAAGATCCGGCTGGTGAAGAAGGCACGATCCGCCGCAGCCTCAGGGAAAACCAAAAAGCCGTCCATTCGCCGGAAGAAGAAACCCGTGAACACGTCCGTGAAAAAACCCGCGGCCAAGAAGCGGAAACCGAAGCCTTCCCGGCGGAAACCGGCGGCTTCCCGCAAGAAACCCAAGCGATCCCGAAAATGATCCGGAACCCTCCAGGCGGCGGATGACGCGGAATAGGTACCGGGGATCCCTCATGAAGCGGTTTGCCTTCCAGATGAACGACGCTTTCGCCATCGGCGGGATGCGGGGCGATCCGGAGGGTGCCGTCTACAACGGTTCCGATCGGGACATCGCCGAAGGGGGAATGCTGCCCGTCGCGCAACACCTTCAGGTATGCGTCAGTGAAGCGGTTTTTTGCGGCGCGGCAAGGATGGGAATCCCTGCGCGCCGCGGATGATGGGAAAGGACTGAGGTGAACGGCCAGGAAGCGGAAGGGAAGAAGTTTACTTATTCCCTGGATATCCAGAGGATCCGGTCGGACTTCCCGATCCTGCAACGGGAGATCCGGCCCGGCGTGCCGCTGGTATATCTGGATTCCGCGGCGTCGTCGCAACGGCCGGAAGCGGTGATTTCGGCCATGGGGGAGTATTACCGCAAACATCACGCCAATATTCACCGCGGACTGCATACGTTGGCGGAAGAGGCCACCGGCATGTACGAGGCGGCTCGCGGCAAGGTGGCCGGCTGCATCGGCGCCCTCCCGCAGGAAATCGTCTTCACCCGTAACGCCACCGAAGCCATTAACTTGGCCGCCTATTCCTGGGGGCGCAAACATCTGCAGCGGGGCGATACGGTGCTCCTGACGGAGATGGAGCACCACAGCAACCTTGTGCCCTGGCAGATTCTGGCGATGGAACGCGGCCTCCGGCTGGAATTCGTCCCCCTGACCGGAGAGGGCGAGCTGGATTTCGATGCGTATGAAAAGCTGCTGGATCGGAAGCCGAAGATCGTCGCCGTCACCCAGATGTCGAATGTGCTGGGGACGATCAATCCCGTCCGCGCCTTTGCCGAGGCGGCGCACCGGGCAGGCGCGCGAATCCTGGTCGATGCGGCGCAATCGGTGCCGCACATGGCCGTGAACGTGCGCGAACTGGATGTGGATTTCCTGGCCGTTTCCGCGCATAAAATGTGCGGGCCGACGGGAATCGGCGCCCTGTACGGCAAGGAGGAGATACTGGACGACATGCCGCCCTTCCTGGGAGGAGGCGATATGATTCGCAAGGTGGATTGGCGGTCCTTCGAACCGAATGATTCGCCGCACAATTTCGAGGCGGGAACGCCCGCCATCGCGGAAGCGGTGGGATGGGGGACGGCCGTCGACTACTTGCAGGGCGTCGGATTTGCGGCTCTCCATGCCCACGAACAAGCCGTTGCCGCTTATGCGATCGAACGCCTGGGGGAAATGCCGGGCGTAACGGTCCTGGGACCGGAAGCTTCGAAGCGGGGCGGGGTGGTCTCGTTTACCATGAAGGGGGTGCATCCCCACGATATTGCGCAGATACTGGATTCGCAGGGGGTAGCCGTCCGGGCCGGGCATCATTGCGCGATGCCGCTGCACACCCGGCTTGGCCTGGCGGCGACCACGCGCGCATCGTTCTACCTTTATAGCCGTTTCGAGGAGGTCGACGCGCTGATGGCTGGACTGCGCAAGGTGCACGATCTATTCGCGGATTGAGACGGCCATGGACGACCTGTACCGGCAGCAGATCATCGACCGCTACAAGCATCCGCAAAAACGCGGCGTGCTGGATCCGCACGATATCTCCTATGAGGATGAGAATCCGCTGTGCGGAGACCGGCTGCGGATCGACCTGCGGGTGGACCCGCAAGGACGTATCACCGAGGCGGCGTTTTCCGGCGAAGGCTGCGCGATTTCACAAGCTTCCGCGGACCTGCTGACCGAATATATCGAGGGAAAATCGCTGGAAGAAGTACGGTCGTTGAACAAGGACAAGGTCCTGGAATTGCTGGGGATCGAATTGAGTCCCGTCCGTCTGAAGTGCGCGCTGCTTTCGTTGAAGGTGTTGAAGGCGGGCGCCTACGGAATCAAAGAAGATGCCGAGGGGGAAGGCCCCAAATCCCGTACCTGAAGACGGCTCCCGTCTGCCGACCCGTCGGACCGGCGATAAAGTATCCCGCAAGGAAATCTCCTACAGCCCCGCCATCAGGGAAAACACCTACTTTTCTTCCTCATCCACATGGTAAAATAACCCTCCGGTTGACCACATCAGAAAACAAAAAATATTAAACGCATCCGGAAAGGAGCAAGCGAAACATGGCTGCAACCAAGAAGAAAACCACCAAGAAAAAAACCACAAAAGCCAGGCGGTCGAAGAAAACCCAATCGACCAGCAGAACGTCGAAGAAGTGGGTTTATCTGTTCACTGAGGTGGCGAAAGCGGAACGGTACGCCAAGACCTGGGACGGCGTGCGCGCCCTGCTCGGCGGAAAAGGCGCCGGATTGGCGGACATGAGCCGCGGCGGACTGCCGGTTCCCCCCGGCTTCACCGTTACCACGGAAGTTTGCAATGCCTACCTCGCGGCCGGCGAAAAGCTGTCCGCCGCCGTGTGGAAGCAGGAAGTTGAGGCAATGCGCCAGGTGGAAAAGCAGACCGGCAAGGTCTTCGGTGACCCGAAAAACCCTCTGCTGGTATCGTGCCGCTCGGGCGCTAAATTTTCCATGCCCGGCATGATGGACACTGTGCTGAACATCGGGCTGAACGACGAAACCGCCGCAGGAATGGTGGAGTTGACCGGAGACGAGCGTTTCGTCTACGACGCCTACCGCCGCTTGGTACAGATGTACTCCTCGGTAGTGATGGACGTGGATAAGGACGCATTTGAGAAAGTACTGGAGGATCATCGGAAAAAGCGCGGCGTGTCCAACGATGCCGAGCTGCCCGTGGATGATCTGAAAGCCATCACCAAGGAATTCAAGAAGATCGTTGTACAAAAGACCGGAAGAGAATTTCCGGACGATCCGATGGAGCAGTTGCGGCTGGCCACCGAAGCGGTATTTCGGTCCTGGAACGGCAAACGGGCGATCGATTACCGCAACGCGGCCAAGATCGACCACAACCTGGGAACGGCGGTGAATATCTGCACCATGGTCTTCGGCAACATGGGCGAAGGCAGCGGCACGGGCGTGCTCACCACCCGCAATGTATCGACCGGCGAAAAGGCGCTGGACGGCGACTTCCTGCTCAACGCACAGGGCGAAGACGTCGTTTCGGGCACCCGTCAGACGATGGAAATCGCCGAGATGCAGACCGTCATGCCCAAGATGTACGACGAACTGGAAAAGTACGGCAAGCGCCTGGAGAAGTACTACAAAGAGACGCAGGATATCGAATTCACCGTAGAACGCGGCAAATTATGGATGCTGCAGACCCGCAATGCCAAGCGGACCGCACAGGCCGCCATCCGGATCGCCGTCGACATGGCGGAAGAGAAGCTGATCACCAAGCAGGAAGCCGTCTGGCGGGTCCAGCCCGAGCACGTTGATTTCTACCTGCACCCCCAGTTTGACGGTGAAGAGAAGAAATCCGCTACCGCACGGGGCGACCGGATCGCCAAAGGGTTGAATGTCTCTCCCGGCGCCGCCGTCGGCCAGATCACCTTCGACGCCGACACCGCGGAACAATGGGCCAAGGAAATGAAGCGCGCCGTCATCATGGTGCGGCCCGAGACCACGCCCAACGACGTGCACGGCATGCTGGCCTCCAAGGGCATTCTCACCAGCCGCGGTGGACGCACCTCGCACGCCGCGCTGGTTGCCCGGCAGTTCGGCATCCCCGCGGTTGTGGGCGTGGCGGCGATGGAAGTGGAAGTCGAAAAGCGGCAGTGTACGGTCGATGGTAAGGTCTACCACGAAGGGGACTGGATCTCCCTCGATGGGACGACCGGCGAGATCTTCTCCGGGAAGATAAAAACCGCCGATCCGTCATTCGACGAACCGTATCTGTTGAAATTGCTGTCCTGGGCCGATGATATCCGCAGACTGGGAATCTGGGCCAACGCCGACTACCCGCGCGACGCCCGTCGGGCCCGCAATTTCGGCGCCGAAGGAATTGGGCTGTGCCGCACCGAGCACATGTTCTTCGAAACCGAGCGGCTCCCGATCGTGCAAAAGATGATCCTGGCCAAGACCGAAGAGGAGCGCAAAGCGGAATTGGATAGGATCCTCCCCTTCCAGCGCAGCGACTTCGACGGCCTGTTCCGGGCCATGGACGGGCTTCCGGTGACCATCCGGCTGATCGATCCGCCGATGCATGAGTTCCTGCCTTCCCAGACCAGTCTGTTGCAGGAAGTCATCGAACTGCGGATCAAGGGTGATAATCCCGCCCTGCTGCAGGAAAAAGAGAAGCTGCTTTCCGCCGTGGAAAGCATGCATGAAGCGAATCCAATGCTCGGTCTGCGCGGTGTCCGGCTGGGAATCCACATTCCCGCGTTGACCCGTATGCAGGTGCGGGCGATTTTCGAAGCAGCCTGCCAGTGCGCCAAAGAGGGCGTGGATGTGCATCCCAAGATCATGATCCCGCTCACATCGCACATCAACGAACTGCGGATCCAGCAGACGGCGTTGGAGGATGAGGGCCGCAAGGTGATGCAGGAACAGGGCGTCAACATCGATTATCAGTTCGGCACGATGATCGAAATCCCGCGTGCCGCGTTGACCGCCGGCCAGATCGCCGAAATGGCCCAGTTCTTCTCCTTCGGAACAAACGACCTGACCCAGATGACCTTCGGCATCTCGCGAGACGACGCCGAAAAGGGCTTCCTCATCGAGTACATCGACAAGAAGATCCTGCCGGAAAATCCGTTCGCTTCCATCGACGAGGACGGAGTGGGGCAGTTGATGGATCTGGCCGTCCGCACAGGCCGCGCGACGCGCAAGAAACTGGATGTCGGTATCTGCGGAGAACACGGCGGTGATCCCAAGTCGATCGCCTTCTGCCACAAGATCAACCTGAATTATGTTTCGTGCTCGCCCTTCCGGGTGCCGATCGCACGGTTGGCGGCCGCCCATGCGGCAGTGGCTGAAAAGCAGTCAAAAACGAAGAAGAAATAGAAGGGAAAGATCAAAAAAGCTGCCGGGTAATCCGGCAGCTTTTTTTTTTAGTTTTCTACCAGCCTTCCAGAAACATCCGCCACTCCTCGGTATCCGAGAGGTAGCGGCCGAACACATACAAGGCGGAATGCGGCGGTTCGCGGGGGATGCGGCGCAGCTTCATCCGGGCCTCAGCCAGGGTGCGGCCGCCCTTTCTACGGTTGCATGTCGGACAGGCGGCGACCAAATTCGTCCAGGAATGGAGACCTCCGCGATAGCGCGGAATAATATGATCTACCGTTAACCGGGGGGTCTGGCGGCCGCAATACTGACAGGTGAAATTGTCCCGGCGGAAAATCTCCCGTTTCGACAGATGTGGAATCGGGCGGGGCGGATGAATCATGCGCTGCAATTGAATGACGGAAGGAATGGGGAAAGACGTGCTGACGGTATGGATGTATCCGCGGCCGTCCGCCACCATGCGGGCCTTGCCGCCGATGATCAGATGAAGCGCCCTCCGCGTATCGCATACGTGGAGCGGCTGAAAATTCGCATTAAGAACCAATACCGGCGTTTTCATGATCCGATTTATTTGCGGGAGTATAGCACTACTGACTCAATCCGTGCAAGTTTTCGCCGTCTACCGGCCGGCCGTTGA
>JBJYXS010000407.1:3383-10178 GCA_046260075.1 Anaerolineales bacterium | reverse complement strand
TCCCAGGATTCGTAATAATGAAATCCCCGGGTGGGGGAGGATTCCGGCAGCAACCGGATACCGGCGATCCCCAGTCCGGCTTGTTGGATGATGTGCAGATGTTCCGCGGTGAAATTTCTCCCCACCCGTGAAATCAGGCCGATGCTTTCCGGATTCCACACCTTGGCGCCTGCAGCGGCGTAGAGAGCCGGACCGCCGAGAAGGCCGTTGCGGACCTTGCGGTCCGGCAGCAGGAAGAATTCCTCCCGGATGGGACCAGCGATCAAGAATATCGGAATATCTGCGGGCATAGAAATGTTTCACTCAAGATCGCATGCAGATCGCGGAGAGCGGTACCTCTGCGTCTTGCGCCGTTCCATCAATAGGCGATATAATGGAATACGGCCCGTTGTTTCCACGACGTTTCCGTAAAACATCCGCGAAGCTGTCACACGGTTCACAAAATATATATCATATCCACATGGCACCGGCAAAGGTTCTCCTGATCGAATCCGATCGCACGACCGTCCCTTCATACAGCTCGGCGTTATTGAAAAAGGGATTTGCCCTATTTGTGGAAAATTCCCCGCGCAAAGCGGCGGATCGTGCCCGGGCAACCAAGCCCGACGTCATCGTGCTGGATGCCATATCTTTGCGCACATCGGGAATCCGCCTTTGCCGCCGGTTGCACAAAGATGTGGATAATTGCCCGATCGTGCTGATCACAAAAGCCATTCTGTCGGATCCGGAATCTGTCGGCGCCCAGGCGGTCCTCGTTCCGCCGTTCACACCGCGGAAACTGCTGAACGCCGTGCATCGCCAATTGCCGAGTGATGCGTCAAGCTGCATTCAAGCCGGACCGATCCGGATCAACACCAAACAACACAAGGTTTCCTGCGGGGGCAGGGAGGATCAGGTGACCCCCAAGGAAGCCCGGTTATTGGAAGTGTTCCTCCGACATCCCGGAGTCCTGCTGACCCGGAAATTTCTCATCAAAACCGTCTGGGATACCGATTATACCGGTGATACACGCACTCTCGATGTCCACATTTCGTGGCTTCGACAGATTCTGGAGCCGGATCCGTCGTCACCAAGGTATCTGAAAACCATCCGCGGGCAAGGGTACCGGCTGGATATTCCTGAGACATCGAAAAAATAGATGTGATGGAATACCCTCATTCCCCGTAGTCATACAAAGCAATATTAAAAGCCGCCGGAAGGATATCTCACGCCAATGTGATGTTCCGCTCCGCCGCCGCCATCGTTCCATCAGAACATACTGCACGGACGCGTATTGGATATTCGCCTTTTCGGGAGTAGGTATGGGAAAGGGTCAGCTCTGCGCAGCCTTTTCGCCAAGGCCTGGCAGCCTGGTCCGTGCTGCGGAACACGTTGCCCCGGGAATTGAAATCCACCTCCCAATAATCCAAGGATGCCGGAAAACCGTCTGGCGGGCAAGGCCGGAGTTCGGAAAGGGTTACGGCAACCCGCCGTCCCTTCTGATGGACTTTAATCCGCATGCGGGCTCGCCGGGAAAACGCTTCGGGCGGACCGGCAAGACTTTCCAATGTATAGGGTGTGGAACGAGCCAGTGCCAGCCGCCGCTGGCAGACGGCCATGGCATGGGGAAGGATGTCGCAACCGATCCATTGCCGCGATAGGGAATCCGCCACGCGCAATGTGGTTCCCGATCCGCAGAAAAAATCCCCTATCAGGTCGTTGGTGTCGCTGGATGCCAGGAGTATGCGCTCAAGAAGGGCTTCCGGTTTCTGGGTCGGATATCCCGTCCGTTCGTTGTGCAACCGGGCGATGACCGGGAAGTACCACCAATCCTCGGGAATTTTTCCGCGCAACAGATCCGGACGCTTGCCGAATCCGGCTTTAGGCGACGAGGCAAAGGTGCGGTGGGTGCTGGGATGGTACGGCACCCGGATGCGGTCGGGGTAAAAAACGCGCCGCTTGCTGCGGCCGTACACCAGGATCGTATCGTGTTTGCGGTTGAAATACGAACGGACGGGAGACGGCCCGTGATAAACCCAGACGATCTCGTTGACGAAGTTCGACGCGCCGAATATTTCATCGAGAAGGATTTTCGCGAAATGCACCGCGCGCCAATCCAGGTGAAGATATAACGTACCGTCGGAAGAAAGCAGATCACGCATGCGGATCAGCCGCGGATACAGCATGGAAAGATAGGCTTCCGTCGAACTCCATGAGTCGTCGTACCCGCGGCCGAGTTTCCAGCTTTCCGGTTTGCGTGAATCCTCGCCATGGCCGATGCGGCGGGAAAACCCTTTACCGGTGGCAAACGGGGGATCGCAGTAGATCAGGCGGAACGCGCCGCGGTAATCCCGCAGCAGGGAGTCCATTACCGATAAGTTGTCGCCGAAAAGGAGGCGGTTGCGGGGCGAAGGCTGTTTACGGTTGGGATGAGAAGATGGGAACACGTCAAGATGCCGGATGAAATTCTGGGTATCCGCACAAGGTACAGTATCTTTACCTTCCCACTCCAAACGAACGGTATGATGGGCGGTTGGCTTCCTTTTTCGCATAGACATCATGGCATATTCATTTTTTCTTTTATGAAATCACATTTCATTCGGCGCGGCAATACCCAGAAGCATAAGACTATTTTTTAATGTTTGTTTGGCGGCGGCCACCATTGACAATCGAACATTGCGTATTTCAGGTTCAGCATGGAGAACAGGGCACTCACGATAGAATTCAGTGAAAGCTTTGGCCAATGAATATGCGTAATTGGCCATGAACAACGGTTTGTATTCCTCCGCTGATCGAGTAACCTCTTCCGGAAAACGCGAGATCCAATCGATAAGAGTCACTTCTGAAGGATCCAGATCGTACGTTGGGACGGAAGAATGTTGATCGCCTCCGGCTTTCGCGAGAATGCTGAACGCCCGCACATGGGCATATTGTATATACGGAGCGGCTTGCCCGTCGAAACTCAGTGCGGTATCCCAAGAAAAGACAATCTGTTTGGTATTATCGACGGCCAGCATGGCATATTTCAACGCGCCGATCCCAACCTGCCATGCAGTGAGTTCGCGGTCATCGCCGGACAATTCCGGGTTCTTTTCGGCGATGATATCGCACACCCTGCGCCGGGCTTCCTCGGCCACATCGCTGTAGTACACGAGATTACCTTTGCGAGAAGACATTGTTCCATGAGGCAGTGTGAGGATTTCATACGCCAGATGGAAACACTTTGCGGCCTGCGGGAACCCCGCCAATTCAAGGATTTTGAACGCTTGCTGGAAATGCAGGCTTTGACGAACGTCGACGACGTACACGGAACGGTCCACATGGAATTTTTCGAATTTGATTTTCGCCAGAGCCAGGTCCTTCGTAAGGTATAGGCTGGTGCCGTCCGAACGCAGGATCACCGCGATCCGGTAGGTCTCTTTCTTCAGCCCCAGCTTATCGTCGATACGGACGATAACCGGCCCGCCGGAGGCGCGTTCGTCTTCCGCGATGCCGCGGGCGATCAGGTCGTTGACGATCTCTTTCCCCGGTTCGTCGACTTCGCTTTCAAAGAAATATTCGTCGATGGGAATATCCAACTGTTAGAGGACGGCGTGGAGTTCGTCCAGGCTCCATTGGCGGGTCCGCATCCATACATCGCGCACGGTTTTGTCGCCGGTATCCCACAATCGGTATACCTCGCGGACTTCCGCCTCATATTCCTCGCGTTGCATCCGCTCGGCGTCGGTTTCATCCGGTTTCGGTTCCAGGAGCGCCGTTGCCTCGGTATACACCTTGCCCAACCAGCGTCCCCGTTCGATCACGCCGTCGGGCTCCTCTCCGGCGTGGAATTTCTGGTATGCCCATATGCAGCGAATCACACCCAATCCGATGTCGCCCGGATAGGATGCTCGAATGGTCTTGAATCCGGCGAATTCGGTAAGGCGGGCCAGGGAATCCCCGAGGACGGCATTGCGAAAATGCCCCATGTGGATGGAATGGTGGGTGTTGGGCTGGATGAATTCCACCATCACGGTCTCGTTTTTCGATGTCCCGCGGCCGTACTGCTCTCCTTCGGAGAGCACAGTGTCCAAAACCCGCTGGATATACGGCCGCGTCTCGAACAGGATATTCACATATCCGCGTACGGCGTGGATTCCGGAAAAAACCCCGGGCAGTGCCACTTCAGCGGCAATCTCATCGGCCAGTTGTTGGGCTTGTTGGGGTACGGGCAGAGTGCGCTTCCCGGTGCGGGCGAGGGATGCCGCCGCCTTAAGGCAACAGGAACTGCCCATTCCCCACTGGCCCGCCAAGGGAACGGGCGACCAATCCACAGCAGCCGGTTCCGATATTCCGCGTCGGGCAAAACCGGCGAGGATCTGTCGGCCGACATCTTCGACTTCGACGCTGTAGATTTTCATACCAACATCCGTATTCGGAGATGGAATCCCGTCCGGAGCTTACGAGCAAAAGCCCCCTGTTCAGGGGGCGATGCGGCGGAAAAAATGCTTTCGGTCAAGATTATCCCTTTTTATTGGCGGGTTTCTTGACACTCCGCAGTTCCCGCATTAACCTGCTTTTTCGACGGGCGGCGTTGTTTTTATGGAGGACGCCTTTCGACGCCGCTCGGTCCAATTCGCGGATCGCCGCTCGAATGGCGGTTTCCTTGCCTTCCGGTTTATCGGCGGCCTTCGCGATCCTGACGGCCGACCGGGCCCGGCTTCGGATCTTCTGGTTCCGCACCCGTTTCCGGGCATTGCTGCGGATGCGTTTGCGTGCGGATTGTAGATTGGCCAAAACAACCTCCTGAGAAATCGTGGCACATATTATACCCTTCCCGTTTCCCTGCTGTAAAGGTTGGCGGATACATCACGGGATGATGGTCTTGGAATTGACATCCGCATGCATCCTGAGTACACTTCGGCCGCGACCTCTGCACATGGGGGCAGATAGGAATCCATCGCGGCGCACGGCAACGATGCATGGCGAACGGTGTTTATTCTTTAGGATACTTCGACGAGGAGATGACGGATAATGATTGTGGTGATTTCCATCGGCATGATCGCACTGGGGTATCTGCTGGGATCGATCCCCAGCGGTATGATTATGGTGCGTCTGACGACCGGGCGGGATATCCGAAGGGTGGGCAGCGGCCGGACCGGCGGAACCAACGCCATGCGCGCCGGAGGGTCACTGGCCGGTGCATTGACCGGGATCCTGGATGTGGTAAAGAGCTTCGCAGCGGTTGAACTCTGCCGGTGGGCATTCCCCGGGCATGTCTGGCTGGAAATACTGGTTGGTCTGGCCGCCGTTATCGGGCATAATTATTCGGTTTTTTCGATTGATTGGAAGGAGACCCGATTCGGAAAGATTCCCATCTTTCATGGCGGCGCAGGCGGAGCTCCGACACTGGGAGCGGCAACCGCCTTCTGGTTCCCCAGCCTGTTCATCATCCTGCCGATCGGCTTGATGGTCTTCTTTTTCGTCGGATATGCCTCAGTCACCACGCTGGTGGGCGGTTTGGCCGTCATCGTGATTTTCACCATCCGAGCCATCCTCGGATATTCCTCCGCATGGTATGCGCTGTTCGGCTTGGTGGCCATGAGTTTGCTGATATGGTCTTTGCGGCCGAACATCAACCGCTTAATACAAGGGACCGAACGGTTGGTCGGGCTGCGCGCTTGGTTGGCCGGTAACCATTCTCCTGCGGAAAAGCGGCTTCCCTCAACGGCCGATCAATAATACGAGTACCAGCAAAGCGACGGCATCGATTAAAAAATATTCCAACAACAGCGAACGGTTCCGCGAATCGCGGGCGCGGATCTGCGTTACGCCGACCCCGGTATGGGTGGCCAATGCCAGTACCAAACCGAAGGTCACCGACGACAGGGGGAGGAAAAACAGCGGCAATGCAAGTTCCGACACCAGCAATCCGATCCCCAGGGCGAAATACCGTTTGCGGGAGTCTCCGGGATCCTGAAGGTCCAGCAGCCGCAACGCGATGGCCGTGACGCAGAGAGCGATGATCGGCAGCGCCAGGGCCAGCCGTGTGGCACCGGCATGGACGGCGTTCAACAGCACGGCCAGCAACGTCAATCCCAGAATGGTCAAGCCGACAGATGCCAGATCGGATCGGAGACCCTCGCTATCCAGCACCAGATATTCCCCGACGATGCTCAGGATAAGCAGGCCCGTCACAAGGAACAACCCCAGCCACCAGCGCGGCCCCGGCGGGAACATGTTCACCGCGGCGCTGCCGCCGAAGGCGGCTAGGCCCGGAAGGATCCAATGGATGGATGTCGTCGCGCCCTTCCGTTGGGAATCCCCGTCGCTCCAGGCGGGATGTGTGCGCAGGATGTTCTCTGAACCGACCACCACCAAGAGGGCCAGCAGCAGCATGAACAGCAAGTCGCCGTTGATCTCGATCACCCATTGGATATTCAATACCGTCAGGCGGAAACCGCGGCTGGGAATATCGACAAAGCGCGAAATCCCGTTGACCAATAGGATGATCGCCGAGAGTGTGCTGAGGTGCCGTATGTTAATTTTTATCTTATAATGATTCACAAGGGATTCCCGGGAACCGTACGACGGTCTTCCCGGGGCGCAGGTTGCGCACCGGGCGGCCGTCGGATATTCATCGGAGGAATTCTATCACGCAGCGATCAGGAGGAGCCGGGACGTGATGATTGTCATCCCCATTGTGATCGGTATGCTGTGCGCCGTCTGGGTGAACGGTTTGGCGGACAATCTCCTGCGGGAAGAATATGCTCCGCTGCCGGTCGTCTCCGCACCGCGCTGCAGCTATTGCGATTCGACGCGGAAAGTCCGGGATTG
>JBJYXS010000407.1:0-3283 GCA_046260075.1 Anaerolineales bacterium | reverse complement strand
TCGTCTCCGCACCGCGCTGCAGCTATTGCGATTCGACGCGGAAAGTCCGGGATTGGTCTGCCGTGCTATCCAGCCTGTTGTCTTCCGGCGGTTGTATGCGCTGCGGCGCCCCCCGGCCGTTCCGTGATTTGATGGTCGAGGCGGTGCTGTGGATCGGCATTCCGGCGCTCTGGCTTACCGGCCGGTCCGATTGGGTTGATCTGTTGTTGGGGAGCTTCGTGCTTTCCTCCTTCCTCCTGTTCACCGTCCTGGATTTCGAGCACCGGTTGGTGGTGGTCGAGGCCGTGGCTTTGGTATCGCTCGTGATCATCCTGAATGCCTCCATCCAAGGTGCCGGCCTCCTGCGGCAATCTCTGGCCGGCGGGTTGGGGGGCTTCCTCATTTTTCTTTTCCTCTTTTTTCTCGGCCGGTTGTTGGCGGCGGTGTTCCGGCTGGGGGGCGGGATCGAGCCGCTGGGCTTCGGCGATGTCATCCTCTCGGCGCTGGTCGGATTCGCCGTCGGATGGCCGGGAATCCTATTGGCGGTGTTCGGTTCCATTCTGCTGGGCGGAGCGGCCGGAGTGGCCTTGCTGTCCATGTCCTGGCTGAAGGGAAATTCGCCCCGCAACGCGACCATGGCCTATGGACCGTACCTGCTGATATCCGGGTTGTTGGTATATTTCTACGGAGGAACGATCGTCGAGGGCATACGGCAGGCTTTGGAGATCATGTAATTTATTTCCGCGGTACTGACCCGGATGGGAACTGCTATCCGGCACATAACCACATGAGGTAAATGAAAAGGGCCGATCCATATATTTTGATCGGCCCTTTTTGGCTATACCGATTCGGTCAACCGACGGAGGATTTCCGGAATCGTCGGAACCAAGTCGTCCATTCGCGGTTTTCCCACACCACCAATATCGCCGCCGCATTGAAAATGGAGGAATACGCGCCGCTGATCATACCCAGCAGCAGGATGACGATGAAATGGCGGGTCGTCGCACCGCCGAATAAGGCCATCGCCAACAGCGTGAACAACACGGTCAGGGTCGTATTGATGGACCGGTCCAGCGTTTGGACGATGCTGTGGTTGACCACCCGCTCAAAGGGGGCATAGCGGTACTTGGCGCGGTTTTCACGTATGCGGTCGAACACCACGATGGTATCGTGCACCGAAAAGCCAATGACGGTCAGCACCGCCGTCAAGAACAGGGAATCCGCTTCCCATCCCATCAACAATCCCAGAATGGCTTCCAGGCCGATCAGAACAAGGACGTCGTGTACCATGGAGGCCACCGCCGCAAAGCCGTAGCGCGATGCGTGCGGGAGCTTGCGGAAGGCAAACCAGATGTAGGCCGCAATGGCGATGGCCGCCAAGCCGACGGCGCCGGCGGCGCGCTGGGCGACTTCGCCGCCTACGGAAGCCCCCACGTTGTCGGCCATGTTCAACGTCACGCCGTCGAAGGCTTCATCGAGCGTGTCGATGATTCCGTCCATCGTTTCCTGGTCGATGGGTTGCATGCGCAAGACGATTCCATCGGTGCCAAGCGTTTGGATCTGGATGTTTTCCAGTTTCATGTCGACCGACTCGGCGACGATGTCCGCCAGCGCGGATCGCACGTCGTCGGGTTCCGGTGCCGTTCCGGAAGTGAAGAGCACCTCCAGCAGTGTCCCACCGGTGAAATCGATAGACGGCCTCAGCCCGCCCAGTGCCAGGGCGATCAGGCCGGGAATGATGATCAACAGAGATAGGCCGAAAAACCAATACCTTTTGCCGATGATGTTCATACGGAACTCTCCGTAACCGCAGGGGTGTCATCCGCGATCCCGAACCAGGAGTGCCGCTCGGAAAAGTCGATCCGGTCCAGGGCAAGATGCAGCAGGTTTCGGGTGACGAGGATGGCCGTGAACATGCTGACCAAGACGCCGACGAACAGGGTGAGGGCAAAGCCTTTAACGATGCTCGCGCCGAACGTGCCGCCGAACCAAAACAGGATCGCGCAAGTGATCATGGTGGAGAAGTTCGAATCGCGGATCGACGGCCAAGCCCGCGAGAACCCCGCATCCACAGCATCGCGGAGGACTTTGCCCGCCCGCAGTTCTTCCTTCATCCGTTCGAAGATCAGAACATTCGCATCGACGGCCATACCCACCGAAAGAATGAAACCGGCGATACCGGGCAGGGTGAACGTGACCGGGATCAGGCGGTAGATCGTCAAGCTGGTCAGGGCGTACAGGATCAGCGCAAGGTCGGCCAACGCGCCGGGCAGCCGATAGTACAACAGCATGAACAATGCCACCGCCAGCAGCCCGATGGCTCCCGCCACCAATGAGCGGCGGAGGGAATCCTGACCCAGGGTCGGGCCGACCGTTTGCTCGCGGATGATCTTCAATGGAACGGGCATCGCGCCGTAGGTGAGGAGAATGGCCAGTTGATTGGCCTGAGTGGCGGTGAAACTCCCTGATATCGTGCCGCTGCCGCCCAATATCGGTTCGTTGACGACCGGGCAGGAGATCACCACCTTATCCAGGACGATGGCTAGGTACCATCCGATATGTTGCTGGGTGTATTCGGCGAAGATCTTCGCCCCGTTATCGGATAGAGCAAAGTTTACGCTTGGCTGGTTGGCTACGTCCCGCCCCACGACAGCGCTTTGCAGGTCCGCGCCGGTCATGATCGTATGGTAGCGGATACCCGGGATGGCTGTCACGATGGCGGTCGGTTCAATCTGCGGCCCCACCGAATCTCCGGGTAAAACGGATCCGTCCGGTGTGGTCAGTTCCAGGAATCCGACTGTTGAAGTGGGTTGGGGGGTGGGACTGGGCGTTCGACTCGGGGTGGAAGTGGGTCGGGGAGTTGCATTGACCGCCCCCGTTGTATCATCCACCGTTGCGCCCGCCTCCAGGTAGTCGGTTTCTATCTTGGTCTGTTCTTCCAAACGGTATTGGGTTTCCACGAATTCCAGCAGGCCTGTGTTCTGAATCAGTTTGCGGGCTTCTTCCGGATTGTCGTAGCCGGGCAGTTCGACGACGATCCGCCGGGGCAGGGAGACCTGGACAACCGCTTCGCTGACGCCCAACGCGTTAACCCGGTTCTCGATCACCTGGGCGGCGACTTCCATCGATTGGGACGGGATATCCTGATCCGCGGGTAAATCGGCCTCCATCAGGATTTGCTGCCCTCCCTGAAGGTCCAAGCCCTGCCGGATGCGGGGGTCTTGCCCGAACACCGTGTAGTTTTGCGGGATGTTCACGACCATGATGGCGATGACCATGAGGAGCACCAAAACCCAGGTAATCG
>JBJYXS010000406.1:3756-6895 GCA_046260075.1 Anaerolineales bacterium | reverse complement strand
GATTGGTGCAGATCGAATCCATGATCTGCGGAACGCCGGTGATCGCCGCCGGGTTGCCGGGCGTGCGCGAGCCGGTCCGGGTCACCGGGATGGGGAAGGTCGTTCCTCCCCGGGATCCCGCCTCTCTGGCGCAGGCTGTCTTGGAAGTGCTCGCCGACCGCTCGCGGTTTGTACGCCCTTCCCGTACAATCAGCGGGATGTTTTCCCCCGATTTCACCGCCGAGCGGTACGAATCGCTGTTTTGCGAGATAGCGGAAACGAAAGGATAGTTGCAAACCGCCGCCGGGCGCGATCGGGGAAAAGCCGGATGTCCGAATCAAGGAGGTTTTGCAGGCGCGATTGCCGGTCGCGTCCGCATCAACCGGAAGTATGTATAAGGATGAGCCTGACATGCACGATGACCGTATCACCGTCTGGGATTGGCTGGTCGCCAAATGCGGGACTCCCCGCTGGAAAAAAGCCGCTCGCCTGACCGCCGCAGCGATTCTGGCCTCGGCCGGCGTGGCTTATCTCCTCAGCGAACCGGCATCCGGCAATTGGATTCCGCTGTTCCTCGCCGCGCTGGTTTTTCTCATTCTCGGATTGCGAGTTGAAATCCCCGACCGGCCGCTGCCGGTGGCTCCTGAGGTTGCGGCTGCTGACTCGGAGAGCACGCCTCCGCCGGTTCTCCAGGAAGGGATGGCGGCGGACGCGGACAGTGCGCTGCCGCCGTCCGAAACGGAAATGGAAATGGGTTCCGCTGTACAAACGGCGACGGTGGGCGCCGGGTCCGCGCCGGCCGAAACGCCACCGGCAAAAAAAGGTCCCGGCCTGCTTTCGTTCCTCCGTTTGCCGCTCGCCGTCGCCGTCGCGCTCTTGGCGCAGGGAGTGATGGACTTCCGGCCCATGCAAATCGATACCGCGCGGGCGCTCGGGTGGATGTTGTACGTCTTGGCCTTCCTCCTGGCGGCCTGGGCGCTGTTGGCCGGCGACGGCGACTTCGTCCTGACGGCCACGCGGGGAACCGGCCGGGAAGTGCAGCTTAACGTTTGGCGGGTGGTGTTTTTTGCATTGGCCGTATTTTTCAGCTACTTGACGTATCGCAGCCTTCCCAGCGGGATGTTCACCCTCCTGGCTATTCTCACGCTGCTCATCGCCTTGGTGTATTGGTGCCTGGCGATGGCGGAGTACACCGGCAGTTTCGGAGTGGCCGTGGTGAACAGCTTCACCTCCACTCTCGAGCGGATCCGCAATTCCATCGTTTCCCTGCGGAACGGAATCACCCTTTCCCCGTGGTCCCTGCTGGTCGTCCTGTGTTTCGCCGGCTTGGTGGTCACCCGGACGGTGGGGTGGGAATCCGTGCCGCCGGAAATGACCAGCGACCACATCGAGAAGCTGACCAACGTCGTCGATATTCTCGAAGGACGGCCGTATATCTTCTTCGCCAACAACGGGGGGCGCGAACCGCTGGCGTTCTATATCATCGCATTCGTTTCCCAAGTGTTGGGGACCGGGATTTCTTTCCTTTCCCTGAAGATCGTATCGGTCGCGGCGGGAATCCTCACCCTGCCGTTCCTCTACCTGCTGGGAAAGGAACTTGCCGACCGGCGGGTCGGACTGCTGGCGATGATTCTGGGCGGGATCGGGTATTGGCCGGATACGATCAGCCGGATCGGATTGCGGCTGCCGTTTGCGATGCTGTTTTGCTCTGCAACCTTGTTCTTCTTCTACCGGGCGCTGCGCCGCCGGCGCTGGAACGATTTTCTCTGGGCGGGTATCGCGCTGGGGGTGGGAATGTACGGCTACACGCCGATGCGCATGGTGCCGCTGGCCCTCGTCGCGATCACGGCGCTGTTCCTGATCCATCCGTCGTCGAAAGGATCCCGCCGCTGGGCTTTCACCGGCATCCTCGTGACCCTGGTGACGATGGTATTGCTGTTCATCCCCTTCATGCGCTATGCGGTGGATTTCCCCAACGATTTTTGGCTGCGAACGGTCAGCCGGATGTGGCCCGAGCAAGGGGTGCTGCAGGAGCCGCTCCAGGTCTTCTTGGGGAATGTAAAGAACGCCATGGAGATGTTCGCCTGGAACGACGGCGTCGGGTGGTTCCCCTGCATTCCGCTCCGGCCTGCGCTGGATGTGATAACCGGAGCCTTCTTTCATCTGGGATTCATCGGCTTACTGGTCCACACCGTCAAGAAACGCTCGTGGGAGGCGTTGTCGCTGGTCGTGCTGGTGCCCATTCTCCTGCTGCCGAGCATCCTGGCGCTGGCTCTTCCGGGCGAAAATCCCTCGCTGGCGCGGGCGATCGCGGCGGTCCCGGTGGTCTTTCTGATGCCGGCCCTGACGATGGTTCTGATGACGGATTTTCTTCGCACCCTCATCCCCGGAACCGACGGCGTGCGGACCGGCATGGTCGTGCTGTCCGTCCTGATCGCCGCCGCGGGGGCCCAGAATCTCGATCTCACCCTGCGCCAATATCCGGAACAATACAAGCTGAATTGCGAGAACGCTTCCGAGATCGGAACCTTCATCCGCAGATTCTCGCAGACCATCGGCAGCGCGGAAGATGCGTATTTCATCCCCTTCCCCTATTGGGTGGATCACCGGATCGTCAATGTGTATGCCGGCATGCCGATCAAATCCGAAAAATTCGTGTGGCCGGAGGATATCCCCTCTTTTGAATTCACCGGGCGCCCGACCCTGTTCCTTTTACTGGCCGAGGATGAAGACAGCCTGGAGCTGTTGAAGCAGACCTTCCCGGCCGGGTACTACGGACTGGTCGAATCGGCGTTTCCGGTCAGGGATTTCGTATTCTTCATCGTGCCCGGGACGCCGAATTAGCCCGAAAATCTCCATGGAGGATGGACCGTCGCATGGACACTCCTGCACAAGAAACCCCCCGATCTCAGGAAAAGCCGCCGCTGCACTTACGCGCGGCGGAGCGTTTCCGGCGGCTGTGGGCGTGGAATCCGCGGACGCTGTATCCCATACCGGAGATCGTGCTGGTCGGATTGATCCTGGTCGGCGTCGGTTTTCGTTTTGCGGGCAATAACTGGAGTGAAGGGACCGCCCTCAATCCGGATGAACTGGGGTTGAACAACGTCGTCTCCGGAATCCGCATGCCCTCCACGATCGATGAGTACTTCAACACCCGGCT
>JBJYXS010000406.1:0-3656 GCA_046260075.1 Anaerolineales bacterium | reverse complement strand
GTCACCCAGATCCAACAATCCCACTTCATGACGATCGACAACTTCGGGGTGATGTTCGCGGCGCTGGCCATGTATTGCGCCGTGCGCGCCGCACAAGCCGGAGGGTTCCGCTGGTACGCCCTGTTCGGCTGCTGGTACGGTATGACCCTCGCTTCGCGGCCCAATTTCGCTCCGCTGGGGGCGATGATCCTCGTCGCGGCCGTCATCGGCCAACGCGAGTGCTGGCGGGACGAGGGACGGAGTCCCCTCCGGCGGCTCGGTCCGCCGCTGGCGATGTTCCTGCTGGCGGTTGCCGTCACCGTGCTGACCTTCCGCATCGCCCAGCCGATGGCTTTCCGGGCGGAAACCGGCGATACCGGTTTCTTCACCCTCTCCCTCAATCCGGATTGGATGTCGCGGATGAAGTATGCCAGTACGCTCTCCGGCGGGACCGGATACGTCTCGGGTTATCCCCCGGCCGAACATTGGGCCAACCGCCCGGCGATTATTACGCCGCTGCTCAGCATTGTCTTATGGGGGATGGGGCTTCCGCTGGGCTTGGCGGCCTTTGCCGGCCTTGGTTGGGCGGCGTACCGCATCTACCGGGGCCGGGAATGGGCCCGCCACATCCTGCCGGTTCTGTTCGCAGGTGGCATGTTCCTGTTTCTGGGAACGCGGTGGGTCAAGGAGATGCGGTATTTCCTTGTCATCTACCCGTTCCTCTGCCTGCTGGCGGCCTGGGCGTTGGCGGAACTGTGGACTCTGGCGGCCGAAAAGGGAAGATGGCGGCGGGGAATCGCCGGCTTGGCCATCGGCGCGGTATTGGTCGGCACGCTGGCATGGGCGTGGCGGTTCAGCGGGATCTACCGATCGGAAAACACCCGCTTGGAGGCTTCGCGCTGGATCTTCCAGAATTTCCCGGCTGCTTTCCGCCTGACCGTCCGCCTGCCCTCGGGTGAGACCTTCCAACAAGGCGTGAATTTCT
This sequence comes from Anaerolineales bacterium, assembly GCA_046260075.1. Classification (GTDB taxonomy): domain Bacteria; phylum Chloroflexota; class Anaerolineae; order Anaerolineales; family RBG-16-64-43; genus JAFGKK01. The sequence continues at coordinate 2,692 of JBJYXS010000406.1, read as the reverse complement.
ACAACCAAGAGATCGGCCCGGATGCGGTGCGGATGAACTTCACCGCCGCCGAAGGCGGAACGGTGGAGGCGGTCTCGCTCGGCCATGTACTTGATCTTTCCGGCGCGGACGAATCGCGGATCCATCTGGAATTATTCTCCGAGCCGCCCGGTCCGGGACCGCTGGCGGAAACGGATCTGATCGTGCCGCCGCCCGGGGAGGACCCGCGCGGATCCGGGGTGATCGCCTATTTCGGGCCGGCGGCGCTGGAGGAGGGGCGGCAATACACCCTGTACGCCCGGGCCGCCGCGGGGGGGCCGTTCACGGCGACGGGGGCGTGGTTCGTCGACGAGGACTGGGACGAGCCGTTGCCCTTCAACCTCGACGGATTCTCCGCCGACCTGATGTTCCAGCGATGGGATGCCACCCGGATGAACATCGAATGGCCCGACGTCGAGGAAAAACGGCAGATGCTGATCGACAACCTCGACCGCGCGGATTATGTGATTATCCAAAGCCAGCGGCGGATCTGGAGCGTGTGCCGCATGCCGGCGGTCTACCCGATGACGATGGAATACTACCGGGCCCTGTTCGACGGCCGTTTGGGGTTCGAACTGGTCCAGACGTTCCAGCATCCCTTTGTCTTCGGACCAGTAGTCGTCTCCGACCTGGCCGGATCGGTTTCGTGGAATGCCGAGCCCGAACTTCCGATGTTCAACCTCAATCCGCTGGCCGCCGAGGAATCCTTCAGCGTGTATGATCATGCCCCGGTGTGGATCTTCAAGAAGATGGACGGATACTCAAAGGCCGACGTGGAATCCATCCTCAACGCGGTGAACCTTGAACGGACGGTCAATCAAGATGCCAGCCTGTCGTTCGGGATGTTGCACGGTCTGATGCTGCCGAAAGAGCAGTTGGCGGAACAGGAAGCCGGTGGAACCTGGTCGGAGATGTTTTCCTATGATTGGATTTGGAACAAGTATCCCGGCCTGGCCGCCGCGATGTGGTGGATCTGGGCTCTGCTCACCGGCTGGGCGGCTCTGCCGATCGTCTCCTTCATCTTCCGCGGTTTGCCCGACGAGGGCTATACGATCGCCAAGATCGCCGGCTGGCTGCTGGTGAGCTGGGCGGCCTGGCTCTTGGGATGCGCGGAAATCCCCTTTGTCTGGACCACCATCGCGCTTCTCTGGCTGGCGTTGGCTGCGGCGGGAGGTTTCCTTCTGTGGCGCGACCGCGCGCAATGGAGGGAGAAGTTCAGAAGGCTTTGGAAAGCCTGGCTGGTCGCGGAAATCCTGTTCGCCGTTCTGTTCGTTTTCTTCCTGCTCATCCGGCTGGGAAACAGCGACCTCTGGCATCCCTCGAAGGGCGGCGAGAAGCCGATGAACATGTCGTACCTGTATGCGGTGATCAAGAGCACGTCCTTCCCGCCCTACGATCCGTGGTTCAGCGGCGGGTATATGAATTACTACTACTTCGGGTACGTCCTGATCGCCGTCCCGGTCAAGCTGCTGGGAACCGTTCCGACGATAGCCTACAACATCGGACTGGCGATGCTGTTCGCCGTCATCGGCGTCACCGCCCACGGCGTGGCCTGGAACCTGGCCGAAAGCCTGCGGCGGAAAGGGGCGTCGAAGGTGTCGCCGTGGGTGGCCGGCCTGGGCGCGGCGGCGATGATGGTGATCCTGGGGAACCTCGGGGAAGTGAAACTGGTGTGGGACGGGCTGACGGCGATGAGTTCGCTCGAGTATCCGCGCGGCCTGCTGTTCGGCCTGGGCGATATCCCGCACCTGGTGGTCGGCGGGCTGCGCTACGCCCTTGGCCAGGCGACCTGGCCGTTCGGCTTCGACAATTGGTATTGGAACGCCTCGCGCGCCATCCCCGTCCCGCTGGGAACCGACGGCGGGCCGACGGAGGTCGGCCCGATCACCGAGTTCCCGTTTTTCTCGTTCCTGTACGCGGATCTGCATGCCCACAGCCTGGCTTTGCCGTCGATGCTGCTGGCGCTGGCCGGATCCGCCGCGATGATTCTCTCCCCGCAGCGGCTGCGCCGGTGGAAGACCGCGCTGCCGCTGGTGGGTATCACGGCCCTGGCCGTGGGATCGCTCTGGCCGATTAACAGCTGGAACTACCCGATCTCGCTGCTGATCGCCCTGGCCGGTTTGGCGCTGGCCGGGTGGCGGATGCTGGCCGAAAAAGGGGAATTGAAGGACGGACGCGGATGGGTCCATGTCCTCCTATTGGCCGGGCTGCTCGCCGGCCTGTCGGTGGTGTTGTTTCAGCCGTATCGGCAGTGGTATGCGGCGGGATACACCTCCGTCCAGCAGTGGAAGGGATCCAAAACGCCGCTCGATGCCTACTTCATGATTCACGGCCTGTTCCTGTTCATCCTGATTTCCTACATCATTTGGCTGACGCGCGAAAGTCTGCGGTCGGTCACCCTGGCGGAATGCCGGAAATTCGCACCGGCGGCATCCGCCGTGCTGCTCGCGGCTTCCGCGCTGGCGGCCGGGCTGGTGATCCTCGGCGCGCTCGGATACGCGGTGCTGGTCTTTTGCATTCCGTTGATCCTGTGGGCCGTTCTGCTCGGGCTGCGCGGCGCTCTGGCCGATGAGCACCGCATCGTCCTCGGATTGCTGGCCGCCGCCCTGGCCGCCACATGCGGCGTTGAGGTGATCGTCCTTTCGGGCGACATCGACCGCATGAACACGGTCTT
>JBJYXS010000405.1:0-7109 GCA_046260075.1 Anaerolineales bacterium | reverse complement strand
CCGCCGCTGCGGTGCTGGCGGCCCAGGAATTGGTGGCGCGCGGCGTGCGCATCGCGATCATCACCCTGGCCGAGTTCGGCGCGGCCTACGCGACCCGCGAACAGCGCGGTCACTTCCCCGCGCTGCGCACCAAGATCGTGGACCCGACCGGAGCCGGGGATGCGCTGACCGCGGCCGTGCTGTTCGCGGAACTCAACGAGATCCCCCTCGACGAGGCGGTCCGCCTAGGCATCTCCGCCGCCACGATCACCCTTCGCTCGCGGCTGGCCGTGGTGCCGGATCTTTCCTTGGAGCGGCTGTACGAGGAGATACGCTAGGGAGCCGGCTACTGCGCGCCCATTGTGCCGCCCGCCGACGATTCTATGGAAGAAAAGCGAATTGTCCGGGAAGGATACAACGCGATCGTCGATGCTTACCTGTCGACCCGCAGCGGGGATTCCGAAAACATCCGGCTGTTGTCGGAACTGGAAGATCGGCTCCGGCCGGGCGCGTGGATCCTCGACGCCGGGTGCGGCGCGGGGGTGCCGGTCGCCGAGCGGCTTAGCCGCTCCTTTCATGTTGTGGGCGTCGATTTCGCGGAAGGGCAACTGCGCAGGGCGCGGATACTGGTTCCGCAGGCGCGGTTCGCCTGCCAGGATCTTTCGCGCCTCGGTTTCCGCAGGGAAACCTTCGACGCCGTCTGCTCCTATTACGCCGTCATCCACGTGCCCCGGCGGGAACATGAGGGCATCCTGCGGAGTTTCCGCCGGCTGCTGAAACCCTCGGGGGTGGCGCTGCTCTGCCTTGGTGCGGAGGATTTGGAAGCGGATATCGCGGAGGATTACCTTGGCTCGCGGATGTATTGGAGTCATTACGATGCCGGGACGAACCTCGGCTTGGTCCGCGCGGCCGGGTTCGCCGTGATCTGGTCGCGGATCGTGGAGGATGACACCTCTCCCGGATCGAGCCACCTCTTCGTCGTGGCGCGGAAATCCTCCGGGATATAAAGGATGGACGAAAACCGGAAGGACGGATTGCGAATTTGCGCCGACGGTCGGTTCTGACACGGCCGGCCCGTCCGGTCCGGAGAGGGATATCCGGCCTCCCGGTTGACGGGACGGGAAACAACCTGTGCGGCCGCGCATGGGTGGAGTTCCCCGGTGCACATTTACGCCCTAGTCTTGATCCGCCCCTTGGGGGAGGTTCAGCCGATCGTTGCCGTCACGGGGTGACGGTCGGTGTCGGCGATTTAAATTTCGTGCGGGTGGGGGTTTCGGTCTGCGACGGCAGGCGGGTGATGCTGGGCGACACCGTGGCGGTCGGCTCCGGCGGGGCGCCGACGATGTCGAAGGTGCCCGACTGCTTCCATTCGCGGCCGGCGAAGATCTGCACGACGTAGGTCCCGGGGTGGAAAAAATCCGGCGCGATGGATTTGGTGACCGCATTGTATCCCGCCGCCGGGCCGGACCAGGGTTCGGAATCCCAATAGAACAACTCGCCGTTCCGGTACCACAACATCGTCCATTGCACCCCGAGGTTGACGTTCTCGTAGGCATAGACGAGCACGATTTTTTGAATCGGGTTGAAGAACACCGTTGCGGGCAGGATCGGCTGCTTATCGGGGCCCACGGACCGTGCAAAGGCCAACGGGCCGACCTGCAGACCGGGATCCGGGGTGACGTAGCTGGTGAACTGCTGCTCGATGTTGAAGGGGATGAACGGCGTCGGCGAAGGGGTGGCGGTGAAGGTCTTTGAAGGGGTATGGGTGATCGACGGGCGCAGCGTCCGCGACGGGGTGAAGGTGATGCTGGGGGTGAAGGTGATGCTGGGAGTCAGGGTGATCGACGGCGTGGGGGTGATCATCTGAAAGACCACCGGCCCGCCGAACAGGCGGACGGTGCCCGCCAGGAGAAACAAGGCGACGGCCACGACCAACAGCCGCCAGCCGGTGGCCGCGGTTTGCTGGCGGAGGAGGAAAAAGGCCTGGTGGGGAGCCCTGCGGAGGAGCAGGACTCCCGCCAGAATAATCAGGAGGGCGGCTCCGACGAGAATTCCGGCGACCAGAAGAAGAAATTGCTCGACCGACAGGTTTCCTGGCAAGATGGTTTTCCTTTTTATTCGCTGCGCCGCAGGAATTATAGCAAATGGCCGGGTGCGGTTATGTAGGACGAACGGGTCGGTCCGTTCCCGGAGAAGGCGCCGGTTTTGCGCGGCGGATCTTTCCGCAAGGGAAAAGGACGGAAGGCGGGAAAACGGCCCGGCGGAGTCCGCGGGCGCCGGACGGGAATCCGTGGGTGTCGGCTTTGATTTGTAGTAGTATCGAGAATGGGAGGCAATATGCTGGCGGTGGTCCTCAGCGGCGGAGGCAATTTCGGCGCGCTCGAAGCGGGCGCGCTCGAGGTGTTCCTCGATTCGGGAATCCGGCCCGGTCTGTGGGTGGGCACGTCGGCGGGCGGATTGAACGCGATCATGATGGCGGCCGATCCCACCGCGGAGGGCGCCCGGCGGCTGCAGGATCTCTGGCGCCAGGCCCGTCCGGTTCCGCAGGGCGGGGCAAGCGTCTTCACCGCCACCCGCCGGTTCGCGACGGGCATGGAGAGCCTGTTCCCCAACGAACCGATCATGGAATTCATCCGGTCGAACCTGCCGGCCGGCTGCAGCACATTCGAGGATGTGCACCGGCTGAAGGGACAGCGGGCCTTCGCCGTGGCCGTGGAATACCCCGGCAACGTGATCCGTGTGTTCGGCGAGCAGCGGGAGGACCGGTTGCTCGACGGAGCGATGTCCACATCCGCGCTGCCGCCGTATTTTCCGCCGTGGCAGGTGGGTTCGCTGCGGTACCTGGATGGGGGGATCGCCGCCAATCTGCCCTTGCGCGTGGCGGTCCGGTACGGCGCCGAGGAAATCCTGGCGATGAACATCGAAGGGGACGTCATCATGATGGAAGGATCCGGAATCATCAATATCTCCGGGTACGCTCTCGGCGCGATCATCGGCCAGCTGACGGCCAACCAATTGGAGTGGGCCAAACATGCAGGCGTCCGGGTGCATTTCCTGCGGCTGGATGCCGGATCCGTCCGGCCGTGGGATTTCACCCAGGCCGAGGTGCTGATCGAACGCGGACGGCGTTTGGCGCGCGCCTTCCTGGCTGAAAAAGGAAGAAAGATCCCCCGGGGCGCGACGTGGCGGTATCGGATCCGGCGGTTGTTCGGCAGGGTCCCCATCGCGAAGCCCTGGTAGGGCCCGGAGATCCCCGGCGTGTTTTCGGCGGCGGCCGCTTGCGACCCGCCGCTGCATTCCGCGTATATTTTTATGGAGTCCGAAAAGTCCTCCTCCGGCGGAGGGGTTTTTTCGATCGGCCTGCTTGCGCCGGCGGAGAACTCGCCTATAATAAGGCAGCATACGCCGTCGGATGTTGGAACCAAGGAGGTTTCGCATGTCAGACCTGTTCCAGAAAATCACGGACAGCAGGAACCTGCTCGAAAAAATCGTCGCGTTCATTCCGGGATTCAAGGGCTACGTGGACAAGAACGCCCGCCGCGACGCGGACAAGCTGTTGCGCGAGACGGTGGCCACCCGCCTCGAACAGCAATGGTCGCGGATTTCTGAACTCCAGCGGCAGATGATCGACGAGGGAACGATCGACAAGATCGACAACCTCGAGGCGGCGGCGATCAAGCTGCGCACGTTGATCGACCAGGTGCGCACCGCTTCCTATGGATACGCGGGGTTATTCGACGCGGTGAAGGTCAACGAACCGGAATTGGTGAAGTTGTACCAATTCGACGCTTCGCTGCTCGACCGCGCCACACAGCTTTCGGCGGCGGTGGACAATGTGGCCTCCTCGACCGGCACCGACGGGCTGCCGGCGGCGATCCACAACGTCGCCACGCTGGCCCAGGACGCGCTGGACGCCTTCCAGAAGCGAAACGAACTGATTCTCGGGTCCGACGCGCCGGCGAGCCAGTAACCATCCGTCAACCTCCGGCCCCCCGGGCCGGTGATTTTTGCGGGGATCCATTTCCCCGCGGGAGAGAAACCCATGGCAAGGATTTTCGACGTTGTCGAGTACCCGGATGAGATGCGGGACGAGATCGTTCACCGCTTCCCGGAATCCGGTTTTGGAGATTTCCGAATCGGCTCGCAGGTGATCGTCCGCGAAGCGCAGTCGGCGGTGTTTTTCCGCGACGGCCGCGCGCTCGACACCTTCAAGGCCGGGCGGCACACGATCACCACCGCAAACGTCCCCTTCCTGGTCGACCTGATCGGCAAGGCCTTCAACGAGCGCACCCCCTTCACGGCGGAGGTGTACTTCGTTTCGATGCGCGAGTTCGCCGACCAGAAGTGGGGCACGGCCCAGCCGATCATCATCCGCAATCCGGGCATGGGCTTGGGCGTGGCGCTGATGCAGGGCTTCGGCAGCTACTCGTTCCAGGTTGCCAACCCGCAGCAGTTCGTGGCCCAGATTGTGGGCACCACCGGCGCCTACTCGACCGCCGACATCCAGGGCCGGCTGCGCGCCATCCTGCTTTCGAAGCTTTCCGACCTGCTCGGCGAGACGGCGGCCAAAAAGGACGTCCCCGCGCTGATCGGATTGACCGAGGAACTCGGCGCGGGGGTCCGCGCCAAGGCGCAGGATGATTTCAAGGCCGTCGGCCTGACGCTGAAGTCGTTCTACATCGAGAACCTCAAACCGTCCGAAAAGAGCGCCGAGGAACTGCGGGCGATGGGCATGCTCGACATGGCCACCTACACCCAGCTCCAGGCTGCGGACGCGATGCGCGATGCGGCCAAGAACCCCAGCGGCGGGGCCGGCTTGACGGCCGGGATCGGTGCCGGAATGAGCATCGGACAGGTCATGGGCGAAGCCCTCAAGGCGGGCGCCTCCAAGGCGGACGCCGCGAGCACCGCCGCCGCATCCCTGCCGGATGTCATGACCGTCGCGGACGTCGCCTCGCTGCTGAAAGTCAGCGAAGAGGACGTCCTCGAGCTGATCAAGAGCAAGGAACTCAAGGCCAAGAAGATCGGCAAGGCTTACCGGGTCGGCAAGGCGGCCTTCGAGGAATACCTCGGCAAATAGCGCGTCTGGAAAGAACCGAAGGACCCCTCCGCTTGCGGAGGGGTCCTTTTTGTTTATTGCGAAGAAATGGTCGTACCCCTCCTTGTCCTCCCCAAATGCGCGGGGGAAGGCATCCATAAGTGAAGTATGTTGTCGCGCATTTGGGGAGGATGTCCCGGCGTGAAGCGACGGGTGGAAGGGAGGGGTGGGGCAGGAAGACCGGCCGATCAGGTAACGTTTTTTGCCGCTCGGCGCGGATACAGGCTGTAGGCCAGCACAGCCAACAGCAGCGCGGCGGTGACCAGCGATCCGAGCACGAGCGATTTGGCCGCCGCCTGCTCGACGGCGATTCCCACCAGCGCCCACACCAGGACGAGGTTGAAGGCGACGTCGCGGCGGGTGATGCTCATCAGCCCGCCGATTGCCAGGACGGCCGCAAACATCACCAGAGTCCAATCCCGGGCGCCGATTCCCCATCCATCCCATTGCAGGAAGTTTAAGACGTCGGACACGTTGGCGACGGCGGCGACGGTGATCCATCCCAGGTAGATGCTGATCGGTACGCGGGCCGCCCAGGTCTCGGCGGAACCGGCCGGATTCCGTCCGGTCCCCAGGTTCCGGTGGGCCAGGATCAGCATCGCCAGCAAGCCGAACATGGGCACCAGCGTCAGGGTGAATTGCTCGTAGTGCCACAGGAAGAGCCAGACGCAGTTGCAGAGCCCGGCGACGACGACGAAGGGGGCGATCCATTGCAGGCGGGGATTTTCCCGCTGAGCCGGAAGCGCCTGGAATACGCCGTAGGCGATCAGGCCGATGTAAATCAGGCCCCAAATGGAGAACACGTAGCCGGCCGGGACGAAATACACCTGAAACCGGTCCGAGATTTCCGCGGTGGTCAGGTCGTTGAAAGGCAGGGCGTTAGCCAGAAGATTTACGACGATAGTGGCGAGGATGGACAAAGCGACAACGGTTTGCCGGATCGTGTCTTTCATGGGGATCCTCCTGGGATTTTCTCCGTCAACACCGGCTGCTTGGCGGCGCGGACTTCGTCCAGCCGTCCGACGGGCGTATCGTGCGGGGCCTGGTGGAGCAGTTCGGGTTCGTCGCGGGCTTCGCGCGCGATCTGGCGCATCGCGTCCGCGAAGGCGTCGAGCGTCTGCTTGCTTTCGGTCTCGGTCGGCTCGATCATCAACGCCTCGGGGACGATGATCGGGAATTTCACCGTCGGGGGATGCACCCCGAAGTCGATCAGCCGCTTGGCGATATCGACCGCGCCGATCCCCGGCGCATCCGCCCAGCGGCCCTCGGCCACGAATTCGTGCATGCACTTCCTTTCATGCGACATCTTGTAATCGTCCTGCAGCAGCGCGCGGAGGTAATTGGCGTTCAGGACGGCCGTCTCGGCCACCCGGCGCATCCCGTCGGCCCCCAGGCTCCGGATGTAGGCATAGGCGCGGACGAAAATCCCGAAATTGCCGTGGAAGGCGCGCAGCCGGCCGATGCTTTTTTGCGGATCCCGCCATCCGTAGAGCGGAGCTTCCGACTCGCCGCCTTTCTCCACAACCGCCGCGACGGGCCCGGGCAGAAAATCGGCCAGTTTCTCCGATGCTCCGACCGGTCCGGCCCCCGGTCCGCCGCCGCCGTGCGGGGTGGAAAAGGTTTTGTGCAGGTTGAAATGCATCACGTCGAACCCCAGATCGCCGGGGCGGACGACGCCCAGCAGGGCGTTGAGGTTGGCGCCGTCGCCGTACAGCAGCCCGCCGCACGCATGGACGGCTTCGGACACCGCCAGGATGTTTTCCTCGAACAGCCCCAGCGTGTTGGGGTTGGTGAGCATGAGGCCGGCGACGGAGGAATTGCACTCCTTGCGCAAGGCTTCCAGGTCGATGTTGCCGCGCTCGTCGGACGGCACCTCGACCGCCTCCAGGCCGGCCATCGTGACGGAGGCCGGGTTGGTTCCGTGGGCGGAATTGGGAATGAGCATCAGCCGCCGGTCCGGATCGCCGTTCTCCTGATGATAGGCGCGGATCATCAACACGCCGGCCAGTTCGCCCTGCGCGCCCGCCGCCGG